>NZ_JBHYVC010000075.1:0-37243 GCF_042749965.1 Streptomyces sp. NPDC059454 | reverse complement strand
GGATCGGCCGATCCGACGGGGCCCCGCCCCATGTGCTCCGTGCTGATGACGCTCAGACGGTGGTGATGACCTGCTCGTACTCCAGACGCGGGGAGCGCGGGAACCACGCGTCCGGCCCGGGGCGGCCGATGTTGACGACCATCAGCGGGGTGTGGTCGTCGTCCAGGAACTCCTTGCGGAGGCCCTCGAAGTCGAGGCCGGTCATCGGGCCGGCGGCCAGGCCCGCGGCGCGCACGCCGACGATGAAGTAGGCGGCCTGGAGGGCGGCGTTCATCGCGGCGGCGCTTTCACGCACCGGGCGCTCGCTGAAGAAGGCGTCCTTGGCCTGCGGGAAGTGCGGGAGCAGGGCGGGGAGCTCCTCGTGGAACTCGTTGTCCGCGGACAGGACGGCGACCAGCGGGGCGGCGGCCGTCTTGGCCCGGTTGCCTTCCGCCATGTGCCGGACGAGACGCTCGCGGGCCTCGGGGGAGCGGACCAGGGTGATGCGCAGGGGGCTCTGGTTGAAGGCGGTGGGGCCGTACTTGACCAGGTCGTAGATCGCCCGCACCTGCTCGTCGGTCACCGGTTCGTCGGTGAACGTGTTGGCGGTGCGCGCCTCGCGGAACAGCAGGTCCTGGGCGGCGGGGTCAAGGGCGAGTGACATGCGTGAACCTTCTCGGGGGTACGTCGGCCCGTATGCCCGTGCAGGAGCCACGGACCGGTTGGCGGGTTCGACCGTACGCCTATGAAGTTCAACGCTCAACTAAATCCGGAACCCGGTGACCCACTTCACAGCTCAGACCTCCCCGGTGTCCTCCGCTCCGTCCTCCCCCTTCTCCTCCTCCGCGAGCGCCGCGTCCAGCCGGGCCCGCGCCCCGTCCAGCCGGCGCCGGCACACCTTGGCCAGCTCCTCGCCCCGCTCCCAGAGCGCGAGGGACTCCTCCAGCGTCGTACCGCCCGCCTCCAGCCGTCGTACGACCTCGATCAGCTCGTCCCGCGCCTGCTCGTACCCGAGCGCCTCGGCCGTCGCCGCCGCCGTCTGCTCCGTCTTGCCGGTCATTCGTCCACCCTACGCATCGACTCGGACAGTGAACCCGCCCTCGGACACCCGTGCCCGCAGGGCCTCACCGGCCTCCACCTCGGCCGGATCCCGCACCGCGTGCCCGTCCGCCCGCTGGAGCACGGCGTACCCGCGCTTCAGCGTCGCGGCGGGGGACAGGGCCACCACGCGCGCGTGCGTGTGCGTCAGCTCGGAGTCGGCCCGGTCCAGCTGGTACCGCAGCGAGCGCCGGCCCCGCTCCAGCAGCGCCGTGACCTCCTCCGCCCGCGCGTCCACCATCCGCCGCGGATCCTGTACCGAGGGCCGGGCCAGCGCGTTCGCCAGCCCGCGCTCCTCCCGGTCCAGCAGGGCCCGGACACAGCGCCGCGCGCGGTCGCGCAGCATCCGTACCCGCTCGTACTCCTCGCCCACGTCCGGCACCACCTTCTTGGCGGCGTCGGTCGGCGTGGAGGCGCGCAGATCGGCCACGTGGTCGAGGAGCGGGTTGTCCGGCTCGTGCCCGATCGCGGAGACGACCGGCGTACGGCACGCCGCCACCGCCCGCACCAGCTGCTCGTCGGAGAACGGCAGCAGGTCCTCCACGCTGCCGCCGCCCCGCGCCACGATGATCACGTCCACCTCGTCGACCGCGTCCAGCTCCTGCACGGCCCGGACGACCTGCGGCACCGCGTGCACGCCCTGCACGGGCACGTTGCGCACCTCGAAACGGACGGCGGGCCACCGGTGCCGGGCGTTCTCCAGCACGTCCCGCTCGGCCGCCGAGGCACGCCCGCACACCAGCCCGATCAGCCGCGGCAGGAACGGCAGCGGCTTCTTCCGCTCCGGCGCGAACAGGCCCTCCCGCGCGAGGGACTTCTTCAGCTGCTCAAGGCGCGCCAGCAGTTCACCCACCCCCACCGGCTTGATCTCGGCGGCCCTGAGCGACAGCTGCCCGCGCGGCGCGTACCACTCCGGCTTGCAGTGCACCACCACCCGCGCGCCCTCGCCCACCACGTCCGCGACGGCGTCGAACACCTGCCGGTAGCAGGTCACGCCCACCGAGACGTCGTACGACGGGTCGCGCAGCGTCAGGAACACCACCCCGGCGCCCGGCCGCCGCGACAGCTGGGTGATCTGCCCCTCGACCCACACCGCGCCGAGCCGGTCGATCCACCCCCCGATCAGCCGCGACACCTCACCGACGGGCAGCGGCGCTTCCGCAGACGTGTTGAGAGCCATGCCCGCGAGAGTAGTGGGCCCCACCGACAACGCACCGTGACCGGGCCCCCCGGACGCGGCCTTACGATGGGACGCATGACCGCTTCGCCTGGCCGCCGTGTCCTGCTCGCCGCCCCCCGTGGCTACTGCGCGGGTGTGGACCGCGCCGTGATCGCCGTCGAGAAGGCCCTGGAGCAGTACGGGGCCCCCGTCTACGTCCGGCACGAGATCGTGCACAACAAATACGTCGTGCAGACCCTGGAGAAGAAGGGCGCGATCTTCGTCGAACGGACGGAGGAGGTCCCTCCGGGGAACATCGTCATGTTCTCCGCGCACGGCGTCGCCCCCGTCGTCCACGAGGAGGCCGAGCGCGGCCGGCTCGCCACCATCGACGCCACCTGCCCACTGGTCACCAAGGTCCACAAGGAAGCCGTCCGCTTCGCAGGCGACGACTACGACATCCTCCTGATCGGCCACGAGGGCCACGAGGAGGTCATCGGCACCTCCGGCGAGGCCCCCGACCACATCCAGCTCGTCGACGGGCCGGGCGACGTGGCGAAGGTCGAGGTCCGCGACCCGTCCAAGGTCGTCTGGCTCTCCCAGACCACGCTGAGCGTCGACGAGACCATGGAGACCGTCGACGCGCTGAAGGAGAAGTTCCCCCAGCTGATCTCCCCGCCCAGCGACGACATCTGCTACGCCACGCAGAACCGCCAGCTCGCGGTCAAGCAGATGGGCGCCGAGGCGGACCTGGTGATCGTGGTCGGTTCGCGCAACTCCTCCAACTCCAAGCGGCTGGTGGAGGTCGCCAAGCTGGCCGGCTCCCGCGCGGCGTACCTGGTGGACTTCGCCGACGAGATCGACGAGGCCTGGCTGGAGGGCGTGACCACGGTCGGCGTCACCTCGGGCGCCTCGGTGCCGGAGATCCTGGTCGAGCAGGTCCTCGAATGGCTGTCGGAACGTGGCTTCGGGGACGTCGAGATCGTCAAGGCCGCCGAGGAGTCCATCATCTTCTCGCTGCCCAAGGAACTCCGCCGTGACCTGCGCGAGGAGGCGGCGGCCCTGGTGGCCGAGCGCGGCGGCTCCGGCGCGGATTCCGCGCGGTGACGACGGAGCGGGTGCGACGGTCACGGAGGCCGACTGACGTGACCGTCCGTCCCACGTCGTAACGTAAGGCCATGCAGATCTTCGGCGTGGACATCGGCGGTTCCGGGATCAAGGGTGCCCCGGTCGACCTGGACAAGGGGGACCTGGCGCAGGAGCGCTGCAAGGTCCTCACCCCGCACCCGGCCACACCCGACGCGGTGGCCGACGGCGTGAAGCAGGTCGTCGACCACTTCGGCTGGACCGGACCGGTCGGGGTCACCTTCCCGGGCGTCGTCACCGGCGGCACCACGATCCGTACGGCGGCCAACGTCGACAAGAGCTGGATCGACACCGACGCGCGCGTGCTGCTCGGCGACCGCCTGGGCGGCCTGCCGGTGACGCTGGTCAACGACGCGGACGCGGCCGGCGTCGCCGAGATGCACTTCGGCGCCGGACGTCACCACCGGGGCACGGTGATCCTGCTGACCTTCGGCACCGGCATCGGCAGCGCCCTGTTCGTGGACGGCGTCCTCGTCCCCAACACCGAACTGGGCCACCTGGAGCTGCACGGCCACGACGCGGAGAAGCGGGCCTCCAGCAAGGTCAGGGAGGACCACGACATGTCGTGGGAGGACTGGGCGGTCCGGGTGCGGGAGTACCTGGCCCACGTGGAGATGCTCTTCTCGCCCGAGCTGTTCATCATCGGCGGCGGCGTCAGCCGCAAGTCCCACAAGTTCCTGGACCACATCCAGGGCATCAAGGCGGAGATCGTCCCCGCCCAGCTGCAGAACAACGCGGGCATCGTGGGCGCGGCGATGCGGGCGGCGACGGGCGTGTAGGGCCTACGGCCGGGCGGGACGGTTCCGCGCGGTGCGCCGGTTGGCCGCGCGGACCCGGTGCATCCTGCGGGCGAGCACGATCAGACCCGCGGCCAGCGTCCCGCCGTAGAGCCACCCGGCCTGGGTGGCGAGGCCGGTCACCATGCCCATCAGCCGGCCGCCGGTGCCGCCACCGCCCTCGTCGGCGAGCGGAACCAGCCCCACGGCGAACGCGATCGGCACCACGACGGGCGCGACGAGCAGGTCCCCCTCGCGCACCCACAGCGCGCTCAGCACGCACACCGGCAGGAAGAGCACGCCGTACACGGTCCCCGAGGCCTCGAACAGCATCTCGGTCAGCAGACCGAGGACGAGCATCACCAGCCCGCAGAACAGGACCGAGCCCAGACCGGTGAGCCGCGGGTTGGGCAGCCGCCGGACCGCGGGCGGGGCAGCGGGCCGGCGCTGCGGCACACGGGCGGGCCGGGCGGGCCGCCCGGCTCCGCCCCCCGTCGCCCGCCCCGCCTGCGGGGGCAGCGGCGGCTTGGCCGGTTCGACCGGGCTGTCACGTCGCGGTCCGTACCGTCCGTACCGCGCGGGTCGCGTCCTGTGTTGCTCCACTGCACCAACGTAGGTCGTTTTATGTGCCGAACAGCCCGTCAGACACGCCGGGGATCGGAGCCCGGCCGGACGTTCGACACGTCGCCGGGTCGCGGGCGGGCACGCCGTAGACTGGTGGATCGGCCCACGCAGCCCAGTCGGCCGGTCCTCGTCCCCATCCTCACGTACGGGAAGTCGCAACGTGTCGCTCACGATCGGAATCGTCGGTCTGCCGAATGTCGGCAAGTCGACCCTGTTCAACGCCCTGACCAAGAACGACGTGCTGGCGGCCAACTACCCGTTCGCCACGATCGAGCCGAACGTCGGCGTGGTCGGCGTCCCCGACCCCCGCCTCACCAGGCTGGCCGAGATCTTCGGCTCCCAGCGCGTCCTCCCGGCCACGGTCGACTTCGTCGACATCGCCGGCATCGTGCGCGGCGCGTCGGAGGGCGAGGGCCTCGGCAACAAGTTCCTCGCGAACATCCGCGAGTCCGACGCGATCTGCCAGGTCATCCGTGCCTTCAAGGACGAGAACGTCGTGCACGTCGACGGCAAGGTCTCGCCGAAGGACGACATCGAGACGATCAACACCGAGCTGATCCTCGCCGACCTCCAGACCATCGAGAAGGTCCTTCCCCGCCTCCAGAAGGAGTCGCGGATCAAGAAGGACATCGCGCCGAAGGTCAAGGCGGTCGAGGAGGCCAAGGAGATCCTGGAGAAGGGCGACACGCTCTTCTCCCAGGGCATCGTCCAGGGCACCGAGCGCGCGGAACTCCTCCACGACCTGCACCTCCTCACCACCAAGCCCTTCCTCTACGTCTTCAACGTCGACGAGGACGAGCTGACCGACGAGGACTTCAAGAACGAGCAGCGCGCCCTGGTCGCCCCCGCCGAGGCGATCTTCCTCAACGCCAAGCTGGAGGCGGACCTCGCCGAACTGGACGAGGACGAGGCCCTCGAACTCCTCCAGTCCGTCGGCCAGGACGAGCCCGGCCTCGCCACCCTCGCCCACGTCGGCTTCCGCACCCTCGGTCTGCAGACCTACCTCACGGCCGGCCCGAAGGAATCCCGCGCCTGGACCATCAAGAAGGGCGCCACCGCTCCCGAGGCCGCCGGTGTCATCCACACCGACTTCCAGAAGGGCTTCATCAAGGCGGAGGTCATCTCCTTCACCGACCTGGTCGAAACCGGCTCGGTCACCGAGGCCCGCGCCAAGGGCAAGGCCCGCATGGAGGGCAAGGAGTACGTCATGCAGGACGGGGACGTGGTGGAGTTCCGCTTCAACGTGTAGCGGGCACTGCATCACCACGTCGCTGTTCCGGCGAGCGTGCGGTTCGGAAGGGGTCCGGCCTTTTGGGGTCGGGCCCTTGGTTTTTCCGTGCCGGGGTGTGGGCCGTGTGCAGCTGGGTGTGAGGGGGCGGCTGGGTGGACCGTGCTGATACCGGCGTCGGCAACTCGGCATTCTGATGTCATTTCTTGGCCCGAATTGATATCGTTGGTGTGTTGTCGGGCTGTGGAGGGATGGCTGATGGCCAGGACTGTGATTGATCTGGACGACGAGATCGTCGAGCAGGCGATGCGGGTGTACGGCGTGAAGACCAAGGCCGCCGCAGTACGGGCGGCCATGGAGGAGGGGGTGAAGCTGCGGCTGCGCCGGGAGTTGTTCGATGCCATCGACGAGGGGGAGTTCGAGGACGCGTTCGCGGAGATCCGCTCCCAGACCGGGCCGCGCAACCCGGACGGCACGCTCAAGCGTGAGGGCGGAGCCTCGGCGGCGTGAAGGGACGCTACCTCATCGACAAGTCAGCGCTGGCTCGCCGGGGCAAGCCGGCGGTGCGGGCGCGGCTGGATGTGCTGAACCGCGACGGGCTTCTCGCGGTGTGCGCCCCGACGGAGTACGAGGTTCTGTACTCGGCTCGCGGCAAGCCCGAGGCGCTGCGACTGCGTACCCTGCTCCGCGGTTTCGACTACCTGCCCTGCGATGATCAGGAGTTCGAGAGGGCGCTTGAGATCCAGGGCCTGGCGCTGAACGCCGGCTCTCACCGGGCACTGTCGCTGGCCGACGTCCTCATCGCGGCAACCGCCGAACGGCACCGGGCCACGGTCCTGCACTACGACGGCGACTTCGACATGATCGCTTCGGTGAGCGGGCTGAAGGCCGAGTGGGTCGTGGAGCCCGGCACAGCTGACTGAGCCGACGTGTGCCGGTGGTCGGTGTTCCCACGAGGAGGACGTCTCTCCGGTCGCCGGGGCCGTTGACCGGCGAGGCGTCCGGGCCGTTCGTCTGCCGCGGCCGTGACCGTCTTCGGACCGAGGGCGGGTGCAGTCCGGCACGACCTTCCAGTGCGCAGGTGGGGTGACCAGCACGGGGTCACCTCTCCGGGCGCAGGTCGGTACGGTCGATCCAGGTGGGGGCGACGAGGATGTCGTCGTCGGCGGGGGTTTCGGAGGCTTCCAGCAGGGACCAGGTGCGGGAGTCTTCGACCAGGTGCTCCCAGGGCGCGGTCCAGTCGAGTTCCCAGTCCAGGGCGGGGCCGGAGACGCCGTACGTGCGGCCGGCGTCCACGCGCCAGAACTGGGAGTAGAGGATCACCTGGGCGTGGTCGGCCAGGTCGTTGATGATCTCGGTGAAGTGGGTTGAAGGCCAGCCTGGGGCGTTGTCCGCAGTGGTGGGTCGTAGGCGCGCGGTGAGCGGCGGGACGACAGGGTTACGGACGCCGAGTTCGGTCAGCGCCCAGCGGATGCCGACAGACTCGGTCCAGTCCGGTGGGGTCGCCCGTTCCAGACAGGCGCGGTAGGCGCGGCGCAGGGGCTCGATGTCGCCGTCGATCTCCAGGCTCGCCAGAGCCATGGCCGCCCATTCGCGGACGGTCGGGTTGTCGCTGTCCAGCAGGCCGACGAGAGCGGGGCCGCAACGGGGATCGCCCACCTCCTCGAAGACCTCGATGGCGGTCAGCTGACCGAAGCCGCCGAGGGAAGGCAGTCCGTCGATGACGGCGGGTATGGCGTCGGCGCCGATCCAGATCAGCTCCGCGCGGGCGTCGTAGGACTCCTCGGCCTTGCCGTCGAGCTGCTGGACGAGTGTCTCGATGTGGGAGGTCATGACGCGGAGTGGTCCCGGCGCCAGGAGGTGGGCAGCCACCAGCAGAGCACCGAGTGGGACCGTTGAGGAAGCGGCTCCGCTCGCCCCTGAGGCCGGCAAGGAGGGCGGGGAGGGAGAAGCCGCTTTCCTCGTCAAGATCAACCGCGAGATGGCCCGTGAGGCCCGGCGCATCCTGGAACGGCTGAGCCTGCACAAGAGCCTGCGAGATGTCTGACGTCTCGCGGCTGCAGGCGTCACCGCGTGAGCGGGCTTGTGGTGAGCAGCGTCCGGAGGTACGCGTTGTGCGCCCGTAGGAGCCGGACCGCACGGTCCGTGCCGTCGGTCAGGAACGGCAGGACCGCCAGGGCGGGGACGGTGGCGATGAGGGCCACGAGCAGGGCTGGGGCGAGCAGAGCGACCAGCAGCACGCGCCGAAGCGGGCCGATCAGTAGCGGAAGAAGTGTCATGCCTCCAGCACAGCCCAGCCGACCGCCGTCGGCGTCATGCCACGAACGAGCCCGTACCGAACCGAACTGCGCCGAACGCCGCCGAACGGCACTGGTACACCGGGTTCTTCCCTATTCTGGTGGGCACGCGCCAGGAGGTGACGGGTGGCCGACCGTGACGCCGTGCATGGCACCGCCGCTGCGCCGGAGGACGACTTCGGGCGGCGGCTGGCTGTGTTCGCCGCCGACCTGAAGGCGCTGCGGATCGAGCGCGGCAACCTGCCGCTGCGGGAGATCGCCCGGCGCGCCCCCCGGCACCGGCCCCTGTCGGCCGCGGCGGTCAGCGAGACGCTGAACGGCAAGCGGCTGCCGCGCTTGGACTTCCTGATGGCACTGGTGCGGACACTGCTCGCCCACGACCATGAGGGCCGCCCGCATCCGCTCGGCCGCGACGACCCGCGCCTGGAGGACTGGCGCACGCGCTGGCGCGACCTGGAGCTGCTGCGCACGGCGCAGCCGCCTGCGGCCCGCCGCCCTGCCGCCTCGAAACCGGACCCCGATCCGCCGGTCCCGGCGCCTGCCGTTGCCGCCACCTCGCCCACTCCTGCCGCTGTCCCAGCCCTTGCCACCGCTCACGCCGCCGCAGCCGACGCATCCGCGGCCCACCTCCTCTTCGGCGAACAGAGCTGCGGCGCGCGCTCCTTGGCGTTCTCGCCCGACGGGAAACTCCTCGCCACCGTGAACGACGACCCGCTGGTGCGGCTATGGCACGCGGCCACCGGCAAGCCCGCAGGCGCTCCCCTCACCGGGCACAGGGACGGGGTCAGGTGCGTGGCGTTCTCCCCCGACGGCCGGCTGCTGGCGACGACGGGCCGCGACCGGGCCGTGCGGCTGTGGGACCCACGCACCGGTGCGCCCGTCGGCGAGCCATTCGCGGAGAACGGCACACTCTGGACTCTTGCCTTCTCCCCCGACGGGAGCCTGCTGGCCACCGGGGGCCGCGACCGGACCGTACAGCTGTGGGACCCGGTGACCCGGAAGCCGGTCGGTGCCCCGCTCGCGGGGCACACGGGCGGCGTCGAAGCCGTGGCGTTCTCGCCGGACGGACGCCTGCTCGCCTCCGGAGGCGCCGGTGCCACGGTACGGCTGTGGCGCGCGGACGGCGGCGAGCCGGAGGGCGAACCGCTGATCGGGCACAGCAGCGAGATCCGGGCACTGGCGTTCTCGCCCGACAGCCGCCTCCTGGCCTCCGGCGACTGGGACGGGACAGTCCGCCTCTGGGACCCGTGCGCCGGTGAGTCCGTCGGCGACCCGCTCACCGGTCACCGCAACGCGGTCCGGGGCCTGTCGTTCTCGCCCGACGGGCGGCTGCTGGTCTCGGTAGGCATGGACCGCACCGTCCGCTTGTGGGACCCGGTGTCCCGTGGCCCGTTCGGCCCGCCTCTCACCCGCCACGCCTGCTCCTTCCGCGCCGTCGATTTCTCCCCCGACGGCCGCTTCTTCGCCGCCGGCGGGGACGACAGGCCGGTGGGCCTGTGGGCGACGGCGGATCTCGCCGAGATCCCGGTCAGGGGCAGTTGACGACCATGTCCCCGGCCGTCGTGGCGGTCTCGCGCAGCGGAGTCGACTGCCCGGGGCTCGATACCTCCTACGGCCCCGGTGATTTGCTGACCGCCTGGCGGCTGTGAGCGGCGGACGGCAGGTGGAGGTGACGAAGACGTCGTCGCCGACGGGGGATTCACCGGCTTCCGGCAGGGACCAGGTGCGGGCCTCTTCGGCCAGGTGCTGCCAGGGCGCGGTGGCGGGCAGACCCGCTGTGAGCGGGGGGACCACGGGGTGCGGGCGCCGAGTTCCGTCAGGGCCCGGCGGATGCCGCCCGGCTCGGTCCGGTCGGGCGGGGTCGCCCGTTCCGGGCGGGCGCGGTAGGCGCGGCGCAGGGGTTCGACCGCGCCGGCGACTTCCAGGCTCGCCAGGGCGATGGCCACGCATGCGCGGACGGTCGGGTTGTCGCTGTCCAGCAGTCCGACGAGGGCGGGGCCGCGGCGGGGAGCGCCCACCTCCTCGAAGACCTCGAGGGCGGTCAGCCGGCCGAAGCCGCCGAGGGAGGGGAGTCCGTCGACGACGGCGGGGACGGCTTCGGAGCCGATCCGGATCAGTTCGGCGCGGGCGTCGTACGAGGGGCCGGTTCGGTTTCGGACCGACCTCGTTGCGCCGACCGGGTCCGGGGGCGCCGGGCCGGTCGGTGGTACGGGCCGGCTTCCCGGACCTGGGTGCGGGGTAGATCCCGACAGTGGGCGAACGAGGGTGTGACGACCGGGGGTTGGAGATCGGGCGGGTCGCGGAGGTGATGGCGTGGCGGAACGGCGGCGGACCGGGCCGCCGCGGATCCGGATACCGCGTCACCGACCGGTACGTCCTTACCGCGGCCCACGTGACGGAGCCCCCGCTGAGCTTCCTGCGGGTCCGCTTCGACGCCGACCGCCCCACGGAGTGGACCGCGGACGCCCGGGTCGTACTCCGCTCGGTCCCCGCTGACATCGCCCTTCTCGAACTCACCGGTCCGCCCGCACACGTCCCGGTCGTCCACGGTCCGCCCCGGTACGCCGCTCTTCCGGAGGCCGATGTCACGCTGCCCGTCACCGCCGTGGGGTTCCCCCGGTTCAAACTCCGCGCGGAGACCGGTTCCGGCCGTGCCGCCGCGGACGGACAACTCGTCCGGTACCGGGACTCCTGCCATGTCGACGGCAAGGTCGCGGTCCTCTCCAATCGCAGGGAAGGCACGCTGGAGGTCGTCGTACCGCCGCCCGCCGGCGAAGTCGAGCCGGACCGTTCGCCCTGGGAGGGCATGTCGGGCGCGGCTCTCTGGTCCGGCGGAGCGGTCGTCGGACTGATCGCCGCCCACCACCGCTCCGACGGCCCCGGACGGCTGGCGGCGGTCCGGGTGGAGCGGCTGTACGAACTGCTGGCCCCGGAGGAACTCGAGGTACTGCGGGCCTGCGCCGGTCTGCCGGAACGACTGGGCCCGCCGCTCTCGTCCTTCTCGTCCCACTCGTCAGGCCCGCCGGCCACGCTGCCCGCCAAGCCGACCATGCGCGAACTCTCCGACTTGGTCGACGTGTTGGTGGCACTGCCGATCCTGCGGCGGCCGGACGGGCTGGACACCGTCCTCGACGGGGTCGACCCCCGGATCGCTGCCCATCGGCCCCGCGACAGCACCCTGCGGCTGGAGATCTACGGACTGGTGCGCACCTGCCTGCGGTACAGCGGCACGTTCGAGCAGGTGATGGACTCGCTCCGGACGTGGGAGCAGGACTCCGAGGAAATGCGACGGGTCGAGGTGACGCTGCGTCAACTGTCCGATGCGCACCGGTGATCCGGCCCCGGATGACGGTGACATCATGTCTGGCCGGTACACAGGGTTTCAGGGGTCCCTCCGCTGGGTCATCATTGAGAGGACACCGCACATCTGTACACCTGCACGCTGAGAAGCTTTACGGGAGGGGACTTGGCAGCCGTTGAGCGGGCGACGCCTGCCATGGGACCCGGGATCATGGATCTCTCGGGCATATCACTCGAGACGTTGCGCTCCATGTGGGGCCCGGCCATGTCGGAGTCGCTCGAGAGTTTGATGGAGGACATGGACGATCCGTATTCGGTCAGGATGGGCGGCAGCAGCCCGTCCCAGACGGAGTGACAGGGGACGGATGGGCGCGGACCGGTTCGTCCGGTGACCGTCCCGTGTTCCACGAACTCTCGGCAGAGGGCCTCGGGGAACTGCTGCGAGGAGCGGGCGACAGCGAGGTCGTCGGTGAGTTGTGGCGGGCCGAGCGGAGCCGCCGTCTGCTGTTCCTGAGAGCCTTCCTCGACCAGGCCGGAACCCCGGGACCGGCCGGCGAGGGCCGCTGGGAGGCCTCCGTCAAGGAGGCGTGGGCCCTGCTGGAACGGGTGCAGGACGAGGAACCGCAGGCCGTCGAGGACGCGGTGATGGCCCCCGGTACCGGTGTCTGGGTGGCCTCGGTGCTCAGGTGTCTGAGGGACAGCCGTACGCGTGCGCGGGACACCGTTCCGGTGGAGGCGAGGGTCGGTCATCTGGCCGCGCTGGCCGCGACGGCCGCCGCCCGTGCCGGAATCCGGTTCGACATCGCCGTTCCGATGCGCAGGGGATTCGTCCCGTTCCCGGGACTGGGCTGCGCGGTGCTTCCCGTTCCGGGGGAATCCCCGGAATGGGCGAGTGCCCTGGTCACCGGCGAGGACGGACGCCTGCGGATCACCGCCGGTGACGCGGAGGTGGTGGTGGGCGCGGACCGGGAGGTGCCGTCACCGGGCTGGCTGCCGACCCGTCGCCTCACGTGGGGGCGGCCGGAGGCGTCCACGGTTTTGGCCGCGTCCGTTGTTCTCGAGGCACACGATCCTTATCGGGCGTTCTCCGGGCCCGGCGCGCCGCGTGCGGTGGCGGAGGGGGAGGTCCGGCTGTGGCGGTCCCTGCTGGCGGAGGCATGGGAAGTGCTGTCGCGTGCCGAACCGGCCCAGGCGGAGGCCATGCGGCATGCCGTGGTGTCGGTCGCGCCCGCGGAGCGAAGAGAAAGGTTTCGGCCGTACAGCAGCTCCGCCGGCGAGGCGTTCGGAGGTGTGCATGTCTCCCTTCCGGACGGGGCCGCTCAGCTGGCGGCGACGCTGACCCACGAGTTCCAGCACATCAAGCTCGGCGCGCTGATCCACCTCGAGCCCCTGCTCCGCCGGACCCGGACGAAGGAGGACCGCCGGGAGTTGTTCTACGCCCCGTGGCGGGACGATCCCCGGCCGTTGGACGGTCTTCTGCAGGGGATCTATGCCTTCTTCGGCGTCGCACGCTTCTGGCGGGCGCACCGGAGGGTGGCCGACGGGGCGGAGGCGGCGCTCGCGCACTTCGAGTTCGCTCTCTGGCGTGAACAGGTGGGGCCGGTACTGAACAGGGTGCGCCACCACGAACGTCTGACGGCGCTCGGGCGCCGGCTGCTCGAGACGCTGGCGGAGGAATGCGCCGCCTGGCCGGACGAGGACGTGCCCGGCACCGAACTCCGCATGGCCCGGGAGGCGGTGGCGGATCATCGGGCCCGGTGGCGGGAGCATCATGTGCGGCCCCCGGAGGAGGGGGTGGACGAGGCGGTACGGGCCTGGCGGGAAGGGGCTGAGAGGCCCTCGGCCCTTCTCGCGGGGGAGCCGCGGGTGAGCGCGGACCCCGGAGCCGGGTTCCTGGACACGGCGGCGGTTCTCGCGCGTCATCGGCTGACGGACCCTGAGGGGGACTGGCGTGCCGAGGGGGCCGTGCGGGGGGCGGGGGTGGCCGACGTGCTCCTGTGCTGTGGGGAGCGGGAGGCCGCACGGCGGGTGCTGGTGGAGCAGTTGGCTGCGGGGAAGGGCGGGACCGGGGCCTGGGCCGTGCTGGGCCGGGCGCTGTCCGGGGGACCGACGGCCCGGGACGCGGCAGCCGCTCAGGTGCTGCTCCGCCGTCCCGAGCGGGTCCGTGCGGTCCACGAGGCGCTGTGCGATGGGACGGGGGAGCGGGTGGACCCGGTCCGCCTGGCCGCGTGGGTGGGCGGCGCGGGGCGAGGGCTCTGAGGGTGCGCGCAGGGTGCCGGGGCGGGGACCGGCAGCACGGCGGAGGCGCCCCGGCAGTGTCCGGGGCGCCTCCGCCGTGCCCCCGGTTGCTCCGCCGGGTTCTCGGGCGCAGGCCGTGTGCGGGGTTACAGGGGCAGAGGGTCGATGTCGCAGTTCGCTCGTTCGCCTGCCGCGAAGGCTGCCACGGCGGGGTGGGGAGAGGCGATGGCCGGTTCGGTGCCGGGGCCGGCAAGCACCCGCTCCATGCTCTCCCGGGTGCTCTGCCGCAAGGCCGAGCCCTCGCTGTCCGAACCGACCGCGATCAGGTCGAGCGCCAGGTTGCCGGCGCAGGCCAGGGTGGTCGGGTGGTCGGTTCCGAATGTTTCGTGGCACCGGGACAGGGTCTCTCGGCCCAGACCCACCGCTGCCTCGTGCTCCTCGAGGGCCGCGAGGTCGCTTGCCAGGTTCACCGCGGCCACCAGGGTGAAGGGGTGCACCGCGCCGAGGCCCGCCGTCAGGTCGGTGAGGGCCGCCTCGTCGAGGCGGCGTGCCTCATCCGGTCGCCCGAGCAGGCGTTCGGTCACGGCGAGGCCGATGTCGGCGGACAGGGTGTAGGGATGGAGCGGGTGGAAGACCTGACGGTAGCTGGCACAGGCCTGGGCTCCCCGTGACCGGGCGGCCTCCAGGTCGCCGTTCTGGCGCAGCGCCACGGACAGGGGCAGCGCGGTCCCCAGCGACCTGGGATGGGTGTCGCCGTAACGGCGGGTGAACGCCTCGTGGGCCTCGATGGCGAGCTCCAGGGCCCGGGTGTGGTCACCGGCCTTCCGGCAGGCGATGCCCAGCTCACGCACCGTGTCGATGGTCTGGGGGTTCCGGCTGCCCAGGACGTTGCGGCAGGCCTCCAGGGCGGTCTCCTGGAGTTGCCGCGCGCCGACGTAGTCCCCGGTCTCCCGTACGTCGATGGCGATCGAGTTCTCGGTGATGAGACTGCGCTGGTCGTCGCGGCCGAAGATGCGGAGCTTGAGGTCCCAGGTCTTCCGGTCGAGTTCCAGTGCCTCCCGGAAGGCGCCGGTGAGACGCAGGCTCACGCCGAGGTTGTTGGCGGCGTCCAGGGTCTTGGGGTCGTCGTCACCGAAGGCCTGGTGGGCTTGGTCGTAGGCGGTCCGGTCGAGTTCCCGCGCGTCCACGAACCGGCCCTGCCCCCGCCGCACGGTGGCCTCGTTCATGATCGCGTCGATCGCGTGCTCGCTGTCCGGGGACGCGACGCGGTCGTAGACGCTCCGCACGCGCTCGATCAGATCGGACGCCTCCTGGTAACGGCCGACGACCCAGTACATCCAGGCCAGCCACTTCCCTATGATCAGCGTCCACTCGTCCTCCTCCCCGAAGACCTCGAGCCAGGTCTTCCAGGCGTTCTCGGAGAAGTCGACGGACACCTCGTGGTCGCCCCAGTAGAAGAGGTACTGGGCCACGTTGACGACCAGTTGCCGCATCCAGCGCTGGTCCGACCTGACGGCGTCGGAGGCGATGACGTGACTGTAGAGCTCCGCGTACCTCGGCCAGCTGGCCGGGGACGTCGGTGACTTGGGGTCTGCGGTCGCCATCAGGGAGTGGGCGTCTTCACGCATGCGGTTCTGTTCCTCCGGACTCATGCGGTTGATCAGTACGAGCTGCACGAGTCGATGCATCTCGATGGAGTTCGTGCGGTGATCGATACGGGCGAGTGAATAGCGGTTGATCTCCCGTATCGCACGTGCGAGCTTCATCGGGTCGGTGAGTACCGCGTTCAGTTCGGGAAAGTCACTGCGTGAACCCGGGCCGGACAGGATGCCCCTGGAGATCGGGTCCGGAGCGAAGTAGGAGCACAGTTGCAGCAGCCGCAGCGCGGCGGGGCTGCGGGTCTCCAGGTGGTCGAGGGAGACGTTCCACGCCGCGGCGACGGGCAGTTGGTAGTCCGGCGCGGTGGACGTCTCGAGGAGTTCGCTGCGCTTGTCCTCGAAGAGCCGCAGGTATTCGGACGCGGGCATGCCGGTCTCCGCCCGCCAGGCGGCTGCCTGGACCAGGGCGAGTGGCAGGTCCCCCAAGGCCTTGGCCAGCTCGTTGGCCTCCTCGTCGGCGAGCTGGGGACCCGACCTCTGGAGCAGCTGCTTGCTCTCCTCGCGCTCGAACACGTCCACGTCGAGCGAGCCGCCCACCAGTTCCCAGCGGCGGTTGCGGGAGGTGACCAGGATCTTGCCGCTGCCGCCGGTGGGGAAGTAGGGGCGTACCTGCTCGGGACTGTCCGCGTTGTCGAAGATCAGCAGCCAGCGGGAGTACGGACGCCCCTCACGCAGCGCCTCGCGCACCGCCGGGCCCGCGACATTGGCCTCGGAGGTGGTGACCAGGCCCAGCCGCTTGGCCAGTTCCACCAGGGACTGGCCGATCTGGCCGGGCCGCTCCGCGGGGATCCACCAGACGATGTCGTATTCGGACTGGTGCCGGTACGCGTACTCGATCGCCAGCTGTGTCTTGCCCACGCCGCCCATGCCGTGGATCGCCTCGGGCAGGACCGTGGTCGTACCCTCCCGCAGCCGCTGGTCGAGCTGGACGAGGAGCTCGTTCCGGCCCGTGAACCGGTGGTTGCGCGGCGGTATGGCTCCCCAGACGCGCGGCTGTGCGGTGCGCTCCCCCTCCACCGTGCGCTGGGGTGTGGTCGACATGGGCGGGGCTCCTTCGGTGGCTCCTGGTGCGGTGGGTTCGGCGGTACGGGGGGAGACCTTGGTGAGCGGTACCGAGTACCGCTCATCGTGCCATTTGAGGGCATGATGCAACATTCGGGCACGCTGAAGGTATGAACCGGACAGGGCTTTCAATGCCGTCAACTCGACGCGAAGAAAATGCGCGTTCTTCTGGTTCACCTGCGGTTTCGAGGCTTTGTTCGACGGCTCGGAGGGCGGCGGGAGCAGGGGCGCGGTCGCCGGATCCGAGGCCAGTACCTCACGGACGTCGTACAGCGTGCGGATGGTCGCGCTGCGGCGGCCCAGGGCGAGCAGCTGTTCACGGGTCCCGGGGAGGAAGTCGTACACCACCGCCCCGGGGCTGTCGTCCTGGACGCCGGTGGGGCGGACCAGGCCGCTCATGAAGAACTCGGACGAATGCACCGGTCCGGCGCCGGGCGTGGATGCCGTCAGCCTGCGGATGACCGGCAGGGTGAGGGGCGCCGCGGCGAGACGGGTGCCCAGATGGAAGGCGGTGGGGGAGGCCGCGGCGCGGAAGGTGAAGACACGTTCGGCCGCGGACTGCGGCTCGTGGGAGCCCGAGGGGTCGGCCGCCCAGGGGAACTCCCGGGCGGCGTCCGGCCTGCCCTTCCAGGGGTGGGCGAGGATCGCGGGCAGGGCGGGCCGGTCGGCCCGCGACCCGCTCAGCACGGCGGCCAGGGCGTGCACGCCGTGGTCGGTGAGGGAGAGGACCGGTACGACGACGGGGGAGCCCTCGTCGTCCTCGTCCTCCTCGTCGTCCTCGGCTCGAGGGATCACCGGCACCGTGCGCTCCTGCCAGCTCCACTCGGCGTTGGGCGCCCAGGGGCGGGGCGCGCCGGCCTGGACCTGCAGGATGGCGAGGCCGGTGCGGTACCAGACATGGGGTGGCAGCAGGTCGACCACCGCGACGGGCCAGTGGCCTCCCCAGCGCCGCAGCAGCGGCTGCACCGATCCGCTGTGCCAGCCGGCCGCCAGGCCGTCCGTCACCACCAGGACCACGCGGCGCGTGCCGTCCGACGGGGCACCGAGCGGTTCTTCGGTGCGGACCCGGCTCGGCAGCGCCTCGTCGGTGCCGGACAGCCGCACCGTGCGGACGGTGGTGAAACCTCCGGCCAGGGCCGCCACCAGGTCGTCGATCACCTGCTCCCAGACGCGGACCGTCACATGGGAATCGATGACCAGGAGCACTTCCCCGGGGGGCAGGCCGCCGCCGGATCCGCCCCCTGTGGGCCAGTCGCCCCAGAGACGTGCCGTGTCCGCCGCGGACCACAACCGGTCGCGCCGGGCCTCGTCACTGGACATGGTCACTCTCACGGCGTGGCTGTTCACCTGACGGCCGGGACGGATGACCTCTCGTGCCGATGGTCGTCGCAGGCGCGCCAACAGCCCCGTTCGGCGCACAGCTTACCCACGGTCCGGGCGATCCGTTGTGCGCTCCGGTCGACGCACCTGGCATCACGGGACGCGCTCCCTTCGTTCCCCCGTCCGCGGTCAATTGTCCTTCATCCGGCATCGGCGCCGTCGCCTTCGGGACCACCGGCCGGCGCCGGAGGTCCGGGCAGCCGTTCCGGGTCGTCCAGCAGGAGGGCCAGGTGACGGCCGACATGCCCGTCCCATCCCTCCGGCCCCAGGGCCAGCGCCTCGTTGCGCCATCTGCGGGTGTGATCGAGCAGTCTGGACAGGCCGCGGTCCTGGAGTATGTCCGCGGCGGCCTCGCGGAAGTCGGTCCCCGGCCCTCTGCGGTCCCACAGCAGGGCGGGTACACCGGCACGCAGCGCCGCGACGAACTCCGCTTGCGCGGTGGGTGAGTCGGTGCCGGGAGGCTCGCTGAGGACGAGGCAGACGACCTGATCGTCCTCCTTGAGTTCCCGCTCGAGGTGGAAGGCGGACTGCTCCGGCCGGCTCCAGTGAGGGCGGCTCTCGGCGGGCCGGTCCTTCAGCCGCCGCCAGCGGTTGTTCCAGGCCCGGTGCCAGGCGGCCTTGCGCAGCCGTTCGAAGCTGCGGATCACGACGGAGTAGTCCATGGCCAGCGGTATGGGCACCGGGGTGTCGGTCTCCCTGTGCCACCACTCGACCGGCTCCGCCAACAGGCTCCAGGGCAGGACCAGTTCTATGACGACCGGCTGACGCAGGTCCGTCCAGCGCTCCTCGGCCCGTTCGACGAGGAAGTCCACCTTGGCGGCGAGTTCGTCCCGGTGCAGCTTCTCCGTCTCGCCGGGTATGGGGTGCCAGCCGTCGGAGTCGGACTGCCGCCAGTGGGACACGTAGAAACGGTCGGGCTCGACGCCGTCCGGCTCGAACTGGATCAGCAAGTAGGCCGGATGCAGGGAGGGTTCACCGGGCGGGGCAAAGTCGTCCTGCTGCCAGTCGGCCATCACCTCTGTGAGACCGCAGAGTTGGGCCTGCTTGCGGTTCCAGCGGCGCAGTTCCTCCGCCTCCTCCGTACGGCCCTCCTTCACCAGGTGCTGGGCGGCGAGGGACAGGAACGCCAGCGACGAGGGGAGTTCGTCGGCCGCCGTGTTGTTGCCCGCCAGGTGCAGGAAGACCTCCCATCCGGTGTCGCACCACTCCTCGAGCTCCTGGACGCGGGAGTGGCTGGCGCGGCGGGCGAGGGCGGTGAGCAGCGCCGTGGACCGGATCCGCCGGAGGGCGGGTCGTAACGGGTGCAGGTCGCCGCCCTTGAAGAAGGCCATGGCGTCCCACTCGTCGACCAGACGCCACAGTGCGAGGACGCTCGACGACTGCTGCTCGGCGTACCCCAGGCAGCGGGCCAGGGTCTGGAGGCCCTCGTCGGCCTCGGCGCATGTCCTGACCAGGCGCCGCGCCCACAGCGTGAGCGGCTCGTCCGAGCGGGGGTCCAGGGTCAGCCGGAGCTCTGCGGACAGGTCCTGGACGATCATGTTGGCGCCGGCCTGCCGCCGTAGCGTCTCGGACTCGGCAAGCACCCCGGCCATGTCGGCCATGAGTTCGTTGCGAACGCGTGCGGCGCTGCGCTCCTCCACCTCGTGACCTCCCCCACCCCTGTCATCGAGTCCGTTCGCGCTCGGTGCGGACAGCGTACGACTAGCCTTCCCCGTCCGTCAGTGCCAGGAACAAAGCGGAGACGACGAGGCGTGAACGTCAGCGTTCGCCGCTTTCCTCGTCGCCCGCGATCAGCACCTTGGTGCGGCTGCCGTCGGGCGCCACCAGCACCGGCTGGAGGGTGACGGTGACGCGGTGGGCCCGGGAGGACACGGCCGACGCGTCGGCGTTCGCCTCCACCACCCAGAAGTTCACCTTGCCTCCGGCGCCCCCGGCGCGCTCGACCATGACACTCGCCTCGATCTCGACCGGGCCGAGTTCGAACCGGATCGGGCGAGAGCCGTCGCCGGACATCGCGGAGTTCAACTGGTCCCTCAACTCCCGCACCATATCGGCAAGTTCGATCAAAGGGCCCTCCCGCTGAGTGTGCCGGGTGGCGATGCTACCGGGGCGCGCGGGGGTTGGGCCGATCTTCGCCGGAAGACGGGGGTACCGCGGACCGGGTCCGGCCGTCTCGGCCGTCTCGGCCGTCGAGTGCCTGTGCGCCGACCGGACGGCGCTCGCCGGCGCAGGTGTCGAGCAGCCCGTCGGGCGCGTGGCCGTGCGAGGTCGTCGCGAGTTTCCATCCCGGGCTGGCGGCGTCACCGGTACCCGTGTCGAGTCCTCGGGCGCCGAGGGGGAGTGGATGCGCGCGGAGTCTCCCGCTGTCGCGCCGCAGGGGTATCCGGTCCATGGGTTCGTGCGGGGCCCCTTGTGCAATTCCTGTGCAACCCTCAATCTTTCGGCTGATGCCCGGACTCGGTCGCCAGAGTTGACATGATCTCGTCAGTGGCCGGTCCGTACGCGCACCACCGACCCAGGAGGAACCCTCACATGGCAGTGATGCGTCACCCCCGGCGAAGACTGGCCGCCCTCGGCGCCGCGACCACCGCGGCCCTCGTCACGAGCCTCGTCTCCGCCCTCCCCGCAGGCGCGGCCCCGGCCGCCGCCGAAGGCCGCGTCCAGTACGCGGGCGCCGCGAACGCCGTCACCGGCAGCTACATCGTGACCCTGAAGGCGGACGAGGCCCGCTCCGGCTCCGCCGAGGGCCGCGCCCTGGCGAAGAAGTACGGCGCCGACATCGAGCGCACCTACACCAAGGCCCTCAACGGCTACGAGGTCGAGGCGTCCGAGACCGAGGCGAAACGTCTCGCCGCCGACCCGGCCGTCGCCTCGGTGATCCAGAACCGCACCTTCCACATCACCGGCACCCAGCCCAGCCCGCCCTCCTGGGGCCTGGACCGGATCGACCAGCGGAGCCTCCCGCTCAACAACTCGTACACCTACCCGGATTCGGCCGGGGAGGGCGTGACGGCGTACGTCATCGACACCGGCGTCCGCATCAGCCACAACGACTTCGGCGGCCGGGCCTTCGACGGGTACGACGCCATCGACAACGACAACACCGCCCAGGACGGCCACGGTCACGGCACCCATGTCGCCGGCACCGTCGCGGGCAGTTCCCACGGCGTGGCGAAGAAGGCGAAGGTCGTCGGCGTCCGGGTGCTGAACAACTCCGGTTCCGGCACCACCGCCCAGGTCGTCGCCGGCATCGACTGGGTCGCGCGGAACGCGGTCAAGCCGGCCGTCGCCAACATGTCCCTCGGCGGCGGCGCCGACACCGCCCTGGACACGGCCGTCCGCAACGCCGTCGCCTCCGGCGTCACCTTCGTCGTCGCGGCCGGCAACGAGTCCACCAACGCCTCCACCAAGTCCCCGGCCCGCGTCACCGAGGCGATCACCGTCGGCGCCACCACCTCCAGCGACGCCCGCGCCAGCTACTCCAACTACGGCTCCGTCCTGGACCTGTTCGCCCCCGGCTCCTCCATCACCTCCGCCTGGCGCACCGGCGACACGGCCACCAACACCATCTCCGGTACGTCCATGGCGAGCCCGCACGTCGCCGGCGCCGCCGCCCTCCACCTGGCCGGCAACCCCTCGGCCACCCCCGCCCAGGTCTCCTCCGCGCTGACCTCCGCCGCCACCACCGGCGTCGTCGGCAACCCGGGCAGCGGATCACCCAACCGCCTGCTGAACGTCGGCGACGGGGGCACCACCCCGCCTCCCGGTGACCGCTTCGAGAACACCGCCGACTACACCGTCGCCGACAACTCCACCGTCGAGTCCCCGGTGACCGTCTCCGGCGTCTCCGGCAACGCGCCCTCGGACCTGGCCGTCGAGGTCGACATCACCCACACCTACATCGGCGACCTCCAGGTCCAGCTGATCGCCCCCGACGGCACGGCGTACACGCTGAAGTCGTACGGCACCGGCGGCAGCGCGAACGACATCGCCACCACCTACACCGTCGACGCCTCCGCGGAGACGGCCAACGGCACCTGGAAGCTGCGCGTCAGCGACAACGCGTCGTGGGACACCGGGCGGCTGAACGGCTGGGCGCTGCAGTTCTAGCCCCGGGAACACCGTTCACCGACGCGGACCCTCGTCCCCGGGGAGGGCGCCCCGGGGACGAGGCCCGCCGTCCCGCGCCTACGATGCGGCTCGTGTCCATACCTCCGCCCTACGGGCCCCCGCAGGAACCTCAGGGCCCCCAGGGCCGGCACCCCGCTCCCCAGGGCCAGGTCCCCGCTCCTCAGGGCCAGGTCCCGTATCCGCCGCCGCAGTTCACCTACGGCGGCCGACCCGGCTTCGCGCCGTACGGGCTCTACGGTCCGTACGGGCCCCGGCCGCCGGCCGCCGTCAACGGTGTCGCCGTCGCCGCCCTGGTGTTCGGCGTGCTGTGCCTGGTGCCGGCCGTGGGGCTGGTGCTGGGGCCGGTCGCGCTGCGGCAGATCAAGCGGCGGGGGGAGCGGGGGCGGGGGATGGCGATCGCCGGGACCGTGCTGTCGTCGCTCGGGCTCGCGCTGTGGGTGGCGGCCCTCGCCTCCGGTGCCCTGACCGACATCTGGGAGGGGATCAAGGACGGAGCGCGTGGCAACAGCGTCCTCGCGCTGGGCAAGGGGGACTGCTTCAACTCGCCCGGCGGGCTGGAGGGCCTGGCCACCGACGCCGACGTGGTGCCCTGCGCGCGGGAGCACGACGGCGAGGTCTTCGCCGTCGTCACCCTCCCCGAAGGCCGCTACCCGGGCGACGACAGCCTCACCGACACCGCGGACGAGCGGTGCTACGACCTTCGGGACGGCTACGTCATGGACGGCTGGGCGCTGCCCGGCCATGTGGACGTCTACCACCTCGTCCCGTCCCGGGAGAGCTGGCGCTTCGGCGACCGTGAGATCACCTGTGTCCTCGGCAACGGGGACGCGCGGTCCACCCTGACCGGGTCGCTGCGCCGGGACGAGACCACGCTCGACGCGCACCAGCTGGCCTATCTGGAGGCGGCGCGGGTGCTCGACACCGCGCTGGACGAGGCTCCCGAGGCCGAGTTCGTCGAGGACGACCTGCCGGGACACAAGGAGTGGGCGGAAGAGGTCGCGGCGGCGCTCGCCGAGCAGACGCGGATGCTGCGCGCGCACGAGTGGCCCGCCGGTGCGGAGGAGCCGGTGAGCGATCTCGCCGCCGAACTGGACGAGGCGGAGGGGGCGTGGGCGAAGGCCGCCGGGGCCGGTGACGCGGACACCTACCACGAGCACTCCGACAGGGGATGGAACCTCATCGACCCCGACGGTTCGGTCACCGCGCGCAAGGCCCTGGGCCTGGCCACGTCCCCGCCCGTGTACGACGAGGAGGCGGAGCGTGATACCGGCGGCGGCGAGTTGAAGGTGTGACGGCCGCCATAGCGGGGAGAAAGTGCCTGCGTAAAGCCCTCACCCGACAGATGTCATCACATCGAGTGATTCCCTGGCCTTTGCTTGCCTGGCACAACCTACGGTTGCCACGCTGTTGCTGTCTGTACAACCTGATGGGAGCGGCCCGTGACATTCGGTGAGCAGCCGGCGTACCTGCGCGTCGCGGGTGATCTCCGCAAGAAGATCGTCGACGGCCGACTGCCGCCGCACACGCGGCTCCCCTCCCAGGCGAGGATCCGTGAGGAGTACGGCGTCTCGGACACGGTCGCGCTGGAGGCGCGCAAGGTGCTCATGGCGGAGGGGCTCGTCGAGGGCCGCTCCGGCTCGGGGACGTATGTGCGCGAGCGGCCGGTGCCCCGGCGGGTCGCCCGTTCCGGGTTCCGTCCGGAGCGCGGGGCCACGCCGTTCCGTCAGGAGCAGGCCGACGCGGGCGTCCGGGGCACCTGGGAGTCCAGCAGCGAGCAGGCCGAGGCCCCCGGCGCCGTCGCCGAGCGGCTCGGCATCGAGCCCGGCGACCGCGTGATGCGCACCAGGTACCTCTTCCGGGAGGCCGGTGAGCCGATGATGCTCTCCACGTCCTGGGAGCCGCTCGCCCTCACCGGCCGGACCCCCGTGATGCTGCCCGAGGAGGGGCCGCTCGGCGGGATGGGCGTCGTCGAGCGCATGCGCGCCATCGACGTGATCGTGGACAACGTCACCGAGGAGGTCGGCGCCCGCCCCGGACTCGCCGAGGAGCTGGTGCTGCTGGGCGGCGTCCCCGGGCACGTCGTCCTGGTCATCCAGCGCACCTACTTCGCCTCGGGACGGCCGGTCGAGACCGCCGACGTGGTCATCCCCGCCGACCGCTACCGAGCCGCCTACCACCTCCCGGTGAAGTAGCGGACCCGTAAGCAGTGGACCCGGAAGCAGCGGACCCGGAGGCAGCGGACCCGAGGGGGCGGGACCTCCCGCCCCGCCCCTCCCGCGCGCTCCCGCCGGATTTCCCGCACCCGGAGATCCGCCACGCTCCTCCGGGGACCCGCCGCGCGCCCCTCCACGCCCCCGGCCCGCCTCCGCTCCGGCGCGTCCCCCGTGGCGCCGCCGCCCCCGTGCCGTAGCAATCTGGCCGTTCTCCCAGGTCGCCCCCGGAGCGCGGCGCACCGGGCGTCATGCCGCTGACCGGACGCGTCGGCCTTCCCGCACGGCGCATCCACCACCGTGCGCCCCCTGCGTTCTGGCTGGTTGCGTGCCTCTTTGTGAAAAGGCGTATTCGCTCAGTGAAGGTAAGGCGTAGGCTCGGGCATATGCGGACTGGGGTTTCCTTATCGGGCGGGGCGCGGCACCGGCCGCGGACGGGAAGTGGAGGGGAGCGATGAACGACGGGACGGTGACTCTTCCCTGGCTCGTCGTGCGTCAGGACGACAACGGCAATCGCTACCGGGTGGGCAGGTACGCGACCCGCGCCGAGGCCGAGAGGATAGCGGACAGCCTCGACGGGCGCGGACACAAGCGGCTCTACTGGGTCGAGCGGATCGGCCAGAACGGAACGTCCGCCGACTGACCCGCACCGCCGGCGGGCCCCCGCCGCCCCTCCCGTAGGCTCCGGCGCGTGAGTGAGTGGATCGTGGTGGTCGGTGCGGCCCTGTGGCACGAGGGGCGGCTGCTCGCCGCCCGCCGGAGCGCACCCGCCGAACTGGCCGGGCGCTGGGAGCTGCCCGGCGGCAAGGTCGAACCGGGGGAGGCCCCTGAGGCGGCCGTCGTGCGGGAGTTGCGTGAGGAACTCGGCGTCGACGCCGAGGCGGTGGAGCGCGTCCCGGGGGAGTGGCCGCTGCGGACGCCGTACGTGATGCGGGTGTGGACCGCGCGCCTGCGCCCCGGATCCGCCGCCCCCCGGCCCCTCGAGGACCACGACGAGCTGCGCTGGCTCACCACCGACCGGATCTGGGACGTCGACTGGCTCGACCACGACGTGCCCGCGGTCCGTGACACCCTCGCTCACCTCGGTCTCCGCGAGGGCGGGTGAGGCGTGGCCCCGGCGTGTGGGGGCAGGAGTGACGGTGCGTGGGCGCCTTCCCGCGCCGCTCGTGCCACGATGCGCCGTCGAGCGCGGTACTCCGTCCGGGATATCGGGTATGGGCCCATTAACCCCATGAAAACCGACATGGGTGGACTCACTCGGCGGGGAAGTGATCCGCGTGATCGACACCGACGGCGACCACGCCTCGTGGACCTTCTCCGCGTACCCGGGCACCGTGCGCGCCGCCCGCCGCGCCGTCCGTGACCAACTGCGCCTCTGGAACCTCGACAGCGTCGGCGACCTCGCGGCCCTGCTGGTCAGCGAACTGGTCACCAACGCCCTGCGGTACGCCACCGGCCCCATCGGTGTACGCCTGACACGCCCCACGGACCACGGCGGTGTCCTCCTGGTGGAGGTCTCCGACCCCCTCCCCGAGCCCCCGCACGAACGCGCCGCCCGGCCCGAGGACGAGGGCGGACGCGGGCTGCAGCTGCTGGCCTCCGCCTCCCGCCGCTGGGGCACCCGGCCGGCTGCCCCCGGCAAGACCGTGTGGTTCGAACTCGCGGTGCCGAGATGAGGGATCGCACGCCCGTTCAGGGTGTACGCGCCCGCCACTTCCGTCGAGTGACCGGTTCGGGACCGTGGAGGTTGTCGAAGAGGGGGGTTCGACCACGTGTCCGCTGGTTAGAAGACTGGAAGTGTTCTCACGGCGCGGACCGAAAAGCATCGGGACCGTGCTGTGATCGTGAACACCGTGTTGTGCGGCACCGTAGTGCTGGATACTGCGGGCAGCCGCCCCCGGTGACCGGTGCCGGACGCGGTGAGCTGGAGGGGACGGTTCGCGTGAGCGAGATACCAGCGAAGGCCACGGAGTCCGAGGACCCGTCGGGCGGCGCGAGGAGAGGGGCCGTCGACGGCCTCTTCTCCGGCGACGCTCCGTTCGGCGACGCGATGTGGCAGAGCAGTCCGCCCGGCTCCATGTACGACTACATCAAGGTCGCCTCCTTCTCCATCGGCCCGGACGGGCTGGTCGACCAGTGGAGCCTGCGCGCCGAGCAGATCTTCGGCATCACCGCCGGGCGCGCCGTCGGCATGGACCCCATCGAGGTGTTCATCGAGCCCGTCCGGCGGGAGCGCGGCCAGCGCAAGATGGCCGAGATCCTCGACGGCCGCGAGTGGACCGGAGTGGTGCCCTTCCGGCTCCCGGACCATCTGGTGGCGGACGAGCGCGACCGGGAGGGCCTCGCCGAGGTCTACGTCATGCCGACGCGGACCGAGGAGGGGGAGAAGGCCGCCGTCTGCATCGTCGTCGACGTCCGTACCCTGCGCCGCATCGAGACCGACCTCGCCGCCTCGCAGGCCATATTCGGCCAATCTCCGTTCGGCTTCCTGCTGATCGACCCCGATCTGCGGGTACGCCGCGCCAATCAGCGGTTCGCGTCCGTCTTCGGCGGCACCCCCGACGACCACCGCGGCAAGGGCGTGCACGACTATCTGCCGCGCGGCGAGGCCGAGCGGGTCGCCGCGACCCTGCGCCGGGTGCTGGAGACCGGCGACTCCATCACGGACATGCACGTGACGGGCTTCGTGCCGGGCTCCGACGAGCGCTGCCACTGGTCCGTCAACCTCTACCGCGTGCACAGCGGCAGCGGCCGGCCCATCGGCATCTCCTGGCTCGGAACCGACATCACCGACCGCCGCGCCGCCGCCCGGGAGGCCGCCGCCGCGCGGCGCAATCTCGCCCTCCTCAACGAGGCGGGTGCCCGCATCGGCAACTCCCTCGACCTGGAGACCACCGCGCGGGAACTCCTCGACGTCGTCGTCCCCGGCTTCTGCGACCTGGCCACCGTCGATCTGTACCAGGGGCTGCTGGCCGGCGACGAGACCCCGCCGGGCCTCGCCGACGGCAGCGCGGAGGTACGCCGCGTCGCCTTCGCCAGCGCCGTGTCCGACGCGCCGTTCAGCGTCACCGGGGAACCGGTGAAGCTGGGCGCCGTCCACCACTACCCGTTCAACTCGCCCTGCGCGGACGCCCTGCGCACCGCCCGACCGCAGAAGGTCCCCGGCGAGGACGGAGGCCTGGTGCAGTCCACGCTCGCCGTGCCGATGGTCGCCCACGACACGGTGGTGGGCCTCGTCCAGTTCGCCCGCACCAAGGGCAGCGAGCCGTTCGGCGACCGCGACCGCGACCTCGCGGTCGAGCTGGCCGCCCGTGCCGCCGTCTGCATCGACAACGCCCGCCTCTACCGGCGCGAGCACGAACGCGCGTTGATACTGCAGCGCTCGCTGCTCCCGCCGGGCGACCCGGAGGCCTCGGGCCTCGACATCGCCTGCCGCTACCTGCCCGGCAACGTGGCCACCGGACGGCCCAGCGAGGTCGGCGGCGACTGGTTCGACGTCATCGAACTGCCCGGCCACCGCACCGCGCTGGTCGTCGGCGACGTCATGGGGCGCGGTCTGCGCGCGGCCGTCGCGATGGGCGAACTGCGCACCGCCGTACGGACCCTGGCCCAGCTCGACCTGGAACCCGCCGAGGTGCTCTCCCAGTTGGACGAGATCGCCCGCGGTCTCGGCGCCCCCGGAGGCGTCCAGCAGGCCACCCGTGCCGCCCGCCGCCCCCGCGAGGCCGACCTCTCCGAGGTCTACCTGGCGACCTGCGTCTACGCCGTCTACGACTCGGTGACCAGGCGCTGCACCTTCGCCAACGCGGGCCATCTGCCGCCCGTCCTGGTCGAACCCGGCGAGCCCGCGCTGATGCTGGACGTACCGCCCGGAATGCCGCTCGGCGTCGGCGGTGAACCCTTCGAGGAGGTGGAGGTCGAACTGCCCGAGGGCGCCCTGCTCGCGCTCTACACGGACGGACTGGTCGAAAGCCGCGACCACCCCCTCGACGAAGGGCTCCAGGCCTTCGTGAACGCCCTGCGGGACCCCGCCGCGCCCCTGGAGGACGTCTGCGACCACGTCCTCAACACCCTCGACACCCACCACGGCGAGGACGACATCGCCCTGCTGATGGCCCGTGTCCAGGGGCTGCCCGCCGAGTCCGTCGGCGACTGGACCCTGCCCCGCGAGCCCCGCAGCGTCGGCCGGGCCCGTGAGTACGCCCGCGCCCAACTGCTGAGCTGGGACATGGAGCCCCTGGTCGACACCACGGAGCTCCTGGTCAGCGAGCTGGTCACCAACGCCCTGCGGTACGGCGAGGGCGAGATCAGACTCCGGCTCCTCCTCGACCGCACCCTGGTCTGCGAGGTCTGGGACTCCGGCCTCGTCCAGCCCCGCCGCCGCCGCGCCCGCGACACCGACGAGGGCGGCCGCGGCCTCCAGCTCGTCGGCCTGCTCAGCGCTGCCTGGGGCTCCCGCCGCACCCCCCGGGGCAAGACGGTCTGGTTCGAACTCCCCCTGCCCGGCGCCGACACCACCCTCACCGACCCGGCGGAGGCACTGCTGAGCCTGTTCTGACGGCCCGTCGGCGCGGCGCGTACGCTCGCGCCGTGCACACCACCCCGACCGCCCCGGTGCGGCTGACGGCAGGCCCCCTCACGCTGCGCCCCTGGGCGCCCGAGGACGCGGCCGTCCTGGCCGAGCTGTACCGGGACGAGGCGATGCGCCGCTGGGCGAGCGCGCCCGTGCACGACGAGCCGAGCGCGGCGCGCTGGGTGGCCGAGCAGCGGCGCGGCTGGGAGACCGGCGAACGCCTCGCGTTCGCGGTGGAGGAGACGCGGGCGCCGGACGCCCGGCCGGCCGGCAACGTCGTCCTCAAACGCCCGGCCGTGGGCTCCGCCCCGGCCGAGGTCGGCTACTGGACGGCCGCCCACGCGCGGGGCAGGGGAGTGGCCCCGCGCGCCCTGACGGCCCTGGCCGACTGGGCCTTCGCCACCTTCGCCCACGAGGGTCTGACCCGCCTGGAGCTGCTGCACCAGGTCGACAACACGGCCTCCTGCCGGGTCGCCGAGAAGAGCGGTTTCGCGCTGTCCGGCCTGCTCCCCGCCGCCCCGCCGGCCTTCCCCCTCGACGGCCACCGGCACATACGGCAGGCGCCCTCCGTCGCATGATCGCAACCGGAACACCTGTTCCCCTCGTCCTTCCTCCCACATCAACGACGCGGTCGCCTGCGGGAACCGACGAGTGAAGGGGAGCCGGCATGGAACGCACGGAGCCGCAGGAACCGGCGGGCGCGGCGGACGACCCGTCCCCGGAAGCGAAGCGGGAGGCCGCCGCCGCGCCCGAGCACACGGAACCGGCGGCCGCGGACGGCGGGGCCCTTCCGCCGGAGCCGGCCGGAGCGAGCGCCCCGGACGAGGCGAGCGACGGGGCTCCCCGGCGGGAGCCGGCCGAGGGCGCCGGCGGTGACTCTTCCGCGGTCCCCGACGGGCAGGCGGGCAGACGCCGCAGACCCTGGGTCCGCTGGGCCCGACGCACCGCCCTCGCGGTCACCCTCCTCCTGGTCGTCCCCCTCCTCGCCGCCGAGACCGCCCTGCGCGTCAATTACATGGGAGACCCGGCGGACGGCACGTACACCCGCGACCGGGACGCCATGTGGCTGGGGCACGCCTGGGTCGACGGGCGCAAGAAGGACGCCGACGTCACCGCGCTCGCCCGCCGGCTCGAGGACACCGGGATCCGTGACCTCTACGTCCACTCCGGCCCGCTGGAGCACGACGGGACGCTGCCGAAGTCGGCGTACCCGCGCGCCCGGTGGCTGATCGACGCCGTGCACCGCGAGCTGCCGGGCGTCCGGGTCCAGGCCTTCCTCGGAGACGTCCTCGCCAACGGGGGCCCCGACGGACTGCACCTGGACCGCGCCGCCACCCGCGCGGAAGTCGTCCGCAGCGCCGGCCAGGTCCTGGACACCGGCTACGACGGCGTCCACCTCGACCTGGAGCCCCTGCACTCCGGCGACCGGGACTACCTCTCCCTCCTGGACGACCTGCGCGCCGTGACGCGTGCCCGGGACGCCCGGCTGTCGGTGGCCGCCCACCAGATCGACCCGCTCCCGGGCCTCCACTCCGTCGCCGGTCTCTTCGCCGAACACCCCAAGTGGTGGTCCCAGGAGTTCTTCGGTCAGGTGGCCCGGCGCGTCGACCAGATCGCCGTGATGTCGTACGACACCGCGCGGCCGCTGGAGAGCACCTACGGCGGCTACGTGGCCCAGCAGACCTCCCTCGCCCTGGAGGTCACCCCGCCCACCACCCACCTGCTGATGGGCCTGCCCTTCTACTACGAGAGCAACTTCAGTCACTGGGGCCACGCCGAGACCGTCGCCGCCGCCGTCCGCGGTGTCCGCCTCGGCCTCTCCCGGACGGACGCCGACCGCGAGCTCTTCGGCGTCGCCCCGTACATCGACTTCGCGGCGACGGAGACGAACTGGGAGGAGTACCGGGACGGCTGGGTCCGCTAGGACCGGCGCCCGATCTTCGACCCCAGCCACACCAGCGGGTCGTACTTGCGGTCCACCGCCCGTTCCTTCAGCGGGATCAGCGCGTTGTCCGTGATCCTGATCCCCTCGGGGCAGACCTCCGTACAGCACTTGGTGATGTTGCAGTAGCCGAGGCCGTGTTCGTCCTGGGCCGCGCGCCCGCGGTCCAGGCCGGTCTCCCCGGCCGCGTCCAGCGGGTGCATGTCGAGCTCCGCGACCCGCATCAGGAAGCGGGGCCCGGCGAACGCCGGCTTGTTCTCCTCGTGGTCGCGGACCACGTGGCAGGTGTCCTGGCACAGGAAGCACTCGATGCACTTGCGGAACTCCTGCGACCGGTCCACGTCCTCCTGCATCATCCGGTACTCGCCCGGCCCGACCCCCTCCGGCGGGACGAAGGCCGGAACCTCCCTGGCCTTGGCGTAGTTGAAGCCGACGTCCGTCACCAGGTCGCGGATCACCGGGAAGGCCCGCAGCGGCGTCACGGTGATCGTCTCGTCCCGCGCGAACACCGACATGCGGGTCATGCACAGCAGCCGGGGGCGCCCGTTGACCTCCGCCGAACACGAACCGCACTTGCCGGCCTTGCAGTTCCAGCGCACGGCGAGATCGGGGACCTGGGTGGCCTGGAGGCGGTGGATGATGTCGAGGACCACCTCGCCGTCGTTCACCTCGACCGCGAAGTCCTCCAGGCCGCCGCCCTCGACGTCTCCCCGCCACACCTTGAAGCGGGCCTCGTAGCTGCTCACTCGTAGAGCTCCTCTTCGGCGAGGTACTTGACCAGCTCCTCCTTCTCGAAGAGGGCGAGCAGGTCGGGGCGGATGGGTTCGGTTCTCTCACGGGTGAGGGTGATCTGGCCGCGCGCCGTGTCGGTGCCCGCGAGACCGCCCGTGGGGTCGGTGAGCGCACACAGCAGGTTCACGTTGCGCCAGGCGCGCTCCATCCCGGAGTGGTCCTCGCGGGTGTGCCCGCCGCGCGACTCGGTGCGCTCCAGCGCCGCCCGGGCCACGCACTCGCTGACCAGCAGCATGTTCCTCAGGTCCAGGGCGAGGTGCCAGCCCGGGTTGAACTGCCGGTGCCCCTCGACCCCGGCCCGGCGGGCCCGCAGGCGCAGCTCGGCGAGCTTCTCCAGGGCCCGCTCCATCTCGTGCTCGCGGCGGATGATGCCGACCAGGTCGTTCATCGTCTGCTGGAGCTCCTGGTGCAGGGTGTACGGGTTCTCCGGCGGCCCCCCGTCCGGTTCCTCGCTCTCCGCGGAGAACGGGCGCAGGGCCTCCGCGGCGGCCATGTCGACCTGTACGTCGTCCACGCGGGGCCGCTCGGCCCCCGCGGCGCTCGCGTACTCGGCCGCGTGCGAGCCCGCCCGGCGCCCGAACACCAGCAGGTCGGACAGGGAGTTGCCGCCGAGCCGGTTGGAGCCGTGCATCCCGCCCGCCACCTCACCGGCCGCGAACAGCCCCGGCACCCCGCGTGCCGCCGCCGAGTCGGAGTCGACGGCGATGCCGCCCATCACGTAGTGACAGGTCGGCCCGACCTCCATCGCCTCCGCCGTGATGTCGACGTCCGCCAGCTCCTTGAACTGGTGGTACATCGACGGCAGCCGCCGCTTGACGACGTCGGCCGGCATCCGCGTGGACACGTCCAGGAAGACCCCGCCGTGCGGGGAGCCACGGCCCGCCTTCACCTCGGCGTTGATCGCGCGGGCCACCTCGTCGCGGGGGAGCAGCTCGGGCGGGCGCCGGTTGTGGTCCGGGTCGTCGTACCAGCGGTCGCCCTCGTCCTCGGTCTCGGCGTACTTCTCCTTGAAGACGTCCGGGATGTAGTCGAACATGAACCGCTTGCCCTCGGAGTTGCGCAGCACCCCGCCGTCCCCGCGCACCGACTCGGTGACGAGGATGCCCTTCACCGACGGCGGCCAGACCATTCCGGTGGGGTGGAACTGCACGAACTCCATGTTCAGCAGCGGCGCCCCGGCCAGCAGCGCCAGCGCGTGCCCGTCACCGGTGTACTCCCACGAGTTCGACGTCACCTTGAACGACTTGCCGATCCCGCCGGTCGCGATCACCACGGCGGGCGCCTCGAGGACGAAGAAACGGCCGGACTCCCGCTCGTAGCCGAAGACCCCCGAGGCCTTCGGCCCCTCCTTGAGCACCCGGGTGACCGTGCACTCCTGGAACACCTTCAGCCGGGACTCGTAGTCCCCGGTCTCCCGGAAGTCCTCCTGCTGGAGCGCGACGATCTTCTGCTGGAGGGTGCGGATCAGCTCAAGGCCCGTACGGTCGCCCACATGCGCGAGGCGCGGGTACTCGTGGCCGCCGAAGTTGCGCTGCGAGATCCGGCCGTCCTTCGTCCGGTCGAACAGCGCGCCCCAGGTCTCCAGCTCCCACACCCGCTGCGGCGCCTCCTGGGCGTGCAGTTCGGCCATCCGCCACTGGTTGAGGAACTTCCCGCCGCGCATGGTGTCGCGGAAGTGGACCTTCCAGTCGTCCCCGGCGTTGGCGTTGCCCATCGCCGCCGCGATGCCGCCCTCGGCCATCACGGTGTGCGCCTTGCCGAACAGCGACTTGCAGATCACGGCCGTACGGGCGCCCCGCTCGCGCGCCTCGATCGCGGCGCGCAGACCGGCGCCGCCGGCCCCGACCACGACGACGTCCCACTCCTGTCGGTCGACCACGGACATCAGTCAAAGCCCCCAGCTAGAAGAAGCGCGGATCGTCGAAGACACCGGACGCGACGAGGTACACGTAGAGGTCGGCGAGCGCCACGCTCAGCAGCGACGCCCAGGCGAGCTGCATGTGCCGGGCGTTCAGCCGGCCCACCCACTGCCACATCCGGTAGCGCACCGGATGCCTGGAGAAGTGCTTCAGCTTCCCGCCGACGATGTGCCGGCAGGAGTGGCAGGAGAGGGTGTACGCCCAGATCAGCGCGATGTTGACCAGGAACACCAGGGTGCCGAGCCCCATGTGGCCCCAGGCGTAGTGCTCGTCGCGGAAGGCGAGCACGGTGTCGTAGGTCAGGATGCCGGCGACCGGGATCGCCGCGTAGAAGAAGTACCGGTGGACGTTCTGCAGGATCAGCGGGAAGCGGGTCTCCCCGGTGTACTTGGCGTGCGGTTCGGCCACCGCGCAGGCCGGCGGGGACGCCCAGAAGCCCCGGTAATAGGCCTTGCGGTAGTAGTAGCAGGTCAGCCGGAAGCCGAGCGGGAAGATCAGGATGATGATCGCCGGTGAGATGCCCCACCAGCTGCCGAAGATCTCCCAGTTCGGCCCGGCCTTCATGGGTGCGCAGTTCTCCGCGAGGCACGGCGAGTAGAACGGCGAGACGTACGGCGCCGCGTAGTAGTCGGCGTTGGCGAAGGCCCGCCAGGTCGAGTAGACGACGAAGGCGAGCAGCCCGGCCGCGGTGGCGGCCGGGGCCAGCCACCAGCGGTCGGTCCGCAGGTGCGGGGCGGCGATCGCGGCCCGCGCGGCGGATCTCACGCCGCCGCTTCGGGGACGGGGTTCTGTGGCGGGAGGTTCCGTGCCAGTGGCCACTTGTCCACTCCGGTAGGGATCGGGGGGCGCCGCGATCGGCGGGGGTCAGGGGGCGCGCCGGTCGCGGGCGCCGAGACCCTCGTCGTCCGTGTCCACCCACAGCGAGGGGTCGTACGGCGTGTCGGAGATGGTCACGAGATCGGGCCGTCTCTGCGGGGCCGCGGTGGTGGCGGCCGTCTCCCGCAGCAGCGCGACGCTCTCGCGCAGGTGATCGGTGTCGACGCGGACGCGGCGCATCTCCAGGCCGCCGCTGCCCAGCTGCTTCTCCAGGCGCCCCACCGACCGGATCAGGTCGTCGAGACAGCGCTGGACGGATGTCAGTTCGTCGTGCACGGACATGACGTGACCTCACTTCCACGGGTTCTTCCGGCCCAAGGCGGCAACGTTCATGCGCCTGAGAGTGTTGCGCGTCACACCTTGCGCTGTGAAGGGATGTGCATCGATTGGCCGAGGCGTACGGGTGCACCGGACGGTGCTTTGCGCCGCACGGGTGGGCTTGCCGTCCGTGGCCGCCGTGTCGCCCCGGGTTGCCGAACCCTTTCCTCTTCAGTGGGCCGCATACATCGGATGAGCTCCAAATACCACCAAAAGTGATCGTAACGCCCGCGGCTTCCCGGAGGTACCCAGAGATGTCCCACGACGGCGTCGGCCCGCGCGCGGCTCCGCGTTCGGTCGCCTTCCTCACCGCCGGCCTGCTCGCGGTGCCCGCGCTGGCCGGATGCGGCTCCGAGGACCCGGCGGGCAAGCCCCTCGCCGGAGCGGACATCGCACGCGCCGACCGGGCCCGGATCGCCGACGGGGGCACCCTGCGCTGGGCCGTGGACACCGTCCCGGACACCCTGAACGCCTTCCAGGCGGACGCCGACGCCACCACCACCCGGATCGCCCAGGCCGTCCTGCCGTCGATGTACCGGATGGACAGCCGTGGCCGGCCGGTGCGCAACCCCGACTACCTGGAGTCCGCCGAGGTCATCGGCACCGAGCCCAAACAGGTGGTCCTCTACCGGCTCAACCAGCAGGCCGTCTGGAGCGACGGCCGAGAGATCGGCGCCGCCGACTTCGCCGCCCAGTGGCGCGCCCTGTCCGGCAAGGACACCGCCTACTGGACCGCCCGCAACGCCGGCTACGACCGCATCGAGAAGATCGAGCGGGGCGGGAACGACCTCGAGGTCAAGGTCACCTTCAGCCGCCCCTACGCCGACTGGAAGTCGCTGTTCACGCCGCTGTACCCGAAGGAGGTCATGGGCACCCCGGACTCCTTCAACGACGGAGCCCGCAAGAAGCTGAAGGTCACCGCCGGGCCCTTCACGGTGCAGAAGGTCGACACCGGGAAGGACGAGGTCACCCTCGCCCGCAGCACGCGCTGGTGGGGCGACCCGGCGAGGCTCTCCAGGATCGTGCTGCGGGCCGTGCCCCGCGACAAGCGGATCTCCGCGCTCGGCGCCGGCACCGTCGACCTGGCCGAGATCGACCCGGCCGCCGCTCGCCGCATCACCGCCGCCGCGCTTGTGCGGAGCGGGAGCAGCCCTCTCATGGGCCCCGGCGCGGACCGGTCCGCCGCGGACGCGCTGCGCTCCTGGGCCGTCGCCAACGGCTCCGACGAGGAGGCCGCCGACGAGGAGGTCTCCGCCCGCCAGAAGCTGCGCAGAAAGGCGGCGAAGTACGCCCGCCGGCAGAAGGCCCTCGGCGGCTTCGAGGTGCGCACGTCACTGGAGCCCGCCCACACCCAGCTCGCCCTCAACGGCGCCGACGGTCCCCTCGCCGACGAGCGGGTCCGCCGTGCCGTGGCCCGGGCGCTGGACCGGCGGGAGATCGCCGGGGCCGTCCTGAAGCCGCTGGGCCTGCCCGCCGAGCCCCTCGGCAGCCACCTCGCGCTGTTCGGCCAGGCCGCCTACGCCGACGGCAGCGGAGCCCTCGGCGAGCAGGACGCCAAGGAGGCGCGGGCACTGCTCGCGGACGCCGGCTGGGTGCCGGGCGGGCCGGTGAAGGAGAAGAAGGACGAGGGGGAGAAGGCGGCCGGCCCGGAGGGGGACGCCGGGAGCGAGTCCGAGGGCGGCGACGACGGCACGTACATCGTCGGAGAGGACGACGAGAGCAACGGGGACGGCCAGGACGGCAGGGACGGCCAGGACGGCAGGGACGGCCAGGACGGCAGGGACGGCAGGGACGGCGGGGACGACGGCAAGGCCCCGCGGGACTCCGGGAGCGGCACCAGGCAGCTGAAGCAGGGCGGTGCCCCAGGCGCCTACGCCCCCGAGGGCACCGCCGCCCCGGCCCGGGCCGGGAACGCCCGCGTCGCCAAGGACGGCAAGGCGCTCACCCTCCGCTTCGTCCTGCCCTCGGGGCCGGGCTCGGACACGCTGCACACCGTGGCCGGCCGGATCTCGAAGATGCTGGGTCGGATCGGCATCGGCACGAAGATCTCCAAGGTCGACGACGCCAGCTACTTCAAGGACCACATCGCGTCCGGCGAGTACGACCTCGCCCTGTACTCCTGGCCCGCGACCGCCTACCCCGCCACCGACGCCCGCCCCGTCCACGCCAAACCGGTCCCGGCCGCCGACGGCTCCCTGAACGTGGAGCAGAACTACACCCGCGTCGGCACCGACCAGGTCGACCAGCTCTTCGACCAGGCCGTCATCACGCTCGACGACTCCGAGCGCAGCGCCCTGCTCCGCAAGGCGGACTCCCGCATCTGGGCGGCGGCCGGCTCCATCCCCCTCTACCAGCGCCCCCAGCTCACCGCCGCCCGCAAGAACCTGGCCAACACCGGCGCGTTCGGGTTCCGGACGCCGGTGTACGAGGACATGGGCTTCCTGAAGAAGCCGGCGCGGGGGCCGGGCGCCGGGAGCGCCGGGCCGTCGGCCGAGGACTGACGCGCACACGCGTGAGCGGCACACCCCCGCCGGGGG
>NZ_JBHYVC010000074.1:935-37537 GCF_042749965.1 Streptomyces sp. NPDC059454 | reverse complement strand
GCGCCGCCGGGACTGCCGCGGCCCCCGCGCTGGGGCGCCCCCCCGGGGCCGGGTGAAGGGGCGGTCCCGGCCGGGACCGCCCCTTCACCGTGCCCGCCGTCGGCTACTTCTTCCTGCCGCGCTTCTCCCGCACCCGCACGGAGATGTGGATCGGCGTCCCCTCGAAGCCGAACTCCTCCCGCAGCCGGCGTTCGATGAACCGCCGGTACCCCGCCTCGATGAAGCCGGAGGCGAACAGCACGAACCGCGGCGGCTTGGTGCCCGCCTGGGTGCCGAACAGGATGCGCGGCTGCTTGCCGCCCCGCACGGGGTGCGGGTGGGCGGCGACCAGCTCGCCGAGGAAGGCGTTCAGCCTGCCCGTCGGGACCCGGGTCTCCCAGCCCTCCAGGGCCGTCTCGATGGCCGGGACCAGCTTCTCCATGTGCCGGCCGGTGCGCGCCGAGACGTTCACCCGCGGCGCCCACGCCACCTGGCCGAGCTCGGTCTCGATCTCCCGCTCCAGGTAGTAGCGGCGCTCCTCGTCGAGGGTGTCCCACTTGTTGTACGCGAGGACGATCGCGCGGCCCGCCTCCACGGCCATGGTGACGATCCGCTGGTCCTGCACCGAGATGGAGTCGGCGGCGTCGATGAGGACGACGGCCACCTCGGCCTTCTCGACGGCGGCGGCGGTGCGCAGCGAGGCGTAGTAGTCGGCGCCCTGCTGGAGGTGGACGCGCTTGCGGATGCCCGCCGTGTCGACGAACTTCCAGGTGACGCCACCCAGTTCGATCAGCTCGTCGACCGGGTCACGCGTGGTGCCGGCCAGTTCGTTGACGACGACCCGCTCCTCGCCCGCCACCTTGTTCAGCAGGGAGGACTTGCCGACGTTCGGGCGGCCGATCAGGGCGATGCGGCGCGGGCCGCCGACGGCGGTGCCGAAGGTCTGCGCCGGGGCCTGAGGCAGCACCTCCAGGACCTGGTCCAGCATGTCGCCGGTACCGCGGCCGTGCAGCGCGGAGACCGGGTACGGCTCCCCCAGGCCCAGGGCCCACAGGTAGGACGCGTCGGCCTCGCCGCTCGGGCCGTCCACCTTGTTGGCGCACAGCACGACCGGCTTGCCGGCCTTGCGCAGCAGCCGGACGACGGCCTCGTCGGTGTCGGTCGCGCCGACCTTGGCGTCCACGACGAAGACGACCGCGTCGGCGGCCTCGATGGCGTACTCGGCCTGGGCGGCCACGGAGGCGTCGATGCCGAGGACGTCCTGCTCCCAGCCGCCGGTGTCGACGACCTTGAAGCGGCGGCCCGCCCACTCGGCCTCGTAGGTGACGCGGTCGCGGGTGACGCCCGGCTTGTCCTCGACGACCGCCTCACGGCGGCCGATGATGCGGTTCACGAGGGTCGACTTGCCGACATTGGGACGGCCGACGACGGCGAGCACGGGCAGCGGGCCGTGGCCCGCCGCCTCGATGGCGCCCTCGACGTCCTCGAGGTCGAAGCCCTCCTCCGCGGCGAGCTCCATGAACTCCGCGAACTCGGCATCGCCCAGCGCCCCGTGGTCGTGCTCGTGCGCACCCTCGTACGCGTCCGAGCCGTCGGGCTGGATGTGGTCGTTCATGAAGTCCGTACCTCTGCGTTCATCGTGGTGATCGGTGGAACGCCCCGTATGCGGGGGTGATCCACTACTCAGTGTCGCCTAGCGCCCGGTGAGGCGCCTGGCGTTTTCCAGGTGCGCGGTGAGCTGCTTCTGGATGCGTTCGGTCGCCTCGTCCAGCGCCTTGCGCGTACGTCTGCCGCTGCCGTCGCCGGCGTCGAAGGCGTCGCCGAAGACGACGTCGACGCGGGAGCGCAACGGGGGCAGCGCCTTTATCAACCGTCCGGGCCGCTCGGAACTTCCCAGGACGGCCACCGGCACGATCGGCGCGCCGCCGCGGACGGCGAAGTACGCGAGCCCCGCGCGGAGCGCGGCGAAGTCGCCCTCGCCCCGCGTGCCCTCCGGGAAGATACCGAGGACGCCGCCCTGCTCCAGCACGCCCAGCGCCCGGGAGATCGCCGTGCGGTCGGTGCTGTGCCGGTCCACCTTCAGTTGGCCGATGCCGGTCAGGAACGGGTCGAGCGGGCCGACGAACGCCTCCTTCTTGATCAGGAAGTGTGTCGGCCGGGGTGCCACGCCCATGACCATGGGACCGTCGATGTTGTGGGAGTGGTTCACGGCGAAGATCACCGGGCCGGCCGCGGGCACCCGCCAGGCGCCCAGCACACGCGGCTTGAACAGCCCGTACATCAGGCCGACGCCGATGCGCCGGCCGACCTCGGCGCTCCGCGCCGATGGGACGTCGGTCACTTCCCGGCCCGCTTCTCCTCGACGAGGGTGACGACGCACTCGATGACCTGCTGGAGCGTGAGGTCGGTGGTGTCCACCTCGACCGCGTCGCCGGCCTTGGCCAGCGGGGAGGTCTTGCGGCCGGAGTCGGCCGCGTCCCGCTTGATCAGGGCCTCGCGGGTGGTGTTCAGGTCGGCGCCCTTGAGCTCGCCGCTGCGGCGGGCGGCACGGGCCTCCGCGCTGGCGGTGAGGAAGATCTTCAGGTCGGCGCCGGGCAGCACGGTGGTGCCGATGTCGCGGCCCTCGACGACGATGCCGGTGACGGCGGAGGCGGCGATGGACCGCTGCAGTTCGGTGATCCGGGTCCGCACCTCGGGGACCGCGGAGACCGCGGAGACCTTGGAGGTGACGTCCTGGCCGCGGATCGGGCCGGCCACGTCGACGCCGTCGACGGTGATCGTCGGGTCCTGGGGGTCCGTACCGGAGACGATCTCGGGCTTCCCGGCGACGGCGGCGATCGCGGACGGGTCGTCGATGTCGATGCCGTTGGTCACCATCCACCAGGTGATCGCCCGGTACTGGGCGCCGGTGTCCAGGTAGCTCAGGCCGAGCTGCGCCGCCACGGCCTTCGACGTGCTCGACTTGCCCGTGCCGGAGGGGCCGTCGATGGCGACAATCACGGGCTGGGCGGCGCCGTTTTCCACGGAAGAACACCTTCCTGGTGCGGTGGAGTGGTGTGTGCGGGGCGCGGACACGCCCCGCACCAGATTACCGGCCCCCCGGAACCCTTCCGACAAGCGGACGATCCGGCCCTTCGGGGAAGGACCGCCCCAGGGCCTTCCTCCGCCCCGGGCCCCCGCCCCGGGCCCGCGCCGGACCGTCACTGCCGGATCGCCCAGCCCCGCTCCCGCAGCCCCGAGATGAGGACGGGGGCCGCCTTGGGCTCCACCATGAGCTGGATCAGACCGGCCTGCTGTCCGGTGGCGTGCTCGATACGGACGTCCTCGACGTTGACGCCGGCGCGCCCGGCGTCCGCGAAGATGCGGGCCAGCTGGCCGGGCTGGTCGTCGATGAGCACCGTCACGGTCTCGTAGACGCGCGGCGCGGAGCCGTGCTTGCCGGGGACGCGGACCTGACCGGCGTTGCCGCGGCGCAGCACGTCCTCGATGCCGGTGCTGCCCTCACGACGCTTGTCCTCGTCGGAGGACTGCAGCGCGCGCAGGGCGCGCACGGTCTCCTCCAGGTCGGCGGCGACGTCCGTGAGCAGGTCGGCGACCGGCCCGGGGTTCGCGGAGAGGATGTCGATCCACATCCCGGGATCGGAGGCGGCGATCCGGGTCACGTCCCGGATGCCCTGCCCGCACAGCCGTACGGCGGCCTCCTCGGCGTGCTCCAGGCGCGCGGCGACCATGCTGGACACCAGGTGGGGCATGTGGGAGACGAGGGCCACCGCCCGGTCGTGGGCGTCGGCGTCCATGACGACGGGCACGGCCCTGCAGTGCGAGACCAGCTCCAGGGCGAGGTTCAGCACCTCGGTGTCGGTGTCCCGGGTCGGGGTCAGCACCCAGGGCCGCCCCTCGAAGAGGTCCGCGGTGCCGGCCAGCGGACCGGACCGCTCACGGCCGGACATCGGGTGGGTGCCGAGGTACGGGGCCAGGTCGAGCCCGCGCTCCCGCAGCTCGCGGCGTGGTCCGCCCTTGACACTGGCCACGTCGACGTAGCCGCGTGCCGCACCGCGCCGCATCGCGTCGGCGAGCACGTCGGCCACGTGGGCGGGCGGGGCGGCGACGATCGCCAGGTCCACCGGCCCGTCGGGCGCCTCGTCCGTGCCGGCGCCCAGCGCGGCGGCCGTACGGGCCTGCTCCGGGTCGTGGTCGGCGAGGTGGACGACGACGCCCCGCCGGGACAGGGCGAGGGCGGCGGACGTGCCGATCAGTCCGGTGCCGATGACGAGTGCGGTTCTCACTGGGCGATGTCCTTGCGCAGGGCGGCCGCCGCGCCGAGGTAGACGTGCGCGACGTCGGCGCGGGGCTTGTCGCACTCGATGTGCGCGAGGACCCGGACGACGCGGGGCATGGCACCCTCGATGTCCAGCTCCTGGGCGCAGATCAGGGGGACGTCGACGATGCCGAGCCTGCGGGCGGCGGCGGCCGGGAAGTCGCTGTGCAGGTCGGGCGTGGCCGTGAACCAGAGGCTGATCAGGTCGTCGGTGTGCAGGCCGTTGCGCTCGATGATCGCGGTGAGCAGCGCGCCTACCTGCTCCTCCATGTGACCGGACTCGTCCCGCTCCAACTGGACGGCCCCCCGGACCGCGCGTACCGCCACGACGATGCTCCTTGCAGACATGTGTGCTGTTCGGTCGTCCAGCGTAGTCAGCCCGCGCGGGGGCGGCGCCGGGCGCCCGCCCGCTGAGACGGGCGATATGCGCTTTTGATTGTATTTTGTCGCGAATCGCTTCTCATGTGGCACGTTCGGTGTCAGGATGCGGGAACCGCGACCTCCGGGAGTGATGACATGACCCCTCGTGCGACGCGCCGCACGGTCCTTCTCGCCACCGGTGCGGCGGCGCTGGTCGCGGGCTGCGGCTCGGACGGCGGGAACGGCGGAGACGGCGGCGGGGGCGGCACCTCGCCGGACGCCGCCGGACAGGAGCTGATCTCGACCGCCGGCGTCCCGGTGGGCGGGGGCACGGTCCTCGCGGACGAGAAGATCGTGGTCACCCAGCCCGAGGAGGGTGACTTCAAGGCCTTCTCGGCGATCTGCACCCACCAGAACTGTGTCGTGGCCGACGTCGCGGACGGCACCGTCAACTGCACCTGCCACGGCAGCCGCTTCAGGATCACCGACGGCTCGGTGGAGCAGGGCCCCGCGACCCGGCCGCTGCCCGGGGAGCGGATCACGGTGGAGGGAAATTCGATCCGCCGGGCGTGACCCACCGCGTACGCTCCCGGGCATGCGCCCCGAGACCCTGGTCCGCGACCACACGATCTACGCCTGTGTCATGGGCTCGCGTGCCTTCGGTCTCGCCACGGAGGGCAGCGACACCGACCGCCGGGGCGTCTTCCTCGCGCCCGCTCCCCTGTTCTGGCGCTTCGGGAAGCCGCCGACGCACGTCGAGGGCCCGGCCGAGGAGCAGTTCAGCTGGGAGCTGGAACGCTTCTGCGAGCTGGCCCTGCGCGCCAACCCCAACATCCTGGAGTGCCTGCACTCCCCGCTGGTGGAACACGCCGACGCCACCGGCCGCGAGCTGCTGTCCCTGCGCGAGGCGTTCCTCTCCCGCAGGGTCCACGAGACGTTCACCCGCTACGCCCACGGCCGGCGCCGCACACTGGAAGCCGACGTCCGCGCCCACGGCGCCCCGCGCTGGAAGCAGGCGATGCACCTGCTCCGCCTGCTGGTCAGCGCCCGCGACCTGCTCCGCACGGGCACCCTCACGATCGACGTGGGCGAGGAGCGCGAGCCGCTGCTCGCGGTGAAGCGGGGCGAGGTGCCCTGGCCCGAGGTGGAGTCCTGGATGGCCCGGCTGGCGGAGGAGGGCGCGCGGGCCGCCCGGCGCAGTCCGCTGCCCGAGGCGCCGGACCGGCGCCGGGTCGAGGACTTCCTCGTCCGCACCCGTCGCGCCTCAGCCCTTCAGGCGGATCCGTACGACGAGGTCGTGCAGGGCGTCGTACGCGGTGGGGGCGTCGGGCAGGGCTGACGCCCCCTGCGCCTCGTCCAGCACGCCGTGCAGCCGCTCCACGTCGGCCCGCACGCGTACGCGGTCGACGGCGGGCAGCAGGTGCACGCCCCGCAGGTCCACGTCAAAGTCGCGGGACGGGAAGCCGTACAGGTGCGCGCCGGAGACGGTGGCGAACAGCACCGGATCGGGCTGTTCGGCGATCACCGGGCTCAGGTCGCGGTCCAGGGCGTCGATCATCGGTCAGGCGTCCCAGAGCGTTCCCAGCGCCAGCAGCTCGCCCCGGTACTCGATGCGGTCCGCCCATTCGGCGGGCCAGACGTCCGCGCCCAGATACGCGCCGGCGAAGGCGCCCGTGAGGCAGGCGATGGAGTCGGAGTCGCCCGCGGTGCAGGCTGCGCGGCGCAGGGCGGTGAGGGGCTCGTCGACGAAGAGGAGGAAGCAGAGCAGGCCGGTCGCCAGGGCCTCCTCGGCGATCCAGCCCTCCCCCGTGGCCAGGCACGGGTCGGTCTCGGACGAGACGGTGCGCACGGCGTCCCGGAGGCGTTCCAGGACCTCCAGGCACTCGTCCCAGCCGCGCGCGATGAAGTGCTCGGGGGTGGGATCCTGGGCGCGGGTCCACAGGTCGCCGAGCCAGAACTCGTGGTAACGGGTGCGGTTCTCGTAGGCGTAGGAGCGCAGCAGTCCGATCAGGCCGGTCGGCTCGGCGCCCTCCGCCAGCAGCCGCACGGCGTGTGCGGTGAGGTCGGAGGCGGCGAGCGCGGTGGGGTGGCCGTGGGTGAGGGCGGACTGCAACTGGGCGGCGCCCGCGCGCTGTTCGTCACTCAGGCCGGGGGCCAGGCCTATGGGGGCGACGCGCATGTTGGCGCCGCAGCCCTTGGAGCCGATCTGGGAGGCGTCCTGCCAGGGCCGGTCGTCGCGGGCCAGCAGACAGCAGGCCTTGAGGCAGGTGTTGCCCGGGGCGCGGTTGTTCTCGGGCGACCGCCACCACTCCACGAACTCCTCGCGCACCGGCCGCGCCAGCCGCTTCGGAGTGAGCGGCCCCCGGTCCATGGCCGTGCGCAGCCCTCTGCCGAGCGCGAGGGTCATCTGGGTGTCGTCGGTGACGATCGCCGGCCTGGGCAGGTCCATTCCCCGCCAGGGGCCGAACTTGGCAAGGATCGACGGCACGTCGTTGAACTCGGTCGGGAAGCCCAGCGCGTCCCCCAGGGCGAGTCCGGTGAGCGCACCTGTCGCGGCGCGCTTGGTGACGGTGGTCGTGGTCATGCGGGACGTCCTTCCGGGGTCGGCCTGAGCAGGGGCGGGTGGAGGGCGGTGGCGGTGCCCGCGCGGTAGAGCGCGGCGGGTTTGCCCCGGCCGCCGGTGAGGCGCGCGGCACCGGGGACGGCCTCGACGAAGCCCGGGGTGGCGAGCACCTTGCGCCGGAAGTTGGGCCGGTCCAGGGTGGTGCCCCACACGGTCTCGTAGACCTGCTGCAGCTCGCCGAGGGTGAACTCGGGCGGGCAGAAGGCGGTGGCGAGGCAGGTGTACTCCAGCTTGGCGCCGACGCGTTCCCGCGCGTCGGCCAGGATCCGGTCGTGGTCGAAGGCGAGCTCCCGCGCGGAGTCGTACGGCGTCCAGCGGGCCTGCGCCGCGTCGCTGCCGCCGTGCGCCTCGGGCGCGTCGGGCAGCAGTGCGGCGAAGGCGACGGAGACCACCCGCATCCGGGGGTCGCGGTCGGGTTCGCTGTAGGTCCGCAGCTGCTCCAGATGCAGCCCGGACACGTCCGTCAGCCCGGTCTCCTCGCCCAGTTCGCGCCGCGCGGCGCGCTCCGCGGCTTCGTCCGGCCGGACGAAGCCGCCGGGCAGCGCCCACCGCCCGGCGTACGGCTCCCGGCCGCGCTCGACGAGCAGCACGTGCAGCGCGCCCGCGCGGAGGGTGAACACGGCGAGGTCGACGGTGACGGCGAACGGTTCGAAGGCGTACCTGTCGTAGCCGTCCATGACCCGCACCCCCTTTAATAGTCGCAGTGACTATTAAAGGGGGTGCGGGTCGGGCGCACAAGCCCTTGGAGACCGACAGCCCTTGGAGGTCGACAGCCCTTAGAGGTCGACCTCCTGCATCAGCATCCCGACCTCGGTGTTCGACAGCCGCCGCAGCCAGCCCGACTTCTGGTCGCCCAGAGTGATCGGCCCGAAGGCGGTGCGCACCAGCTTGTCGACCGGGAAGCCGGCCTCGGCGAGCATGCGGCGCACGATGTGCTTGCGGCCCTCGTGCAGGGTCACCTCGACGAGGTAGTTCTTGCCGGTCTGCTCCACGACCCGGAAGTGGTCCGCGCGCGCGTAGCCGTCCTCCAGCTGGATGCCGTCCTTGAGCTGCTTGCCCAGGTCGCGCGGGATCGGGCCCACGATGGCCGCCAGGTACGTCTTCTTCACGCCGTACTTGGGGTGGGTCAGCCGGTGCGCCAGCTCACCGTGGTTGGTGAGCAGGATGACGCCCTCGGTCTCGGTGTCAAGCCTGCCGACGTGGAAGAGCCGGGTCTCGCGGTTGGTGACGTAGTCGCCGAGGCACTGACGTCCCTCCGGGTCCTCCATCGTGGAGACGACACCGGCGGGCTTGTTCAGCGAGAAGAACTGATACGACTGGGTGGCGACGGTCAGGCCGTCGACCTTGACCTCGTCCTTCTCCGGGTCGACCCGCTTGCCCTGCTCGAGGACGATCTCGCCGTTGACCTCCACCCGCGCCTGCTCGATCAGCTCCTCGCAGGCACGCCGGGAGCCGTAGCCCGCGCGGGCGAGCACCTTCTGCAGCCGCTCGCCCTCCTGCTCGGCGCCGGGGAAGGTCTTGGGCAGCTTGACGTCCTTCTTGCCCGCGTACCGCTCGCGGTTGCGCTCCTCGGCCCGCGTCTCGTACTCGCGGGACGTGGCCGGGGCGCTGCGCCCCCGCTGCTGGGGCCTCTTCGGACCGCCCTTGGCGCCGCCACGGGCCGAAGGGCCGCGGCCCGACTTCGGACCGTCCTGGGTGGCACCGGGTCCCACGTCGTAGCGCCGCTCCTCCGGGCGCGGCTTCTTCGGACGGCCGCCCTGTTGGTTGTCGCGGTTGTTACCGGCGCCACGGTGGTTGTCGCGGCCACCGCCGCTCCCGCCGCGGCCGCCGCTGTTGCCACCACGGCTCCCGCCGTTGTTTCCGCTGCTGTTCCTGCCGCTGCTGCTTCGCATCAAAGTTCCGTCTTGTCGTCTGCGTCCTCGGAATCCGGGGCGTCCGGATCGAACGACGGGACCGCTTCCAGCGTCTCGGCCTCGATCGCCTCCGCCTCCGGGAGGAAGGGCGCGAGCTCCGGGAGCTCGTCCAGACCGCGCAGGCCCATCCGCTCCAGGAAGTAGTTCGTCGTCGTGTACAGGATCGCACCTGTTTCGGGTTCCGTGCCCGCCTCCTCGATCAGACCGCGCTGCAGGAGGGTGCGCATCACGCCGTCGCAGTTGACTCCGCGCACCGCGGAGACGCGGCTGCGGCTGACCGGCTGCCGGTAGGCGACGACCGCGAGGGTCTCCAGCGCGGCCTGGGTGAGCCGGGCCTGCTGGCCGTCCAGGACGAAGCCCTCGACGGCGGTGGCGTACTCGGGGCGGCTGTAGAAGCGCCAGCCGCCCGCGACGAGGCGCAGTTCGAAGCCGCGGCCCTGGACGGTGTACTCGTCGGCCAGCTCGCGCAGCGCGTCCGCGACCTGGCGCTTCGGGCGCTCCAGGATCTTCGCCAGGTGCTCCTCGGTCGCGGGTTCGTCCACGACCATGAGGACCGCCTCGAGGGCGGGCTTGAGGTCGAGCTCCGCGACGGTGCGCGGCCCGGCGGGGATCCCGGTCGTCTCCTCGCTCACGGCTTCCTCTCCTCCTCGGGCTGCTCCGGCGGCCGGTCGAACTCGTCGGTGACCGTCGGCGCGGCGTCTTCGTCCCCTCCGGTCCAGCGCACGGTCAGTTCGCCGAGCGCGGTCTCCTGGTCGAGGTCGACGGCCTTCTCGCGGTACAGCTCCAGCAGGGCGAGGAACCGGGCCACGACGGTCAGGGTGTCGTCCGTGTCCTCGACGAGCGCCCGGAAGTTCGCCTCGCCCAGCTCCTTCAGCCGGGCGACGACGATCCCGGCCTGCTCCTGCACGCTGACCAGCGGGGCGTGGATGTGGTCGACGTACACCTGCGGCCTGGGCCTGGGCTGCATCGCCTTGACGGCGAGCCTGGCGAAGCCCTCGGCGCCGATGCTGATGACGACCTCGGGCAGCAGTTCGGCGTGGTGCGGTTCGAGTCCGACGGTACGGGGGTAGCGGCGGCCTTCGTCGTCGAGGCGCCGGCTGAAGATGTCGGCGATCTGTTTGTACGCGCGGTACTGCAGCAGCCGCGCGAACAGCAGGTCCCGGGCCTCGAGGAGGGCGAGGTCGGCCTCGTCCTCCACCTCGGCGGCGGGCAGCAGCCGGGCCGCCTTGAGATCGAGCAGCGTGGCCGCCACGACCAGGAACTCGGTCGTCTCGTCCAGGTCCCAGTCGGGCCCCATGGCCCGGATGTACGCCATGAACTCATCGGTCACCTTGGACAGCGCGACCTCGGTGACGTCCAGCTTGTGCTTCGAGATCAGCTGCAGCAGCAGATCGAACGGCCCCTCGAAGTTCGCCAGTCGGACCTTGAACCGCCCGTCGTCGTCCTCGCCGGCGCCGGCCCCCGAAGCACCGCCTGCGGGCTCCGCCCCGGCCCGGGAGTCACCCGGCACCGCGGCCCCGAACGCCTCCTCCACCGCGGGACCGGGTTCGCCGGCGCCCAGGGCCTTCGGCCCTGCTGCCGGGGCAGCCTCCCGCACCAGTGGCATTCCCGGCCCAACCGCTGAAGGCCCCACGGGAATCTCCGCGCCCGCGCCCTCCTCGGGCGCCCCCTGCTCGGCGGCCGGGTCGGCCGGCGCGGGCTTCCGCTCGTCCGGCGCGGGCGTCGGCGGGGCCGCTCCCGGGCCCCGGCCCAGGGCGCGACGGCGGTTCGGCCGGTTGCCGGGGTCGGGGTCGGGCGCGTCGTTCGAGGTCATGGCCTCCGCAGGCTACCGCTACCGTCCCCGGAGGCGTCGTACGAGGATGCTGGCGTCCCCACGGCTCTCCAGGTCGGCGAGGACCACGGCGACCGCCTCGCGGACGATCCGGCCCCGGTCCACCGCCAGTCCGTGCTCGCCGCGCAGCACCAGACGCGCGTGTTCGAGGTCCATCAGCTCCTCGGCGGACACGTACACGGTGATCTTCTCGTCGTGCCGCTCACGGCCGCTGGGCCGCCGCGACGCCGCTCGCCCCCGCTTGCGCTGGGCCGCGCCGTCCTGCGGCGCCTGACGCCGCCCGGAGCTTGCCGCGTCGCGGCTGCGGGACTCCCCGGCCCCGTCCGGCTCCGCGTCCGCCGCGACGTGCTCCGCGCCCTCGCCGTCACCGCCCTGCGCGGGCACCGACTGCGGCGCGTCCTCCACTGCGGCCGCCGCGTCGCCCTCCCCCGCGGGTGCGGGGACACGGGCGTCGCCGTTGGCCTGGCGCCTGGGGGTCGACGCCTGGAGCGCCGTCCCCCCTGTCGTACGGAAGAGTTCGTCGGCCCCCGGCAGACTCACTCGGCGTGACACCGGGCGAGCACCTCCCTGGCGAGCTGGCGGTAGGCGGCGGCACCGACGGAGTTGGACGCGTACGTGGTGATCGGCTCACCGGCGACCGTGGTCTCCGGGAAGCGGACCGTGCGCCCGATGACCGTGTGGTAGACGTGGTCGTCGAACGCCTCGACCACACGCGCGAGCACCTCACGGCTGTGCACCGTGCGCGAGTCGTACATCGTGGCGAGGATCCCGTCGAGCTCCAGGTCGGGGTTGAGCCGCTCCTGGACCTTCTCGATGGTCTCGGTCAGCAGCGCCACACCGCGCAGCGCGAAGAACTCGCACTCCAGCGGCACGATCACCTTGTGCGCGGCGGTCAGCGCGTTGACCGTGAGCAGGCCGAGCGAGGGCTGGCAGTCGATCACGATGTAGTCGTAGTCGTCCATCAGCGGCTTCAGCGCCCGCTGCAGCGTGGACTCGCGCGCGACCTCGCTCACCAGCTGCACCTCGGCCGCCGACAGGTCGATGTTGCTGGGCAGCAGGTCCATGTTGGGGACCGCGGTCTTCAGCAGCACCTCGTCGGCCGCCATGCCCCGCTCCATGAGCAGGTTGTAGACGGTGAGGTCGAGTTCCATCGGGTTGACGCCGAGACCGACCGACAGCGCGCCCTGCGGGTCGAAGTCGACGAGCAGCACCCGGCGTCCGTACTCCGCGAGCGCGGCACCCAGGTTGATGGTCGACGTGGTCTTGCCGACGCCGCCCTTCTGGTTGCACATCGCGATGATCTTCGCGGGACCGTGGTCGGTCAGCGGACCCGGGATCGGGAAGTACGGCAGCGGGCGCCCGGTCGGGCCCACGCGCTCACGGCGCTGGCGCGCCGCGTCGGGCGCGAGCGTGGCCGCGTACTCGGGATCGGGCTCGTACTCGGCGTCGGGATCGTAGAAGTGCCCCTCGGGCAGTTCGTCGTAGTCGGCGAAATGGCTGTGGGGCGCGCCACTTCCGTCGCCGGCCATGGCGTTCACGTGATGGCCATCCATGCTCTGGTGTGCTGGTTGAGTCACCACCGAAGTCCGGTGACTCCGGTGGGCTGCGAAGGTGCGCACAGCTACGGAGCCGACAGCAGCGAATCCCGCGGGCCCCTGGTCCGGCGCAGGCATTCCTGGTTGACCACCTCCGGGAGTAAATGTCGACTCATTCACAAGTCGTCTTACCTCCTTGGTGACCAGGAAACTTCTAGACAGGTCAGCGTGGCACCATGCCGACGATTGGCGACTCTATGGCGTGTCGACCGTTCGCAGCAACACAATCCGCCGGACCCGACCCGATGTGTCGGCAATGAAACATCCCTCTGTCAAGGGCGTACGGCCGTCGCACGGCAGGTTTCACGGGTGTGCGAATCGGTAGAAGGGTTACGTTCGAGGCGAATTGCCCCCGAATCAGGAAGTGACCATACACACATCAGGCCGGACCTTGTGGGACAAGGTCCGGCCTGACACATGACGTTGACGACACATGACGGGGTCCCCCCGATCGAGCGAAGCCGGGATCGGGGGAGTATCGCCTTTGACGGTCGGCGACTTGGTCGACTTACCGCCTCGGCGGCTCAGCCGAGCAACGAGGCGAGCTCCACGTGCTCCAGACCGTGCGCCTCGGCGACCTCCTTGTAAACCACCTTGCCGTCATGCGTGTTGAGGCCCTTGGCGAGCGCTGGGTCGCGGCGCAGCGCCTCCACCCAGCCGCGGTCGGCGAGTTCGACGATGTACGGCAGCGTGGCGTTGGTGAGTGCGTAGGTGGAGGTGTTGGGCACCGCGCCGGGCATGTTGGCGACGCAGTAGAACACCGACTCGTGGACCTTGAAGGCCGGCTCGGCGTGCGTGGTCGGGTGGGAGTCCTCGAAGCAGCCGCCCTGGTCGATCGCGATGTCGACAAGGACACTTCCCGCCTTCATCCGCGACACCAGCTCGTTGGTGACCAGCTTCGGGGCCTTGGCGCCGGGGATGAGGACCGCACCGATCACGAGGTCGGCCTCCAGGCATGCCTTCTCCAGCTCGAAGGCGTTGGAGACGACGGTCTGGATCTTCGTGCCGAAGATCCTGTCCGCCTCGCGGAGCTTGTTGATGTCCTTGTCGAGCAGGGTCACGTGGAAGCCCATGCCGATGGCGATCTGCGCGGCGTTCCAGCCGGAGACGCCGCCGCCGATGACGACGGCCTTGCCGGCCAGCACACCGGGGACACCGCCGGGCAGCACGCCGCGACCGCCGTTGGCGCGCATCAGGTGGTAGGCGCCGACCTGCGGGGCCAGCCGGCCCGCGACCTCGGACATCGGGGCGAGCAGCGGCAGCGCGCGGCCGGCCAGCTCGACGGTCTCGTAGGCGATCGCGGTGGTGCCGGACTCCAGGAGGGCGTCCGTGCACTCCTTGGACGCGGCCAGGTGCAGGTAGGTGAAGAGGGTCTGGTCCTTGCGCAGGCGGTGGTACTCCTCCGCGATGGGCTCCTTGACCTTCAGCAGCAGGTCGGCGGCGGCCCAGACCTCGTCGGCGGTGTCCAGGATCTGCCCGCCGGCGGCGATGTACTCGCCGTCCGGGATCGAGGAGCCGACGCCGGCGCCGCGCTCGATGACGACCTGGTGACCGTGGCGCACCAGTTCGTGCACGCCGGCGGGGGTGATGGCCACCCGGAACTCGTTGTTCTTGACCTCGCGGGGGATGCCGACCTTCACGTCGATCACGGTCCTTGGCTCAGAGGGTATGGGGATGTCACTGCACATACCCGGGCCCACACGGGCACACCGGGAGAGACCGCAGGAGATGGTGCGGCAGAGCCAGTTTAATGAAGGTGTTCCCGCTGTCTAGCCTTTCATTGCTTCAATCTTCAGCGGATGAGCTACGGATTTCGCAGGTGTTAGCTCCGTGTTCCGGCTCGGAGTCGTCGTCCAGGGCCTCTTCTGCCAGCATGCGCTCGGCCGTGCCCCGGTGCAGCGCGGCCGACGCGGGGTCGCCGAGGTGCTCGAAGGAGTCGGCGAGTCTCAGGTGCAGCGCGGCCTGCAGGCGGGTGTCCTCGGCCCGGCGCGCCCAGTCCACGGCCTCCTGGCAGGTGCGCAGCGATTCGTCGAGCCGCCCCGCGTACTCCTGCACCCGGGCCAGTTCGCTCAGCGCCCGCGCCTGTGCGGCCACGTCCCCGTTCCTGCGGTGTCCGGCGACGGCCGCGCGCCAGTTGCGCAGTGCCTCGCCGTAGCGGCCCGCGTAGGTGTGAGCGGCGCCGATACGGCCGTAGAGCCGGGCGGCGTCCTCGTGCTCGCCGCGGGCCAGCCGCTCGACCAGGGCGCGGCCGAACCAGTCGGCGGCCCGGTCGTAGTCCCCGAGTTCCAGATGGGCGCCGCCCACGGATTCCATCGCGCGGCCGGTCGCGTACGGGTCGTTCGCCTCGCGTCCGGCGTCCAGCGCGTCCCGGTAGCGCCCCAGGGCGTCGGCGGTGCGGCCGGTGCGGGCGTCGAGGTCACCGAGGTTCAGCAGGGCCGCCGCCCGCTCGCGGGGCAGGTTCCGGCGCTCGGCGACGTCGAGGACCAGGCCGTGGATGTCGTACAGGTCGCTCGCGGCGGCCTGGGTGCCGAAGTGGGCCACCATGGCCCGCACCAGCTGGGACATCAGGCGCCGGGCCAGGGTGTCCAGCTCCCCGTCGGCGACCGCGAGCCGCGCGCAGGCCAGCAGGGCGGGACGGCGCACGCGCAGCCAGTCGGCGGCGGCCCGCGGGCCGGGGAAGCGCAGGGCGCGCGGCATTCCCAGGAGCTTTTCGCGCGCCAGGAGGCTGTCGGTCTCGGTGATGGCCCTGCACGACTGGAGCAGCCGTACGGTCCGCTCCAGCATCCGGGCGCGGGCCAGCCGCAGCTCGGCGGGCCGTTCATGGTCCTCGGCGAGGGCGCTCAGCAGGGGCTGCAGACAGCAGGGCACCTCGTACTGCGGAAGCGACGAGGCCACCGTGTGCAGCAGCCCGTGGGCGACGAAGTCGTCCAGGGTGGCGTGGGCGGACTCCACCGAGCAGCCGGCGAGGGCGGCGGCGGTGTGCGGGTCGATCAGACCGGCCGGGGCGAGGCTGAGCAGCCGCAGGGTGCGGGCGGCCGACGCGGGCAGCGAGGCGTGCACGAGCCTCAGGACCCGGCTGACGACGGTGTCCTGGCCGGGGTCCGTGTGCAGTTGCCTGGCCAGGTCGGCGACGGCGGCCTTGGGCCGGGCGGCGAGCCAGCCCCCGGCCAGCACCAGGGCGGCCGGCTGGCCCTGGCACTGCTCGGCGAGCCGCTCGGCGGCCCGGGGGTCGACCGTGACGCGCACCGATCCGGTGAACCGGGACAGCACCTCCACCGCGGACTTGGTGTCGAGGCCGCCGAGGGTGCAGGGGCGGACGTCCGCGATGCCGGTCAGCGGCCCCGAGGAGACGGCGACGGCCAGGCAGTCCGGGTTGTCCGGCAGCAGCGCGTCGACCTGCTCGGCGTCGGCCGCGTCGTCCAGCAGGAGCAGCACCCGGCGGTCGGCCAGCGCGGTGCGCAGCGCCTCGCCGAGTTCGTCCGCGTCGGCCCCGGCGGGGGCGGGCGTCTCCAGCGCGTCGAGCAGCTCCCGCGCGGCGCGCTCGACGGGCACGCGGGTGCCGTCGGGTTCGCTCAGCCGGGCACGCAGCACGCCGTCGGGGTAACGGTCGGCGACCTGGCGTACGAGTTCTCCGGCGAGGGCACTCCGGCCGGAGCCGGGCCGGCCGGCGATGAGCAGCACGCGCGCACGGGGCGCCTTGCGGCCGGAGAGGGTGTCCAGTCCCGCGCGCTCGATGTCGGCGCGCAACTCCTTCAACTCCCTCGTACGGCCCAGGAATCGACCCTCGTCGGCGGCGTCCCGAAGGAGCCGCACACCGTCTGGGTCCACCGCCTGATCCGTCACGGGCCTCACTCCCGTCCCACCGCGCGCGCAAGCCCGCCGGGACTCCGGACCGGGCGTTTTCCAGAGCCTAGTTCACGCTCTGCGACGTTCCCGGTGGAGCGCGGCGGGTACGTCCCCCGATCGGATCAGCCGATGGTCATATCACCATGCTGAGGAGGGGATCAGGCCTCGAACGGACGTGCCGGCCACGGCGCCTGAGCCGGACGCAGCGCGTCCAGGCCGTCACCGGCCCGCGCGGCGACCAGCGAGAGGACGCCCACCACCAGGCAGTTGTTGTGCAGCTCACCGGCCAGCACGCCGCGCACCAGCTCCTCGGCCGGGACCCGGGCCAGTTCCATGTCGGCCTCCTCGTCCTCGACCTCGAAGCGCTCGCCCTCGGCCTCGGACAGCCCCCGGGCCAGGAAGATCCGTACGGCCTCGTCACAGCCGCCGGGTGTGGTGTAGACGTCGGTCAGCACCCGCCAGTCCTCCGCCTTGACGTGCGCCTCCTCGTACAGCTCGCGCTGGGCGGCGTGCAGCGGGTTCTCGCCGGGGACGTCGAGCAGGCCGGCCGGGATCTCCCACAGCTTGTGGCGCACGGGGTGGCGGTACTGGCGCAGCACCAGCACCCGGTCGGCGTCGTCGAGGGCGAGGACGGCCACGGATCCCGGGTGGACCTGGTAGTCGCGGTGGACCACGGTCCCGTCGGGCATGACCACGTCGTCGGTGCGGACGGAGGTCTTGTTGCCCGTGAACGGGGTCCCGGTCCCGCGGATCTCCCACTCCTCCGGGGTGTCCTTGATCGTCATGGCTGTCCTTCCCGACGTACGGCGGCCGTGCGCGTGCCGTGCGTGCACCTGTGCGAAAAAGTGGCCGGGGCGCGCACCTTTTGAAGGTTCGCGCCCCGGCAACCGTACAACCGGGTGTGCTACTTCGAGATCTTCCGCTCGACCGAGGCCTTCACCAGGCCCGCGAAGAGCGGGTGCGGACGCGTCGGACGCGAGCGCAGCTCCGGGTGCGCCTGGGTCGCGACCAGGTACGGGTGGACCTCGCGCGGGTACTCGACGTACTCGACGAGCTTGCCGTCCGGGGAGGTGCCGGAGAAGACGATGCCCGCCTTCTTCTCCAGCTCCGCGCGGTAGGCGTTGTTCACCTCGTAGCGGTGCCGGTGGCGCTCCTCCACGTACTCCTTGCCGTCGTACACCTCGCGCACGATCGAGCCCTCGGCCAGCTTGGCCGGGTACATGCCGAGCCGCATGGTGCCGCCCATGTCGCCCTCACCGGCGACGATGTCCAGCTGCTCGGCCATGGTGGAGATCACCGGGTGGGCGGTGCCCGGGTCGAACTCCGTGGAGTTGGCGTCCGAGACGTCCGCGAGGCTGCGCGCGGCCTCGATCACGATGCACTGCAGGCCCAGGCACAGGCCCAGCAGCGGGATCCGGTTCTCGCGGGCGTACTTGATCGCGCCGACCTTGCCGAGCACACCGCGGTCGCCGAAGCCGCCCGGGATGCAGATGCCGTCGACGTCGCCGAGCTGCGCCTGGGCGCCGGCCGGGGTCTTGCAGTCGTCGGAGGTGACCCACTTGATCTTCACGCGGGCCTTGTTGGCGAAGCCGCCCGCGCGCAGCGCCTCGGTGACCGAGAGGTAGGCGTCGGGCAGGTCGATGTACTTGCCGACCAGGGCGAGGGTGATCTCGTGGTCGGGGTTGTGGACGCGGTCGAGCAGGTCGTCCCAGGTCGTCCAGTCCACGTCCCGGAACGGCAGGTCCAGCTTGCGCACGACATAGGCGTCCAGGCCCTCGGAGTGCACGACCTTCGGGATGTCGTAGATCGAGCGGGCGTCGGGGCAGGCGACCACGGCGGCCTCGTCGACGTCGCACATCAGCGAGATCTTCCGCTTGATCGCGGTTGGCACCTCGCGGTCGCAGCGCAGCACGATCGCGTCCGGCTGGATACCGATGTTGCGCAGGGCGGCGACCGAGTGCTGGGTCGGCTTCGTCTTCAGCTCGCCCGAGGGACCGATGTACGGCAGGAGCGAGATGTGCACCACGAACACGTTGTCGCGGCCGACCTCGTGCCGGACCTGACGGACGGTCTCCAGGAACGGCAGCGACTCGATGTCGCCGACCGTGCCGCCGACCTCCGTGATCACCACGTCGACCTCGTCGGTCGCCATGCGGCGGATGCGGTGCTTGATCTCGTTGGTGATGTGCGGGATGACCTGCACGGTGTCACCGAGGTACTCGCCGCGCCGCTCCTTGGCGATCACCGTCGAGTAGATCTGACCGGTGGTGACGTTGGCGGAGCCGTCCAGGTCGCGGTCGAGGAACCGCTCGTAGTGGCCGATGTCCAGGTCGGTCTCGGCGCCGTCGTTGGTGACGAACACCTCACCGTGCTGGAAGGGGTTCATCGTCCCCGGATCGACGTTGAGGTAGGGGTCCAGCTTCTGCATCACGACGCGCAGGCCCCGGGCCTTGAGCAGCATGCCCAGGCTGGAGGCGGTGAGCCCCTTGCCGAGCGAGGAGGCGACACCCCCGGTGACGAAGATGTGCTTGGTCGTCGAAGATTTGGGCGGCATGGCCAAGAGGGGGCTCCCGTGGTCGCGATCTGTGGGTGCGGTTCCGGGGCTTTCTCGCCCACCGGTCCACGGGCTACCAGCGTATCAGCGCGGCGCGGGGATGGCGTCCGGCCACGCTCCGCGCACGCGCCGCGACAGGGAAGTACCGCTCACGGGACCCTCACCCCCTGCTCACTCATTCGGCGGAGCCGGGTTGCCCGGAGCGGCGCACAGATCATCTACGTGCGTCGTATCCTGCTCGGACACTCTCTGCCGAGCCCGGCCGGCCGAACGGCACCACCCCCGCCCGTGACTTCCGGAACAACGTGAGCTCGTCAGTTCGTTGAGCATAGATTGGCGCTTTGCATTCACCGCCGAGCGACTGCTTTGCTTCACAGCTCAACGACGTATTCCCAAACCCCTTGACCGCATCAGCGACAACCCCCTTGAGGGGTGACGTGGCCGTTCGACTGGAGTTGCACGTGGCCGGGCGCATCGAAGACTACGCACTCATCGGAGACATGCAGACCGCTGCTCTGGTCTGCCGGGACGGCACGGTGGACTGGCTGTGCCTGCCCCGCTTCGACTCGCACGCCATCTTCGCCGGCCTGCTGGGCACCGAGGAGCACGGCTTCTGGCGGCTGGGTCCCGCGCACTCCGACGACGCCGAGCCGCCCAGGGCGACCCGGCGCGGCTACCGCGGCGACTCGCTGATCCTGGAGTCGGAGTGGGACACCCCGCGCGGCACGGTCCGGGTGACGGACTTCATGCCCCCGCGCGACGGCGCCCCGCAGCTGATCCGGATCGTGGAGGGCGTCTCGGGCCGGGTGCCCATGCGCTCGGCGCTGCGGATGCGCTTCTCCTACGGCAGGATCGTCCCGTGGGTGCACCGGCACGAGGGGCGCACGGTCGCCGTCGCGGGTCCGGACTCCGTGTGGTTCGACACCTCCGTACAGCCCTACGGCGAGTCGCTGACCACGTACGCGGACTTCACCGTCGCGCCGGGCGAGCGGATCGCGTTCACCATCTCCTGGGAGCCGTCGCACAAGCAGCCGCCGCCGCTGCCGGAGCCCGAGCAGTCGCTGGAGGCGACCGAGGAGTTCTGGCGCGAGTGGGTGGAGCACTGTACCTACCACGGCCCCTACCGCGAGGCCGTGGTCCGCTCCCTGATCACGCTCAAGGCACTGACGTACGCCCCGACCGGCGGCATCGTGGCCGCGCCCACCACCTCCCTGCCCGAGGACATCGGCGGCGTCCGCAACTGGGACTACCGCTACACCTGGCTGCGGGACGCGGCCATCACCCTGTCCTCGCTGCTGCGCACCGGCTACCGCGAGGAGGCCCGCGCCTGGCGCGAGTGGCTGCTGCGCGCGGTGGCGGGCGACCCGGAGAACCTGCAGATCATGTACGGCATCGCCGGTGAGCGCGAGCTCGGCGAGGCGGAGCTGGACTGGCTGCCCGGCTACGAGGACTCCGCCCCGGTCCGGGTCGGCAACGGCGCGGCGCACCAGCTCCAGCTGGATGTGTACGGCGAGGTCACCGAGGCCCTGCACCTGGCCCACATGACCGGCCTGGCCCGCAACGACTACGCCTCGCTGCTCCAGCTGAAGCTGATCCGTTACCTGGAGAAGCACTGGCAGGAGCCGGACGAGGGCATCTGGGAGGTGCGCGGCCCGCGCCGCCACTTCGTGCACTCCAAGGTGATGGCCTGGGTCGCCGTCGACCGCACCATCAAGCTGATCGAGTCCGGCGACGCCGACGGCCCGCTGGAGAAGTGGAAGCAGCTGCGCGACGACATCCACCGGGACGTGTGCGAGAAGGGCTACGACAAGGAACGCAACACCTTCACGCAGTCCTACGGCTCCAAGGAGCTGGACGCCTCCCTGCTGCTGATCCCGCAAGTGGGTTTCCTGCCGCCGGACGACAAGCGCGTGATCGGCACCGTCGAGGCGATCCAGCGCGAGCTGTCCACCTCCGACGGGTTCATCCTGCGCTACCCGACGGAGGGGCAGGACGAGGGCGTCGACGGCCTGCCGGGCGACGAGGGCGCGTTCCTCGCCTGCTCGTTCTGGATGGCGGACGACCTGGCGATGATCGGCCGGGTGGACGAGGCGCGGAAGCTCTTCGAGAAGCTGCTCTCCCTGCGCAACGACCTCGGTCTGCTGGCGGAGGAGTGGGACCCGCGCCTGAAGCGCCAGGTCGGCAACTTCCCGCAGGCCTTCAGCCACGTGCCGCTCATCGACACGGCCCTGCGGCTGACCGCCTCCGGGGCGTACGGGGGCTGAGGCCGCGCATTCCGGACACATCCGGCGCCGCCTCCTGCCCGCCGGTGCGGCCGGCCCGGCCGCTGTCACCGCACTGCCGGGCACCGCACACGCGCGGCACCGGGCCGGCGGGCATCGGCGTCCGCTAGCCCGGCGCGAGCGCCGTCAGGGTGCGCTCGCCGCCGGGGTCGCCCGCCGTGGCCGGGACCAGGGCGATCTCGTCCAGTCCGGCCGCCGCGTAGGCGTCCATGCGGGCCCTTACGGTGTCGGGGTCGCCGATCAGGCCGACCGTGGCCGCGGCCTCGACCGGCAGGGCCCGGAGCAGCGTGTCGGCGTCGGCACCCGCCCGGGCCAGGTCGACCGCCTCGCCGAAGCCCGCCGCCGCGAACATCTCGCGGTAGCCGGGCACGGTGAGGTAGCCGACGACGCTGCGCAGGACCTGGGCGAGCGAGGCCGGGTCGGGGTCGACGGCGGCGGGCACCCAGGCGGCCAGCCTCGGCGGGGTACGGCCGGCCCGCCCGGCCGCGTCGAGCAGCTTGGCGCGCAGGACGCGGACCTGTTCCGGGGAGACCACGTCGAGGAGCATCCGGTCGGCGTGCGCGGCGGCCGTGGCGATCGCCCGGTCGCCGAACGCGGCCACCGTGAGCGGACCGCCGGGTGGTTGCTGCCGGCGCCGGAACGTGCTGCCGGGCACGACCGGCTCGCCGGGCTTCCCGTGCAGCAGCACCCGCAGGGCGGCGGCCGTCTCCTCCAGGAGGGCCGCCGGACGGGCCCGGGGCCGGTCGTGCACCCCCTCGACGACCCGCTTGCTGGACGTGCCCAGCGCCACCCCCACCGGACGTCCGGTGACCGCGGCCGTCGAGGCGGCTCCCCGGGCGAGGCTGTAGGGGTCGCGCACCGACACCGCCACCGGGCCGGCGGTCAGGGCGACCTTGCCGGTGGCCCGGCCGACCGCCGTGGCCAGTACGAACGCGTCCCAGGTCGGCCCCTCGCCGAGCCACACCTCGCCGTATCCCAGCCGGTCGGCGACCGCCGCGATCCGCAACGGCTCGTCGACGGGGCTGTCGTCCTCCCGCGCCGCGGCGACCACGCTGATATCCATGATCGCGCCCCTACCCGTCCACCACCGCGTCAACCCCGGGCCCACGGATGTGCCCGTGACATCCGCGCAGGTAGCGTCCGGGTATGGACAGCGGATACGACACCCGGGGCGCCGGGATCACCGTGCGGCGGGCGCTGGAGCTGCCCGGGCTGCGTGGCGGGCTGCCGGAGGTCGTGGCGGGCGCCGACCGGCTGGGGCGCACGGTGCGCTGGGTGCACGCCGGTGAGGTGCCCCACATCGCCTCGCTGCTCAAGGGCGGCGAACTGCTGCTGACCACCGGGTACGGATTCGGCACCCGTCCGGCCGACCAGCGGGCGTTCGTGCGCACGCTGGCCGACCGGGACATCGCGGCCCTCGTCGTCGAACTCGGTCCGCGCTTCTCCCGGCTGCCCGCCGCCCTCGTCGACTCGGCGCGGGCTGCGGAACTGCCGCTGGTCCAGCTGCACCGCGAGGTGCCGTTCGTGGCGGTCACCGAGGAGATCCACACCGAGATCGTCAACGGGCACTACGCACTGCTGCAACGCGCGGAGGAGGTGCACCGCCGGTGCACCGAGGCGCTGCTGGGCGGCGGCGGAGTCCCCAGGGTGCTGGAGATCCTCGCCCGGTTCACCGGCAACCCGGTGTTCCTGGAGACGACCGACGGCCGGCTGCTGTACGCGGCCGGCGAGGGACCCGAGGGCGCGGACCCGCTCCAGGTGTGGGAAGGGCTGCGCGACCGGCACCGGGACGACCCGCCGGCCGGTTCGACGCTCGTGGACGTACCCGGCGGCGGCCCCGGCAGCGGTGGCGTACGGGCGCGTCTGGTGCTGCTTCCGGTGCGCAGCGCGCCGGAACCGGTGCACCGTATGGCGGCCGAGCGGGCGGCGGGTCTGCTCGCCGTGGTGCTGATGCAGGCACGTCAGGAGGAGGAGCTGGCGGCGCGGGGGCGCGGGGACTTCCTCACCGACCTCGCCGAGGGCCGCGTCGGCGCGGCGGACGCGCCCGCGCAGGCGCGCGTGCTGGGTTTCAGGCCGGGCTCCGGACCGCTGCTGCCGGTGGTGATGCGGCTCGGCGACGCGCTGTCCCCGCAGGGCGGCGGCTGGGCGGTGCTGGCCCGCGCGGTGGGCGAGGAACTGGCCTCGCTCGGGGTGCCCGTCCTGCTGGGTGTGCGGCCGGTGGAGGGGCGGGTGCCGCTGCTCCTGGGGCTCCGCGCGGAGGCCGAACGGCCGGCGGTCGCGGACCGGGTGGCGGCGGCGCTGCGGGCGGGCGTGGAGCGGGCGGGGATGCTGCGGCCCGGGGGCCGGCCGCCCGTCGTGGTGGTCGGGCCGGCCGGCGGCTGGGCGGCGGCCTCGACGGGTCTGCGGCACGCGGCGGAGACGGCGACGGCGGCGCAGGGGCTGCCGGACCGCCCCTGGTACGACGCCCGGCGGCTGGACATCGACCTGCTGCTGTGGCGGCTGCGCGACCACCCGGACCTGGCGGACTTCGTGGACCGCGCGATCGGTCCGGTACTGGACCACGACCGCCGTTCCAAGCCACCTCTGCTGCCCACCCTGGAGAGCTATCTGGCGCACGCCGGACGCAAGGCGGAGACGGCCCGCGAACTCCATCTGAACCGGCAGACGCTCTACAACAGGCTGGCCCGCATCGGCGAGTTGCTCGCCACCGACCTCGACGACCCGCACACGGTCCTGGCCCTGGGCCTGGCCCTACGGGCCCGACGGCACGTGCCCTGACCGCGACGACCGGCGTCAGATCAGGGGCCGGGGCCGGGTCAACTCGTCGTACACGCTCAGCACCTGGGCGACCGTCTCGTCCTCGGTCGGCCAGGTGGCGGCCTGCCGCACGCCCCGCTCCCCGAGCAGCTCCCGGCGGCCGGGATCCTCCAGCAGCCGTACGACGGCGTCCGCGAGCGCCCGCGCGTTGCCGTACGGGACGAGTTCGGCGGCGTCACCGACGAGTTCGGGGATGCCGCCGACGGCGGTCGCGACGAGCGGCACGCGCGCGTGGAGGGCCTCCTGGGCGAGTGGGGAGCGCGCCTCCCACCGGCTCGGCAGCAGCGCGATGTCGGCGGCGGCCAGCAGATCGGTGATGTCGTCGCGCCGTCCGATGAGCCGGACCGGCAGCGCCTCGTCCTCGATCCGGCGCCGGAGTTCGCCGCGCAGCGACCCCTCCCCGGCGAGCACCACCAGCGGTACGGGGTCGAGGCGCCGCCACGCGCGCGCGGCGTCCAGCAGGACGTCGTAGCCCCGGTGCCGTTCGAGGGAACCGACGGCGATGAGCAACGGGCGGTCGATGGCGCCGAGTTCGGCCCGGACCTTGGACGGCAGCCGGTCGGGGTCGTCCGGCACCGGGGAGGTGCGGGGTCCGGGGAGGGACACGGCGGCCAGCCGGGCGTCCCGCGCGCCGGTGCGGCGCGCCCGGTCGACGAGGGCGGAGGTCGTCCCGAGCACCACGGTGGCCGCCTTGACGACCCGCCGCTCCAGCACGCGCAGGAAGTGGGCGCGCGGGCCGTCGGCGTGCGCCCGGTCGTGCCAGGTGACGACGAGCGGGGTACGCCGTCCGCTCAGAGCCAGCACGGTACGGAAGGAGGCGTGCAGCCCGTGCGCGTGGACCAGGTCGGCGCCCGTGCAGGCGGCCCGGAGCGCGGCCACCGACCCCGGGTCGCTGCTGCGCGGCACGTGCACATGGCCGGCGCCGACGCCGGTGAAGTCGTAGGTGTGATCCGCCTCGACGGGGGCGCACACCGTGACCCGCACGCCCCTCGCGACGAGCCCCGCGGCCAGCGAGCGCACATGGGCGCTGCTGGCGGCGTTGCCACCGCCCAGCACCTGCACGGTGCGCAGCGGTGAGTGGCTGCTCGCGGGGGTCACGTGGCCGGGCTCCTGGTTCGGTTCGTGCGGTCCCGAGGAACGTACGGAAGGATCGGGCGAGTTCCTCGCCGTACTCCGTCAAGGATGCCAGGCCGTACGGCTGTTCCGACAACGCCGACGTCCCGAGCCCGCGCCCGCACAGGACCACATGTCACCCACACGAGTGAAAGAAGCTCACCCACCGCGGCCCCGCGGCTACCCGTCCGCCCTCGCCGTCGCCAGCAGTTCCTCCGCGTGGGCCCGGGCCGCTTCCGAGTCCTCCTGGCCGGCGAGCATGCGGGAGAGCTCTCGGATGCGGTCCTCGCCCTCGAGCACCTTCACGCCGGAGCGGGTGACCGAGCCGTCACTGGTCTTCTCCACCAGCAGTTGCCGGTCGGCGAACGCGGCCACCTGGGGCAGGTGCGTGACGACCACGACCTGTGCCGTCTTCGCCAGCTTCGCCAGCCGCCGGCCGATCTCGACCGCCGCCTTTCCACCGACACCGGCGTCGACCTCGTCGAAGAGGTACGTCGGCACGGGGTCCGTGCCCGCGAACACCACCTCCACGGCCAGCATCACGCGCGACAGCTCACCACCCGAGGCTCCCTTGGCGATGGGCCGGGGCGGTGCCCCGGGGTGCGGGGCGAGCAGCAGCTCCACCTCGTCCACGCCCGACGGCCCGTAGGCCACCGTGCGCCCGCCCACCTCGACGCCCTCCGGATCCTCGGTCTGCCGGATGTCGAACGACACGCGCGCGTGCGGCATGGCGAGCGAGGCCAGCTCGGCGGTGACCGCCGACGCGAACCGCTGTGCCGCCTCCGTCCGCGCGTCCGTCAGCTCCTGCGCCAGGACGCCCAGTTCCGCGCGGAGCGCGTCGCGCTCCGCGGTGAGCTCCCCGATCCGCTCGTCGTCGCCGTCGAGTTCGGTCAGCCGCGCGGCGCCCTGCTCGGCCCATTCCAGCACCGACGCGATGTCCTCGCCGTACTTCCGGGTCAGCCCGGTGAGCGCGGCCCGCCGCTCCTCGACCGCCGCCAGGCGCAGCGGATCGGCGTCCAGGTCGTCGGCGTACCCCGCCAGCTCCCCGGCCACGTCCCGCAGCAGGATGCCGACCTCCCCGATCCGGTCGGTCAGCGCGGCCAGCGCCGGATCGTGCGCCCGTACGGCCTCCAGGGCCCGCTGGGCGCCCGCGACGAGTGTCCCGGCGTCCACGCCCTCGGGATCCTCCGGATTGCCCGCGAGCGCGGCGTGCGCGAGTGCCGCGGCGGATGCCAGCGCCTCGGCGTGCCCGAGCCGCTCGGCCTCCTCCGCCAGCTCCACGTCCTCGCCCGCGCGGGGCTCCACGGCGGCGATCTCCTCCAGCCCGAAGCGCAGCATGTCGGCCTCCTGGGCCCGCTCACGCGCGCGCGTGGTGATCTGTTCCAGCTCCGTGACCACGGCCCGCAGCCGTTTGTACGCCTCCCCGTACTTGCCGAGCGGCACGGCGACCGCGTACCCGGCGTACCGGTCGAGCGCCTGCCGTTGCCGGGACAGCTTCAGCAGCCCCTGCTGGTCGGTCTGCCCGTGCACGGCCACCAGCTCGTCGGCGAGCTCGGCCAGCAGCCCCACGGGCACGCTCCGCCCGCCCAGGTGCGCCCGTGACCGCCCCTCGGCGGAAACGGTCCGGCTGACCAGCAGCGTCCCGTCGTCGAGCTCGGCCCCGGCCTCCTCGGCGCGCACGACGGCCGCGGCGCCCTCGGGCACGGCGATCCGCCCCTCGACGACCGCGTTCTTCGCGCCGATCCGCACCAGGGCCGCATCCGCCCGTCCCCCCAGCAGCAGGCCCAGGCTGGTGACCACCATGGTCTTGCCCGCACCCGTCTCACCGGTGACGGCGGTGAAGCCGGGCGACAGCTCGACAACAGCGTCGTCGATGACCCCGAGCGACCGTATCCGCATCTCCTCAAGCACGCCCCCGACCATACGAGGTTTCGCACGTGGTGTGCGACGCCGCCCCGCCCGTCCGGCGTCACCGCAGGCCGTGACCCGCCGACGGGTTCACTCGTTGAACGGGTGTTCCCCGCTGCAGCGGGGATGGTCCGGTCGTATGCGTTCTGGACGAGTTCCGGATACGTTGCTCCCCGCAGACGCGGGGATTCGGGGGCTCCGCGCCCGACCGTGCCTAGTGCGGCGCCCCGCGCCACCCGGACACGGGCAACGCGAACTTCGCCACCAGCCGGTCAGTGAACGAAGCATGGTGCAACCGGGCCAGCCGCACCGGCACCGCCCCCCGCCGCACCTCCACCCGCGCGCCGACCGGCAGCTCGACGGTCCGCCGCCCGTCGCACCACAGCACCCCCGGCGGGACGTGCGGCAGCATCTCCACCGCCAGCACCGAGTCCGGCGAGGTCACCAGCGGTTTGGCGAACAGCGCGTGCGCCGAGATCGGCACCATCAGCAGCGCCTCGACCTCCGGCCACACCACGGGCCCGCCCGCGGAGAACGCGTACGCCGTCGAACCCGTCGGCGTGGCGCACACGATCCCGTCGCAGCCGAACCCGGTGACCGGCCGACCGTCGATCTCCAGGACGACCTCCAGCATCCGCTCGGCGGACACCTTCTGCACGGCCGCCTCGTTCAGCGCCCAGTCCGTGTGCACAATGTCGCCGTTGCGGTGCACCACGACGTCGACGGTCATCCGCTCCTCGACCTCGTACGCCCTGCTCACCACCCGGTCGACCACCTTGTCCAGGTCGTCCCGCTCGGCCTCGGCGAGGAATCCGACCCGCCCGAGGTTGACGCCCAGCATGGGCACCCCGGAGGCGCGGGCGAACTCGGCGCCGCGCAGCAGCGTGCCGTCACCGCCCAGTACGATCAGCAGCTCGCAGTCGTCCAGGCACTGCGGGGTGGCCTCCTTGACGGTCTCCACGTCGTCCGGGAGCGGCAGGTCGCGGGCCTCGTCCTCCAGGACCCGCACCCCGAGGCCGGAGCGCAACAGGCCCTTGACCACGAGTTCGGCGCTGCGGATGGCCGCGGGCCGCCCGGTGTGGGCCAGCAGGAAAACAGTACGAGCTCGGTTCTGTGTCAACGCGGCCCCTCCGCCACAGCACGGTCAACGTCGGCCGGGTCCAGTTCCGGAGCCCCGGCCCGCAGCCACAGGAAGTATTCGACATTCCCGGAGGGCCCGGGCAGCGGACTCGCCGTCACGCCCTTCGCTCCGAGTCCCAGCTCCCAGGCCTTCTCGGCCACCCCGCGCACGGCCTCGGCGCGCAGCTGCGGGCTGCGGACGACCCCGCCGCTGCCCAGCCGCTCCTTGCCCACCTCGAACTGCGGTTTCACCATCATCACCAGGTCGGCGTCCGGCTGCACGCACCGCTTCAGGGCGGGCAGCACCAGTCCGAGCGGGATGAAGGACAGATCCCCCACGACAAGATCCACAGGCTCCCCATCGATGACCTCGAGCGTCAACTCCCGTACGTTCGTACGGTCCTTGACGGTGACGCGTTCATCGTTGCGCAGAGTCCAGGCGAGTTGTCCGTATCCGACGTCCACGGCGACCACGTGCGCGGCCCCGGCCCGCAGCAGGACGTCGGTGAAGCCACCGGTGGAGGCGCCGGCGTCGAGCGCGCGCCGCCCCTCGACGACCAGCCCCCGCGGCACGAAGGCGTCCAGGGCGCCGGCCAGCTTGTGGCCGCCTCGCGAGACGTAGTCCGGGTCACCCGCGTCCTCGACGACGACGATCGCGGCGGCGGTCTCCACCTGCGTGGCGGGCTTGGTGGCGACCGTCTTGCCGACGCTGACCCGCCCTGCGGCGATCAGCTGGCTGGCGTGCTCACGCGAGCGCGCGAGCTTACGGCGGACCAGCTCCGCGTCGAGACGGCGGCGTGCGACTCCTGCCACGTTCGGTTCAGCTCCTGTGTTCATGTGCCGGAGGGGACGGGTGGCCCGAAGGGCTTCGTTGAGGGGTGGTGGTCGGGTGACGGGCGGGCACCGGGGGTCCCGGGCGGGCGTCGAGCGCGGTGAGCGCGTCGCGCAGCCCCCGGTGCACATCCTCGTACACCTCGACATGGCCGTCCGTGGTGAGGTGGTCGGCGTCGGCCAGCCGCTCCACGTGGGCGTCCACCTCGGGGTGGCCGGTGGGGGTGCGCGGCACGTTCAGGGGCGCGGGGGCGGCGGGTCCGTCCTCGGGCGGCGGCTGCGCGGTGCCCGCCTCCGTGCCCTCCGTCTCCGGCACTGCGTCGTTCATGCCCCGACGCTACCGCGAACGGCTGCGGTACCGTCGTCCGCGATGGCCACGACCGAGGAGTGCCGTGCCGCACTCGACAAGCTTTCGGACAACATGGCGAGCGCCGAGGGGGACGTCCGCACGGCCGCGGCGATGGACCGCTCGGTCAGCTGCCACGTCACCGACCTCGACGTGACCTTCGCCGGCCGGCTCACCGGCGGCCGGATCGAGGTGCGCGACACGTTTCCCGGCCCGCCGCGCGAGAGGGCGCAGATACGGCTCGCGATGACGGGCGACGACCTGGTGGCCCTGGTCGACGGCGAACTGCACTTCGCCAGGGCCTGGGGTTCGGGCCGGGTGCGCCTCGAGGCGGGGCTGCGCGACCTGTTCCGGCTCAGGAAGCTTCTGTAGCGCCCACCTTCTCCTCCGCGCCCTTCGCCCGTGCCGTGCGGGCCGCCGGCACCACCAGCGGGGTGCCCGTCTCGGGATCGTCGATGACCTGGCAGCGCAGTCCGAAGACCTCCTCGACCAGCCCGGCGGTGACGATGTCCTTCGGGGCGCCCTGGGCGATGACCTTCCCCTGGCGCAGTGCGATGAGGTGGGTGGCGTACCGGGCCGCGTGGTTGAGGTCGTGCAGCACGGCGACGAGGGTGCGCCCCTGCTCCTCGTGCAGGTCCGCGCACAGGTCCAGTACGTCGATCTGGTGCTGGATGTCGAGGAACGTGGTCGGCTCGTCGAGGAGCAGCAGCGGGGTCTGCTGGGCCAGCGCCATGGCGATCCACACGCGCTGGCGCTGACCGCCGGAGAGCTCGTCGACATAGCGTTCCGCCAGTTCGGCGACGCCGGTGCGGGCCATCGACTCCTGGACGACGCGCTCGTCCTCGGCGGACCACTGGCGCAGCAGGCCCTGGTGCGGGTAGCGGCCGCGGCCCACCAGGTCGCCGACGGTGATGCCGTCGGGCGCGATGGACGACTGGGGCAGCAGGCCGAGGGTGCGGGCGACCTTCTTGGCGGGCATCGACTGGATGACCTGCCCGTCGAGCAGGACGCGCCCCTCGCTCGGCTTGAGCATCCGGGACAGCGCCCGCAGCAACGTCGACTTGCCGCACGCGTTGGGGCCGACGATCACGGTGAAGGAGTTGTCCGGTATCTCCACCGACAACTGTTCGGCGATGACCCGCTGGTCGTAGGCCAGGGTGACGTTCTCGGCGGACAGTCGGTTCACGGTGCTCCTTCGGTGGTTCGTCCCGCTGCCGGTGGTGCGGCCGGCGCTCATATCCGGCCCGCCTTGCGCTCGGTGACCAGCAGCCACAGCAGATAGACACCGCCGAGCACGCCGGTGACCACGCCCACGGGCAGCTGCTCGGCGCCGAACGCCCGCTGCGACACCCAGTCGGCGGTGACCAGGAGGGCGGCGCCCATGCACAGCGACGCGGCCAGGTTGGGGCCGGGCGAGCGGGTCAGCCGCCGGGCGAGCTGGGGGGCGGTGAGCGCGACGAAGCTGACCGGTCCGGCGGCGGCGGTCGCGGACGCGGTGAGCAGCACGGCCGACAGCATCAGCAGCAGCCGTACGCGCTCCACGCGCACGCCGAGGGCGTACGACACGTCGTCGCCCATCTCCATCATCCGCAGGCCGCGCGAGTTGGCGAGCACGAGCGGTACGAGCACGGCGCACAGGGCGAGCAGCGGCCAGACCTGGTCCCAGTCCCGACCGTCGAGGGAGCCGGTCATCCACACGACCGCGCGGGCCGCGTCGACGATGTCGGACTTGGTGAGCAGATAGCCGTTGACCGCCGTGACGATCGCCGAGACACCGATGCCGACCAGGACCAGGCGGTAGCCGTGCACGCCCCGCTTCCAGGCGAGCGCGTAGATGGCGAACCCGGTCACCAGTCCGCCGGCGAGCGCGCCGAGGGCGACCTGGCCGGCGGACCCGGAGAACAGCACGATCACCGTGAGGGCGCCGGCCGTCGCCCCCTGTCCGAGGCCGAGCACGTCCGGGCTGCCCAGCGGGTTGCGGGAGACGGACTGGAACAGCGCGCCACCGAGCCCGAGGGAGGCGCCGGCGAGCAGTCCGACCAGGACCCGGGGCAGCCGCAGTTCGGTGACGATGAACTCCTGGCCGGAATCGCCCTCGCCGACGAGGGTCCCCAGGACGTCGCCGGCGGGGATCGGGAAGTCGCCGGTGCCGATCAGCACCACGCTCGCGGTGAGCGCCGCGAGCAGGAGCAGGACGACGACGGTGAGGGCGCGCACGTCCAGCCGGACCGAGAGGCCGCCGGGAGTCCGCACCGCGCGGTTGGTCTTCACAGCTGGGCCGTCCTCCGCCGTCGTACGAGAAAGATGAAGACCGGGCCGCCGAGGATCGCGGTGACGATGCCGACCTGGAGTTCGGCGGGCCGGGCCACGATCCGGCCGATCACATCGGCGCCGAGCAGCAGCACGGGCGACAGGACCGCGGCGTACGGCAGGATCCAGCGCAGGTCGGGCCCGGTGAAGGAACGCACGATGTGCGGCACCATGAGGCCGACGAAGACGATCGGCCCGCAGGCGGCGGTCGCGGCCCCGCACAGCACGGTCGCGGCGAGCATGGACAGCGCGCGGGTGCGGTTGAGGTTGGCGCCGAGGGCCTTGGCGGTGTCGTCGCCCATGGCCATGGCGTTGAGCGGCCGGGCGAGCGCCAGCGCCAGGAGGGAGCCGGCGAGCAGGAACGGCAGCACCTGGGTGACGGTCGAGTCGGTTCCCGAGGCCAGCGAACCCACCGTCCAGAAACGCATCCTGCCGAGCGCCGCGTCGTCGAGGATCATGATGGCCTGGAGATAGCCGTACAGCGCCGCGCTGATGGCCGTACCGGCGAGCACCAGCCGCACCGGCGTCGCCCCCCGGCTCCCGCCGAGGAACCACACCAGCGCGCCGACGGACGCCGCGCCGAAGAAGGCGAACCACACGTATCCGGACAGTGAGGTGACGCCGAAGAAGGTGATGGCGGTGACGACGGCGGCGGACGCGCCCGCGTTGAGGCCGAGCAGTCCGGGATCGGCCAGCGGGTTGCGGGTGAGCGCCTGCAGAACCGATCCCGCCAGGCCGAGCGCGGCTCCTACGAGCACTCCGAGGACGGTTCGTGACAGCCTGTCGGCCACGACGACGTCGCCGTAGGTGCCCGTGTCCTCGAACAGGCCGTGCCAGACCTGCTCCAGGGACAGCTCCTTCGCCCCGATCGCGATGCTCACCAGCGCGACGAGCACCAGGATCACGACGGAGACGAGCAGCCCGAGGACGCGTATCGCCCGGCGGTTCGGGGGCGCGGGGGCGGTCTCCGCGCGCTGTTCGGGGGGACTCTCGACCAACACGCAGTTAGGTTAGCCTACCCTCCCAAGCGATCACGATTCCCAGGTCCTGCTTCCCAGCCGGCGCGGGAGGCGCGGGAGACTCACAGCCCCAGTCGTGCCAGTGCCTTCCCTCCGTCCAGCTCGCACACGCCGTCCCCGGCCGCCGTCCACGCCGCCGCGCACAGCGCACGCAACCCGTCCAGCGCGCCACCGTCGCCCTCCAGCTCCAGCTCCCCGGCCCCGGCCGTCGCCGTCCAGCCACCGCACCGGAAACCGTCGCCCGCCCCGACGACCTCCGGCTGCCCGGTGAGCATCCCGCGCAGATCGGCGTCGACATACGTCGGCCGGTGCTGCGGCGGCGCGGCGAGCAGCCGCGCGCCGTCCGTCACACCGGTCAGCACCAGCAGCGAGTCGACCTCACCGTGGAACGCGCCCTCGATGTCCGTGTCCAGCCGGTCCCCCACCACCAACGGCCGCTTCGCGCCCGTCCGCAGGATCGTCTCCCGGTGCATCGGCGGCAGCGGCTTGCCCGCGACCTGCGGCTCGGCGCCCGTGGCGATCCGTACGACCTCCACCGCCGCGCCGTTGCCCGGGGCGATGCCCCGGCCGCTGGGAATCGTCAGATCGGTGTTGGACGCGAACCACGGCAGCCCGCGCGCCACGGCGTACGACGCCTCCGCGAACCTCCCCCACGGCAGCTCGGGCCCGCCGTACCCCTGCACGACCGCCACCGGGTCGTCGTCCGCCGACTCCACCGGCACCAGCCCGCGCTCCCGCAGCGCCACCCGCAGCCCCTCGCCGCCGATCACCAGCACCCGGGCGCCCTGCGGCACCTGCTCACCGACCAGCCGCGCGACCGCCTGCGCGGAGGTGATGACGTCGCCGGCCTCCGCCGGTATCCCCAGCTCGGTCAGATGAGCGGCCACGACGTCCGGGGTCCGCAGGGCGTTGTTGGTCACGTAGGCGAGACGCATACCGCCCTCGCGGGCCGTGGCCAGCGACTCGACCGCGTGGACGATCGCACTCCCGCCCGCGTACACCACACCGTCGAGGTCGAGCAGCGCCGTGTCGTACGCCTCGCTCAGGTCCTGCCCGTTGCCCTCGGGCCTCGTCCTGACGCTCCGGCTCATTCCGCATCGCTCCTCGTTCGACGGCTTTCCCCCGATCATCCCCCATGCCACCGACACCCGTACGATGCCGGGATGAACACTGCAGGTCACTCGACGGCAAAGGCGCCCCGGGGCCTGGAACTCACCCCGTTCCGAGGCCTTCGTTACGACCCCGACCGGGTCGGCAGCCTGGCCGCCGTGACATCCCCGCCGTACGACGTCGTCGTCCGCCCCGACGGCCTGCACCACCTCCAGTCCGCCGACCCGCACAACATCGTCCGGCTGATCCTGCCCGAGGCCGGCACGCCCGAGGCACGCAACGCCCAGGCCGCCGACACGCTGCGCCGCTGGCGCGCGGAGGGGGTCCTGACCGCCGACCCGGAACCCTGCCTGTACGTCTACGAACAGCGCGACGGCGACGGCATGGTGCAGCGCGGCGTCATCGGCGCGCTGCGCGTCTCCGACCCCGACGAGCGGCTGGTCCTGCCGCACGAGGACGTCATGCCGCACATCGTCGCCGACCGCGCGGACCTGATGCGGGCCACCTCCGCCAACCTCGAACCGCTGCTGCTCACCTACCGGGGCGACGGCTCGGCCGGGGTCACGGCCGACGTGATCGAGCGCGCGGCAAAGCGGCCGCCCCTCCTGGCGACCACCACGGAGGACGGTTTCCACCACCGCCTGTGGTCCGTCGCCGAACCCGCCGACCTGACCGCCGTTCAGCGCGAACTCGCCGGTCATCAGGCCCTCATCGCCGACGGCCACCACCGCTGGGCGACCTACCGGCGCCTTCGCGCGGAGCACCCCTCCCCCGGCCCCTGGGACCACGGGCTGGTCCTCCTCGTCGACACGGCCCGCTACCCCCTGCGCGTCCGCGCCATCCACCGCCTGCTGCACGGCCTGCCGGTCGCGGACGCCGTGGCCGCGCTCGACGGTCCGTTCCGCGTCCGGCGTCTCGACGCACCGCTCACCGAGGCCATGAACGCCCTCGCCGAGGCCGCCTCGGCGGGCAATGCCTTCCTCCTCGCCGGGGACGGCGCCTTCCATCTCGTCGACCGCCCGGACCCGGACCTGCTGGCCCGCACGATCCCGAGGGACCGCCCGATGGCCTGGCGCACCCTCGACGCGACGGTCCTGCACGCCACGCTCCTGGACCACGTCTGGCGCGTTCCCGACTCCCCCGCCCACATCGCCTACATCCACGACACGGCGGCCACGGTCCAAAAGGCGGAACGCGACGGCGGAACGGCCGTCCTGATGCACCCGGTGCACGAGGACGTCGTCCGCGACCTCGCCCGCCAGGGCGTCACGATGCCGCGCAAGTCGACGTCGTTCGGCCCGAAGCCGGCCTCGGGCCTGGTCCTGCGCGCACTCGACCTGTGACGAAGGGACGGGCCTCCGCAGAGACCCGCCCCTTCATTCCTGTCCTTCGCCCCGGACGTCAGTCCTTGTCGTCCTCGTTCGCGGTGTCGTCGGCCTCGTCCTCGTCGAGGGCGTCCATGAACTCCACGCCGTCCAGCTCGGCCAGCCGGTCGGAGGCGTCCGTGCTGCCGTCCCGGTCGGCCTCCACGGCCTTGGCGAACCACTCCCGTGCCTCGCCGCTCCGGCCGGCGGCGTGCAGCGCGTCGGCGTAGGCGTAGCGCAGCCGCGCGGTCCACGGCTGGACCGAGCTGGACGCGAGCTCGGAGCTCTGCAGCGTCACGATCGCCGCGTCCAACTGGCCCATGTCACGCCGGGCGCCGGCCGCGACGAGCCGCATCTCGACCTGTCCCGCCTTGTCCAGCTTCTGCACCTCGGGCGCCCCGGCCATGTCCAGTGCCTTCTCCGGCCGGCCGAGCCCACGCTCGCAGTCGGCCATGAGGGGCCACAGCTCCACGGTCCCGGTCATCCGCCGCGCGGCCCGGAACTCGGCGAGCGCCTCGGCGTACTTCTGGTTCGCGTACGCGGCGAACCCGGCGGCCTCCCTTACGGCGGCGACACGCGACGCCAGCCGCAGGGCCACCCTGGAGTAGCCGTACGCGCGCTCGGGGTCCTCGTCGATCAGCCGGGCGACCATCACCAGGTTCTTGGCGACATCCTCCGCGAGCGTCTTGGGCAGGCTCTGCAGCTCCTGCCGTACGTCCTTGTCGATCTCCTCGCCCGTGACGTCCTCGGGGATCGGCAGCCGCTTGATCGGCTCACGGTCGCGGTCGCGGTCCTCACGGAACCGCCCGCCACCGTGCCGGTCGTCCCCACCACGGAACCCACCGGGCCGCCCGCCACGGTCGTCACGCCGAGGCCCACGCCCACGGTCGTCGCGGCCCCGGAAGTCACCGCGGTCGCCGCCGCGGGTGTCCTCACGACGGTAACCACCGCGGTCGCCGCCGCGAGTGTCACCGCGGGTGTCGTCGCGACGGAAGCCGCCACGCTCGCCGCCACGGTCGTCACGGCCACGGAAACCGCCACGCTCGCCACCACGGCTGTCCTCGCGACGGAAACCACCGCGCTCACCACCACGGTCGTCGCGGCCACGGAAGCCACCACGATCGTCACCTCGTCGGTCGTCGCGACGGCCGTAACCCCGGTCGTCGTCCCGGCGGAAGCCACCACGCTCGCCGCTGCGAGTGTCGTCGCGGCGGAAGCTCCCGCGCTCACCGCCACGGTCGTCGCGGCCACGGAAAGCACCGCGCTCGCCACCACGACTGTCGTCACGCCCGCGGTCTCCACCACGGCTGTCGTCACGACGGTCATCCCGCCCACGGTAACCACCGCGAGTGTCGTCCCGACGG
>NZ_JBHYVC010000074.1:0-835 GCF_042749965.1 Streptomyces sp. NPDC059454 | reverse complement strand
AAACCGCCACGCTCGCCACCACGGCTGTCCTCGCGACGGAAACCACCGCGCTCGCCACCACCGCGCTCACCGCCACGGTCGTCGCGGCCACGGAAAGCACCGCGCTCGCCACCACGACTGTCGTCACGACGGTCATCCCGCCCACGGTCTCCACCACGGCTGTCGTCACGACGGTCATCCCGCCCACGGTAACCACCGCGAGTGTCGTCCCGACGGAAACCGCCACGCTCGCCACCACGGCTGTCCTCGCGACGGAAACCACCGCGCTCGCCACCACCGCGCTCACCGCCACGGTCGTCGCGGCCACGGAAGCCACCACGATCGTCACCTCGCCGGTCGTCGCGACGGCCGTAACCCCGGTCGTCATCTCGGCGCAAGCCACCACGCTCGCCGCCACGGTCGTCACGGCCACGGAAAGCACCGCGCTCGCCACCACGACTGTCGTCACGACGGTCATCCCGCCCACGGAAACCACCGCGCTCACCACCACGGTTGTCGTCCCGTCCGCGGAAGCCACCACGCTCCGGCCGGCCATCGGTACGGTCGTCCCGCCGGAAGCCACGGTCACGGTCATTGCCTCGGCCCGGGCCACCGCCGCGCTGGCCACCACGGTCGGAGCGCTCAGGACGGTCACCGCTGTCCCGTCGCCGCTGGTCGCGCTCCGGTCGGTCGTCGGGAGAGTTGGTGGACATCGGTGACTCCTGTCTTCGGTACTGCAAGCATAAATAAAAAAGGACCCCTGGTCCCAGCTGAACGCTGGGACCAGGGGTCCTTCCAAAGATTGTTCGGCGGCGTCCTACTCTCCCACAGGGTCCCCCCTGCAGTACCATCGGCG
>NZ_JBHYVC010000073.1:0-38489 GCF_042749965.1 Streptomyces sp. NPDC059454 | reverse complement strand
GCCCCGAGGGGCGAACCCGGCCCGGAGGACGCCCGCTGCGGCGCGCCGCTGGAGGGGGCAGCGCGCCGCAGCGGCCTTTCCGGCGTCATCACGGCGTGAATTCACCGCCGTAGCGGGGGTACCCGCCATGTCAACCAACCCTTCAGGGAGTTGATGATGGCGAGCTTCGGACACGGAACGCGCAGGCACCCCCGCTCACGTGGCCGGACGTGGTCACGGACCGGGCCGGATCGCGCGACCCTCGGAGTCATCGGAGTCATCTGCGCGGTCGCCGGCTTCTTCGTGCTGGGGATCGTCCTCGGCCCGGTGGCGATCGTCTGCGGCTGGCTCGCCATGGGCCGCAGCTGGGCGGGTTCCCGTCCGGTGACGGCCGTGGTGGCCCTGGTGCTGGGCGCCATCGATACGCTCCTGGCCGTCATCTGGCTGGCCGGAGCGACCACTTCGGGTTACGGCATGTTCTGACCCGGAGCACCTAGGGACGGGCCCCCGGTACGAAGCCGGGGGCCCACCCATGTCACCGTCGCTCCTCGACCGGCGCCGGCCTCAGGGCCGCCACCTCGGCGCGCAGCGCCCGTACCTCCCGGGTGAGCGTCTCGATGGCCTCCGTCTGCCGCCGCTCCTCGACGTCGTCCTTCTCGAAGCGGGCGATGAACCACGCGGCGATGTTCGCGGTCACCACACCGAGCAGCGCGATCCCGGACAGCATCAGGCCCACGGCCAGCACGCGTCCCAGTCCGGTGGTCGGCGCGTGGTCCCCGTACCCCACGGTCGTCATCGTCGTGAAGGACCACCACACCGCGTCGCCCAGCGTCCGGATGTTGCCGTCCGGCGAGTCCCGCTCCACCGAGAGCACCGCGAGTGATCCGAACATCAGCAGCCCGACCACCGCCCCGGCGACATACGTCGTCAGCCTGATCTGCGAGGCCAGCCGGGCGCGCTGCCCGACCAGCAGCAGCGTCGACACCAGCCGCAGCAGCCGCAGCGGCCGGAGCAGGGGGAGCAGTACGGCGCACAGGTCCAGCCAGTGCGTCCGCAGGAACACCAGGCGCCGTTCGGCGAGCGCCAGCCGGACGGCGTAGTCGACCGCGAACGCCCCCCACACCGCCCACTCCACGGCCGTGCACAGGGCGACCACGTCCCGGCCCGCGTCGGGCCGGACGATCGGCACGGCATAGGCGACGGCGAAGGCCACGGCCATGCCGAGGAGCGGCCGCTGGGTGCGGTGTTCCCAGCGGACCTGGGCCGTGTGAGGATTCTTGGCAGTTTTCTTTAGGAACCGGGAGGGGGTGGTGGACCCGCGGGTCCACCACCCCCTCGTCACGCCATGGGCGTCACGCGTCGCCGCCCGCCACGCCCGGGTCGGCCGCGGCGACGTCCAGCAGCCGGTACCGGTCGATGGCCTGCTTCAGCACCGACCGGTCGACGTGGCCCTCGCGGGCCAGTTCCGTCAGCACCGCGACCACGATCGACTGCGCGTCGATGTGGAAGAACCGCCGCGCCGCCCCCCGTGTGTCCGCGAACCCGAACCCGTCCGCGCCCAGCGACTGATACGTCCCCGGCACCCAGCGCGCGATCTGGTCCGGCACCGACCGCATCCAGTCGGACACCGCCACCACCGGCCCCCGCGCCGCCGCGAGCTTCCGCGTCACGTACGGGGTGCGCTGCTCCTCCTCCGGGTGCAGCAGGTTGTGCCGCTCGCAGTCCACCGCCTCGCGCCGCAGCTCGTTCCAGGAGGTCGCCGACCAGACGTCCGCCCTGACGTTCCACTCCTCGGCGAGGATCTTCTGCGCCTCGATCGCCCACGGCAGCGCGACCCCGGACGCCAGGATCTGCGCCGGAAGCGAACCCGCCGTGCCCTCGCTGAAGCGGTAGAGGCCCTTGACGATGCCCTCCGCGTCCACGTTCTCGGGCTCGGCGGGGTGCTGGATCGGCTCGTTGTACACGGTCAGGTAGTAGAAGACGTCCTCGCCGTGCGGGTGCTCCTCGTCGGAGCCGTACATCCGGCGCAGCCCGTCCTGCACGATGTGCGCGATCTCGAACCCGAACGCCGGGTCGTACGCGACACACGCCGGGTTCGTGGACGCCAGCAGCTGGGAGTGGCCGTCCGCGTGCTGAAGACCCTCACCGGTCAGCGTCGTACGCCCAGCGGTCGCACCCAGTACGAAACCGCGCGCCATCTGGTCGGACATCTGCCAGAACTGGTCGCCGGTGCGCTGGAAACCGAACATCGAGTAGAAGACGTACACCGGGATGAGCGGCTCGCCGTGCGTGGCGTACGCCGATCCCGCCGCGATCAGCGAGGCCGTGCAGCCGGCTTCCGAGATGCCGTCGTGCAGCATCTGTCCGTTCGGCGCCTCCTTGTAGGCGAGCAGCAGCTCCCGGTCCACCGACTCGTACTGCTGGCCGAGCGGGTTGTAGATCTTCGCGCTCGGGAAGAACGAGTCCATGCCGAACGTGCGGTACTCGTCCGGCGCGATCAGCACGAACCGCTTGCCGATCTCCTTGTCCCGCATGAGGTCCTTGAGGAGCCGGACGAAGGCCATGGTCGTCGCGATGGACTGCTGACCGGAACCCTTTTTCACGGTCGCGTACGTCTTGTCCTCGGGCAGCCGCAGCGGCTTCGACCGCACCACCCGCGTCGGCACGTACCCGCCGAGCGACTTGCGGCGGTCGTGCATGTACTGCATCTCCTCCGTGTCCGGCCCCGGGTGGTAGTAGGGCGGCAGACCGGACTCCAGGTCCTGGTCGGAGATCGGCAGGTGCAGCCGGTCCCGGAAGTGCTTGAGGTCGTCGACCGTCAGCTTCTTCATCTGGTGCGTGGCGTTGCGGCCCTCGAAGTTCGGGCCCAGCGTCCAGCCCTTGACCGTCTTCGCGAGGATCACCGTCGGCTGGCCCTTGTGCTCGACCGCCGCCTTGTACGCCGCGTAGATCTTGCGGTGGTCGTGACCGCCGCGCCCCAGGTGCAGGATCTGGTCGTCGGTCATGCCCTCGACCATCGCGCGCAGCCGGTGGTCGCCGCCGAAGAAGTGGTCGCGGATGTACGCGCCCGACTCGGTGGCGTACGTCTGGAACTGCCCGTCCGGCGTGGTGTTCATCTTGTTGACCAGGATCCCGTCCCGGTCCTGCGCGAGCAGCGGGTCCCAGGTGCGGTCCCAGATCAGTTTGATCACGTTCCAGCCGGCGCCCCGGAAGACCGACTCCAGCTCCTGGATGATCTTTCCGTTGCCGCGCACCGGGCCGTCGAGCCGCTGGAGGTTGCAGTTGACGACGAAGGTCAGGTTGTCCAGGCCCTCCCGCGCGGCGAGGGTCAGCTGGCCCAGCGACTCCGGCTCGTCCATCTCGCCGTCGCCGAGGAACGCCCACACGCGCGAGCGCGAGGTGTCCGTGATGCCGCGCGCGTGCATGTAGCGGTTCATCCGCGCCTGGTAGATCGCGCCGATCGGGCCGAGGCCCATCGACACGGTCGGGAACTCCCAGAAGTCGGGCATCAGCCGCGGGTGCGGATACGACGACAGGGTGTACGGAGCCTTCGACTTCTCCTGGCGGAAGCCGTCCAGGTGCCGCTCGCTCAGCCGGTCCAGCAGATACGCGCGGGCGTAGATGCCGGGGGAGGCATGTCCCTGGAAGAAGACCTGGTCGCCGCCGTCGCCCTCGTCCTTGCCGCGGAAGAAGTGGTTGAAGCCCACATCGTACAGCGACGCGGAGGAGGCGAAGGTGGCGATGTGGCCGCCGACCCCGATACCCGGCCGCTGCGCGCGGGAGACCATCACCGCGGCGTTCCAGCGGGTGGCGTTGAGGATCTTGCGCTCGATCTCCTCGTTGCCCGGGAAGAACGGCTCGGCCCGGGTCGGGATCGTGTTGACGTAGTCCGTGCTGCGCATCTCGGGCACGGCCACACGCTTCTCGCGGGCACGTTCGATCAGTCGCAGCATCAGATAGCGGGCCCGCTCCCGGCCGCGCTCGTCGACCGCGGCGTCGAGGGAGTCGAGCCACTCCTGGGTTTCCTCGGGATCGAAGTCAGGAACCTGACTCGGAAGGCCGCCAATGATGATCGGGTTGCGATCGGATGCGGAAGCCACGCTGTTCCTTACCTGTCAGAGGGCCGTGAGACGGGCCGCGGTTTCACTGGTACGGCCCGGATTGCGCCGTTCCCCATGGTCCACCTCGGGGTCGTCGGCGTCATCTCTACCGGGAGGTAATCCGCAGTCGCGACCAGTACGGTGTTCACAGGGCTCGTCCATTCGAGTCTTCGTACACGTAGACGGTTCCCAAAGGGCCAAACGGGGCACAAAGGTGTGGTGTGCGTCACTTCGGGCCATGATGGTGTGCCTGGAGTTGCGGTGACCCGGCCAGGATCGTCACCGTTTCGGCGGTCTGCACGGCCGGGTACTTGCGCGATCCGTCCCGCCCGTGTGGACTACGGCCAATGCTTCGCGCACGCGCGTGGCTGAGTTATTCCCAAGACATGATCAGGAGGCAACCCGTGAGCGCGACCGCGGACCACGCGGAGGAGCGGACGAACCCTGCCGCCAGGCTGGGGTTCCAGCCCGGGCAGGTGGTCCAGGAGATCGGCTACGACGACGACGTCGACCAGGAGCTCCGCGAGGCCATTGAGGGCGTCATCGAGAGCGACCTTGTCGACGAGGACTACGACGACGTGGCTGACGCCGTTGTGCTGTGGTTCCGCGACGACGACGGCGACCTGACGGATGCGCTGGTGGATGCCACCACGTACATCGAAGAAGGCGGCGCGATCCTGCTCCTCACGCCGAAGACAGGCCGTTCGGGCTATGTGGAGCCGAGCGACATCTCGGAGGCCGCCACCACGGCGGGCCTGACGGCGGCCAAGAGCGTCAGTGTGGGCAAGGACTGGAGCGGCAGCCGGCTGGCGACGCCGAAGGCGGCCAAGTCCAAGCGGTGAACCACTCCCGGACGGGCCGGTCGCGTCACGCGTCGGCCCGTCCGTCGGCCTGTCGTACTCCCTGCGTAGGGTGGTCGGAGCGAACCGCCCCGAAGGGATGAACACGACAATGGCGATCCAGGTCGGCGACAAGGCCCCCGACTTCGAGCTCAGGGACAACCACGGGGCGACCGTGAGACTGTCCGACTTCCACGGGCGGAAGAACGTGGTGGTGATCTTCTACCCGTTCGCCTTCACCGGCGTGTGCACCGGCGAGCTGTGCGAGGTCCGCGACCGGTTGCCGCAGTTCTCCGACCGCGACACCCAGGTGCTCGCCGTCTCCAACGACTCCATCCACACCCTGCGCGTCTTCGCCGAGCAGGAGGATCTGGAATACCCCCTGCTCAGCGACTTCTGGCCGCACGGCGACGTCTCGCGCGCGTACGGCGTCTTCGACGAGGGCAAGGGGTGCGCCGTGCGCGGGACGTTCATCATCGACAAGGAGGGCGTCGTGCGCTGGACCGTCGTCAACGGTCTGCCGGACGCCCGTGACCTGAACGAGTACGTCAAGGCGCTCGACACCCTGTAGTCACGTCGAAGCGCTCGACACCTGTGGATCCGGCCCGACACCGAAGTGATTCTTCGGCCGCGGGGCCTGCGGCGGCCGGGAACCCGTCACTAGGATCGACTCGTTGATCCGACATCCAACGCACCACGGGGCACCCCGCCCCAGGACACCAATGGAGGACTCGTGGGAGTCAGCCTCAGCAAGGGCGGCAACGTATCGCTGACCAAGGAGGCGCCGGGCCTGACCGCGGTCATCGTCGGTCTGGGGTGGGACATCCGCACCACGACCGGTACCGACTTCGACCTCGACGCCAGCGCACTGCTGCTGAACAGCGGCGGCAAGGTCGCCAGTGACGCGCACTTCATCTTCTTCAACAACCTGAAGAGCCCGGACGGCTCGGTCGAGCACACCGGCGACAACCTCACCGGTGAGGGCGAGGGCGACGACGAGCAGATCAAGATCAACCTGGCCGGGGTCCCCGCCGACATCGAGAAGATCGTCTTCCCGGTCTCCATCTACGACGCCGAGAACCGCCAGCAGTCCTTCGGCCAGGTGCGCAACGCGTTCATCCGCGTCGTCAACCAGGCCGGCGGGGCCGAGATCGCCCGCTACGACCTGAGCGAGGACGCCTCCACCGAGACCGCCATGGTCTTCGGTGAGCTCTACCGGCACGGCGCGGAGTGGAAGTTCCGCGCCATCGGCCAGGGCTACGCCTCCGGTCTGCGCGGCATCGCGCAGGACTTCGGTGTGAACGTCTGAGACGGCCACGCCTGAGCCCGGCCGTCTTCCGCGGCCACATCGCCCGGCGCCGCACGGTTTACGTGCGGCGCCGGACGTGCAGGACCACCTGAGGAACATCATCCGGGGAGGGATCATCATGGGCGTCACGCTCGCCAAGGGGGGCAATGTCTCCCTGTCCAAGGCCGCACCCAACCTCACGCAGGTCATGATCGGGCTCGGCTGGGACGCGCGCTCCACCACCGGAGCCGACTTCGACCTCGACGCCAGCGCGCTGATGTGCAGCGGCGGCCGGGTCATGGGGGACGAGTGGTTCGTCTTCTACAACCAGCTGAAGAGCCCGGACGGCTCGGTGGAGCACACCGGTGACAACCTCACCGGTGAGGGCGACGGGGACGACGAGTCCCTGCTGGTCGATCTCCCCAAGGTGCCGGCCCAGTGCGAAAAGATCGTCTTTCCGGTCTCCATCCACCTGGCCGATGAGCGCGGCCAGACCTTCGGCCAGGTCAGCAATGCCTTCATCCGCGTGGTGAACCGGGCGGACGGCCAGGAACTCGCCCGCTACGACCTGAGCGAGGACGCCTCCACCGAGACCGCGATGATCTTCGGTGAGCTCTACCGTTATCAGGGCGAGTGGAAGTTCCGTGCGGTGGGACAGGGGTACGCGTCGGGACTGCGGGGCATCGCTCTAGACTTCGGAGTCAACGTTTCGTAAAGCCGATCACGGCAGCGGGGGAGACCCGTTAACACACCTGGGGTAGCCAGTGGTTCTGAAAACCTTCGGCTGGTCGTTCGCGGTCACCGCGCTCGGTCTGGTCGCAGCGGTCCTCTTCGGGGGGTGGACCGCCTTCGGCATCGTGGCGATCCTCTCCGTGCTGGAGATCTCGCTGTCCTTCGACAACGCGGTGGTCAACGCCGGCATCCTGAAGAAGATGAATGCCTTCTGGCAGAAGATCTTCCTCACCATCGGCATTCTGATCGCCGTCTTCGGCATGCGGCTGGTCTTCCCCGTCGTGATCGTGGCCGTCAGCGCGCAGCTCGGTCCGATCGAGGCCGTCGACCTCGCGCTCAGTGACAAGGACCGTTACCAGGAACTCGTCACCGACGCCCACCCGGCGATCGCCGCGTTCGGTGGCATGTTCCTGTTGATGATCTTCCTGGACTTCATCTTCGAGGACCGGGACATCAAGTGGCTGGGCTGGCTGGAGCGCCCGCTGGCCAAGCTCGGCAAGATCGACATGCTGTCGGTCTGCATCGCGCTGATCATCCTGCTGATCTCCGCCATGACCTTCGCCACCAACGCCCACCAGCACGGCGGCGCGCACGTGGACAAGGCGGAGACGGTCCTGCTGTCCGGCATCGCGGGTCTGATCACCTACATGATCGTGGGCGGTCTCTCCGGCTTCTTCGAGGACAAGCTCGAAGAGGAGGAGGAACGCGAGCACGAGGCCGAGGAGAAGGCCGAGCGCTCCGGCAAGCCCCGCACGGTGGTGGCCATGGCCGGCAAGGCCGCGTTCTTCATGTTCCTCTACCTGGAGGTCCTGGACGCGTCCTTCTCCTTCGACGGCGTCATCGGCGCCTTCGCCATCACCAACGACATCGTCCTGATGGCGCTCGGCCTGGGCATCGGCGCCATGTACGTGCGGTCGCTGACGGTCTACCTGGTCCGCCAGGGCACCCTCGACGAGTACGTCTACCTGGAGCACGGCGCGCACTACGCCATCGGCGCCCTGGCGCTGATCCTGCTCGTCACCATCCAGTACGAGATCCACGAGCTCATCACCGGCTCCATCGGCGTCATCCTGATCGGCTGGTCCTTCCTCTCCTCCGTGCGCCGCAACAAGCGGCTGGCGGCGGCCGAGGGAAACGCCGACGACAAGACTGAGGTCACCTCCGGGGTGTGACAGCCCTCCGAGTGAGGAACGCTCTCGACGGGGCGGCTCCGAGGACCACTCCTCGGAGCCGCCCCGCCGGCCGTCCGGGAGCCTGGGCGGCCCGAGCGGGGTTCGACGACTGGACTTGGGGCGGGAATGGGTTTCCTGGACGGACTGTGGCGCAGCAACGAGAGCGCCTTCGACTCGGGCAACGCGGCTACCAACGCCATCGAGCTGACCAAACGGCACGGTCAGGTGTCCCTGACCAAACAGGGCGCGGCCACCGGCCATCTGCGGATCAATCTGAGCTGGCGCATGCGGACCTCCGACTTCGGCGGTTCCCAGCGGGAGAGCCTGCTGCGCCACCCCTTCAAGGCGCTCAAGCCACCGGAGGTCATCGGCCACAGCCAGTCCATGGTCAACGTCGACCTGGACCTGGGCTGCCTGTACGAGCTCCAGGACGGCACCAAGGGCGTGGTCCAGCCCCTCGGCGGCTTCCTCGGCGACGTCAACGAACCGCCGTACGTCAAGCTCAGCGGCGACGATCGGTTCGGCTCGGGCTCCGGCGAGACGATGTACGTCAACCTGGACCACCGCGAGAACATCAAACGCCTGCTGGTCTTCGCCTACATCTACGACCAGACGCCCGCCTTCGACCGTACGCAGGCCATGGTCACGCTGTACCCCAGCAACGGCCCGCGGATCGAGATAGGCCTCGACGAACGCCACCCGCAGGCCCGCTCCTGCGCGGTGGTGATGATCGAGAACGTCAAGAACGAGATCCTCGTCCGCCGCGAGGTGAAATTCGTGTACGGATTCCAGGCGGAGCTGGACCGGCTGTACGGGTGGGGGCTCCAGTGGGGAAGGGGCTTCAAGACGAAGGCCGGTCGTTGAGAAGCCCTTGGTTTCACAGGGTCCGGTCCACTAACGCCCGATGAACTGCGGCCCCTGCGGCGGAAGCCGGAAGTCCGGGTCGGGGGAGGCGGCGGCCGGCGGCGGGAAACCGTACCCGGACGGCGCCCCCGCGGCGGCCGTGGCGGGCGCCGGTGGATAGCCGTAGGCCGGCTGCGTGGCCGCGGGCTGCTGCGGCGGGTAGCCGTACGCGGGCTGTGCGGGCACTCCCGCCGGCTGCTCGGGCGGCAGCGGCCGGGACACCTCGGGTGCCGGCGGGGCGAGCGGGGCCTGCGGCTGCGTCAGGGCCTCGGAAGAGGTCCGGTCGGAGGCCGGTATGTGTGCCGTCGGGGGCGGCAGCTGGGTGACGTCGGAGGAGTCGGGCTCCTGCGCGGCCTCCGACTCGTCCACCGAGATGCCGAAGTCGGTCGCCAGGCCCTTCAGGCCGTTCGAATAGCCCTCGCCGAGCGCCCGGAACTTCCAGCCCTCCCCGCGCCGGTACAGCTCACCGCAGATCAGCGCGGTCTCCTGGCCGGTCTCCGGCTTGATGTCGAAATACGCCAGCGCGTCCCCGTCGGCGGCCTGCGCGTCGTACAGCAGGATGCGCAGGTCCCGTACGCGGTCGAAGGTGACACCGTCCGCCGATGCGACGAGCAGAATCCGGCCGACACCGGACTCGACACGGGTGAGATCCGTCTGGATCGTATCGGTCAGGCCCTCGGTGACGCGCTTCTTGCCGAGCCGCCACACCTGCCCGGCGGGGTGCCGTGGCTGGTTGTAGAACACGAAGTCCTCGTCGGAGCGCACACGGCCGTCGGGGCCGAGGAGCAGCGCGGAGGCGTCGACGTCCGGCACCCCCTGCCCGGGCGACCAGCGCAGCACGGCACGTACCGTGGTGGCCTCGACAGGGACGTTCGACCCCTTGAGCATCGCGTGCGTCATACGGTCATCCTGCCTTCTCCGTCTTGGTCACGACAATGCGGGGGGTTGGGGTCGACACGGCCGGGTTACCTGAAGTTCATGCCCCGCGGGAACCACCGACATGGATCCCTACGTACTATTACCGGCCACCTTCCGACATTCCCGAGATTCCAGAGAGGCCACAGGGGAGTTCTATGCGTCATTTCGGGCACATCGCCCCTGCGGTGCGGAAACGTCTCTTCTACCGGGAGCCCGGCGAGTTCACGCCGGATTCCCCGGCCCGACTGCTCTCTGCGGCCCTCGGCGCCACGCTCTACAGCCCCGCGACCCGGCCCCGGCTCGCCGACGACGTCGTCAAGCAGGGCGGACTCGGTGTGGTCTCCATGGTGCTGTGCCTGGAGGACTCCATCGACGACGCCGACGTCACCGCCGGCGAGGAGAACCTCGTACGCCAGTTCGCCGACCTGGCCGGGCGGCCCGGCGCGGATCTGCCGCTGCTGTTCATCCGGGTCCGTACCCCGGAACAGATCCCCGACCTCGTCCGCCGCCTCGGCCCCGCCGTCGCGCTGCTGTCCGGATTCGTGCTGCCGAAGTTCACCGGGGAACGCGGCCTGCCGTTCCTGGAGGCGCTGGCCACCGCCGAGGCCGAGAGCGGCCACCGGCTGTTCGCCATGCCGGTGCTGGAGTCGCCCGAGCTGCTCTACCGGGAGTCCCGCGTCGAGACCCTCGAAGGGATCTTCCGCGCCGTCGACAAGTACCGCGACCGTGTGCTCGCGCTGCGCCTCGGTGTGACCGACTTCTGCTCCTCCTACGGGCTGCGCAGAGGCCCCGACATGACGGCGTACGACATCCAGGTCGTCGCCTCCGTGATCTCCGACGTGGTGAACATGCTGGCCCGGGCCGACGGCACCGGATTCACCGTGACGGGGCCGGTCTGGGAGTACTTCCGGGTCCAGGAACGCATGTTCAAGCCACTCCTGCGGCAGAGCCCCTTCCACGGGGTGCAGGCCGTGGCACTGCGCGAGAAGCTGATCGAACATGCCATGGACGGCCTGCTGCGCGAGATCTCCCTCGACCGGGCCAACGGCCTGCTGGGCAAGACCTGCATCCACCCCTCCCACGTACTCCCCGTGCACGCGCTGTCCGTCGTCAGCCACGAGGAGTTCAGCGACGCCCAGGACATCCTCCGGCCGGAACGCGGCGGCGGGGGTGTACTCAGGTCGGCCTACACGAACAAGATGAACGAGGTGAAACCCCACCGCGCCTGGGCCGAGCGGACCATGCTGCGCGCCGAGGTCTTCGGCGTCGCCAACGGGGACGTCGGCTTCGTGGAACTGCTCGCGGCGGGCCTGACCGAGTGACCGGGACGGAGAAGGCTGTGAACGAGGGGATGCGCCACCCGGCGCGTCATGGAATGCGGGCCGGCGAGGACATATGGTCCGGCAGCTGGGTCACGGAGCGGCTCGGCGTCGAGCTGGCCGGGGACGAGAGCCTGCCCGGGCTGCTGGGGCTGGCGCTGCGTCGCAACCCCAAGCGGGCCCACCTGCTGGTGTCCAACGTCCTCGGCAAGCACGTCCCCCAGTCGCCGTCCGTCGTGTACGGCCACGGTGTCGCACTCGGCTGCAGGGTGCGCGAGCTGCTGGGCGACGAGGCGGAGGGCGCGGTCGTCCTCGGCTACGCGGAGACCGCGACCGGCCTCGGCCACTCGGTCGCCGACGGCCTGGGCGTCGCCCCCTACCTGCACTCCACCCGCCGCCCGGTCGTGGGGACCGCCACGGCCGGCGGCTTCGAGGAATCCCACTCCCACGCCACGTCCCACCTGCTGCTTCCGGAGGACCCGTCGCTGCTGGCCGGGAACGGCCCGCTGGTCCTGGTCGACGACGAGTTCTCCACGGGCAACACGGTGCTGAACACCGTCCGGGATCTTCATGCGCGGTATCCGCGGGGGCGGTATGTCGTGGTCGCTCTTGTCGACATGAGGTCGCCCGCCGACGCCGGCCGTCTGGACGAGTTCGCCCGCGAGATCGGGGCGCGCATCGACCTGGTGACGACCGCGTCGGGGACGGTGCGGTTGCCCGACGGCGTCCTGGAAAGGGGGCAGTCCCTGGTGGCGCAGTACGAGAGTGCCGAGGGGCACGGTCGGGCGTCTGCGGCCGCGGCGGGGCCGGTCGCGCAGTTCCCCGTGCCCCTGGAGGGGGATGCCGGTACAGCTGATCTCGAAGCCGATGCCCGGACTCGTTCCCCAGGGGCGCGGGACGTAGTCGAATCTGCGGCCACCGCCGCGTGGACGCGACCAGCCCAAGACGGCCCGCGCCCGGCCGACGGGCCCAGCCGTGTCACGCGAGTGGACCTGCGCTGGCCGTCCGGCCTCCCCGACGGCGGCCGTCACGGCTTCACCCCCGCGCACCGCGCCCGCCTCGAAGGCGCACTCCCCGAAATGGCGGCCCGCCTCGCAGACGCACTGCCCGACGACGCGCACCGCGTCCTGATCCTCGGCTTCGAGGAGCTGATGTACGTCCCGCTGCGCCTCGCCGGCGAGCTGGAGCGGACCACCGGCGCCGACGTACGCTTCTCCACCACCACCCGCTCGCCCGTCCTCGCCGTCGACGACCCCGGCTACGCGATACGCACCCGCCTGGTCTTCCCCGCCCACGACGCCCCCGCCGACGGCCCCGGCGAGCGCTACGCCTACAACGTCGCCGGCGGCGGCTTCGACACCGTCGTCGCCGTCGTCGACTCGGACGCCGACACCCCCGCACTGCACGCGCCCGACGGCCTGCTCACCCGGCTCGCCGCGCACACCCCGCAGGTGCTCCTCGTGGTCGTACCGTCGTACGTGCCCGCACCGCAGGACACCGTCCCCAAGGACGCCCGACCGGACGCCCCCGAAAGGCCCGCCACCATGCTGCCCGAGCCCCTCAGAGGCCCCGCCTTCTCCTCGTACGCGCCCGAGGAGGTCGGCTGGCTGCTCCAGGACCTCTCGGACGTGACGCTGGAGGCGCCGACCGAGGAGCGGGAGGAGGCCATCCAGAGCGGCGGCGCCCATTACGCGGAGTCGCTGCCCGTGGAGTACCAGCCGAGCGAGCAGTACCAGGAGCTGTTCCACGCGGCCCTGGACGAGTCGGCGGCCCGCCTGGCCCACGCGGTGGGCGTGGTCACCGAGACCGTGCTCGCCGAACGGTCTCCCCGCCCGGTGCTCGTCTCCCTGGCCCGCGCGGGCACCCCCGTGGGCATCCTGATGCGCCGCTGGGCGCAGTACCGCCACCATCTCGACCTCCCTCACTACGCTGTTTCGATCGTCCGTGGCCGGGGCATCGACGCCAACGCGCTGCGCTGGCTGGCCGCCCACCACGACCCCCGGGACGTGGTCTTCGTCGACGGTTGGACCGGCAAGGGCGCCATCACCCGCGAACTCGCCCAGGCCGTCGAGGAGTTCGAGAAGACCGAGGGCGTCACCGGTTTCGACCCGGAGATCGCGGTCCTGGCCGACCCCGGCTCCTGCGTACGCACCTACGGCACCCGCGAGGACTATCTGATCCCCTCCGCCTGCCTCAACTCCACGGTGTCCGGCCTGATCTCACGCACCGTGCTCCGCGCCGACCTGGTCGGCCCGGACGACTTCCACGGCGCCAAGTTCTACCGCGAACTCGCCGGCGCGGACCTCTCGGTGGCCTTCCTGGACGCCGTGTCCGCCCGCTTCCCGGAGGTCACCGACGCCGCCTGCGCCCAGGCCAAGGAACTGCTCTCCACCGACCGCACCCCCACCTGGGAGGGCTGGGCGGCGGTCGAACGCATCAGCGAGGAGTACGGCATCCACGACGTGAACCTCGTCAAGCCCGGCGTCGGCGAGACCACCCGGGTGCTGCTGCGCCGGGTGCCCTGGAAGGTGCTGGCCCGGGCCGGAGCCGGCAGCGACCTCGACCATGTACGTCTCCTCGCGGAACATCGGGGCGTCCCCGTGGAGGAGGTCGCGGAACTCCCCTACACCTGCGTCGGACTGATCCACCCCCGCTACACCCGTGGCGCCACCGGCGCCGACGGCAAGGCGGTGGCCCGCTGATGCCCGTCATCGTCGCCAGCGACCTCGACCGCACCCTCATCTACTCCGCCGCCGCCCTCGCCCTGACCATGCCGGACGCGAGGGCACCCCGGCTGCTGTGCGTGGAGGTCCACGAGAGCAAGCCCCTGTCCTATATGACGGAGACGGCGGCCCAGCTCCTCACCGACCTCGGCGACGCCGCCGTCTTCGTGCCGACGACGACCCGCACGCGCAAGCAGTACCAGCGCATCAACCTCCCCGGCCCGCCGCCGACTTACGCGATCTGCGCCAACGGCGGGCACCTCCTCGTCGACGGCGTGTCCGACCAGGACTGGCACGCCCGGGTGCTCGCCCGCCTGGCCGACGAGTGCGCCCCGCTGTCCGAGGTGCAGGACCATCTGCTGCGGACCGCCGACCCGGTCTGGGTGCGCAAGCACCGGGTCGCCGAGGACCTCTTCGCCTACCTCGTCGTCGAGCGGGAACTGCTGCGTGAGGAGTGGGTGAAGGAACTCGGGGAGTGGGCGGAGAACCGCGGCTGGACCGTGTCCCTCCAGGGCCGCAAGATCTACGCCGTGCCCAAGCCCCTCACCAAGAGCGCGGCCATGTACGAGGTCGCCCGCCGCACCGGCGCCGATCTCACCCTCGCCGCCGGCGACTCCCTCCTCGACGCCGACCTGCTCCTCGCCGTGGACCAGGGCTGGCGCCCCGGTCACGGCGAACTCGCGGACGCCGACTGGACGGCCCCCGCGATCAGGGCTCTCCCCGAGCGGGGCGTCCTGGCCGGCGAGCGCATCCTGCGCGAGTTCCTGCAGACGGTGCGCTCACCCCGGTGAGGCCGTACGACCGGAAGGCCGTGCGGCCGGGGCGTCAGCGGTGGCGGCGCAGGCTCATCGTGTCGGCGGAGTCGTACCCGTGGACGGGTGCGCTTCCGTCGAGGTGATCGGCACCGGCGGCGGGGTGCGACGGGCGTATGTGATCCGTGCCCGCCCGCCCGTCCCGCCGCCGGCGGCCGTCGCCCGAGCGCAGCAGCCGCAGGACCACGAACGCCAGCAACGCCAGCGCGGCCACGCCGAGGACCACCTTCGAGTACGCCGAGACGATGGTCGACACCTGCTCCCAGTTGTCCCCCAGCGCATACCCCGCGAGCACGAACGCGGTGTTCCAGATCGCGCTGCCCAGCGTGGTCAGTCCCAGGAACAGCGGCAGACGCATGCGCTCCACGCCGGCCGGCACCGATATGAAACTCCGGAAGAGCGGAACCATCCGGCCGAAGAACACCGCCTTCGGCCCGTGCCGCAGGAACCACGCCTCCGTCTTCTCGATGTCCGCGACCTTCACCAGCGGCAGCCGCCCCGCTATCGCCACCGTCCGGTCCCTGCCGAGCAGCGCGCCCACCCCGTACAGCGCGAGCGCGCCGACCACCGAGCCGGCGGTGGTCCACAGCAGTACGGCGAGCAGACCCATCCGCCCACTGCTCGCGGCGAACCCCGCCAGCGGCAGGATCACCTCACTGGGTATGGGAGGGAAGAGATTCTCCAGCGCGATGGCGAGGCCGGCCCCGGGGGCGCCCATGGCGTCCATGAGGTCGTTGACCCACTGCGGTCCGGCACTCCCGTCCGAAGCCGCTGTGATCGTGTGCGCTGCGATGGCTGTCATGCCTGCCACGCTAGAAAACCGGAGCTGAAGAAAGGCTGAGGAAAGCCGCACGATGCGCTGCGGTGATCCACAGCCGCAATTGCGGTTTTCCGCAGTGTGCCCCCATGCCGTGTCCGACTAGCCTCGCGATCATGCGAGACATGGTGCGGCGCGTGGTGCGGTGCGCGGTGGGGCTGATGTGGGGCGCCGCCGCGGCCGTCGTCGAGCTGCTCTGCACAGTCCTGGCCGGCCTGCTCCTCCTGCTCGTCGTGGCCTGGCCGCGCGGCCGTCGCGCCGTGCTCCGCCCGGTCCTCGCGGGCGCGCGAGGACTGACGGAACTGAACCGCACCCGGCTGCGGACATGGCTGAGGACGCGCACCTCACCCGCGTACGAGGACACGCAGGCCCTGGGATACCTGGCCTGCCGCTGGACCCTGGGCGTGCTGGGCGCGGTGGTGATGCTCTCGGTGGCGATCGGCCTCGGGTACGGCACGTCGTGGATGTACCTCTGGCTGCTGGTCGACGACATACGCACCCCCGGAGCGGTCGCCCTCACCTCCCTCGGAGGGCTCTTCCTACTCTTCCTCGCCGTCCAGGGGATAGTCGGCGTGGCCGAACTGGAGGGGAAGCTGGCCCGCCGCCTGCTCGGGCCCCGCCACCAGGACGCGTTGGAGCGGCGCATCGCCGAACTGTCCGCGAGCCGCGCGGCCGTGGTCGACGCGGTGAACGACGAGCGGCGGCGCATCGAGCGGGACCTGCACGACGGAGTGCAGCAGCGTCTGGTCGCGCTCGGCATGCTGCTCGGCCGAGCCCTGCGCAGCGAGGACCCGGCCCACTCGGGCCGGCTGCTGCGACAGGCCCACGAGGAGAGCCGGTACGCCCTGGACGACCTGCGCGAGGTGGCGTGGCGGATCTACCCCACCACACTGGACGAGGCAGGGCTGCGGGCGGCGCTGGAGACGGTCGCCGAGCGGGCCTCCGTCCCGGTACGGGTGGAGTACGGGCTCACCGGGGAGCCCGAGCGGGCAGTGGGGACCGTCGTCTACTTCGTCGTCTGCGAGGCCGTCACCAACGCGGTGAAGCACGCGACGCCGACCCGGATAGTGGTCGAGGTCGGATCGAGGGAAGGAGCGTTGTACGTGAGTGTCGAGGACGACGGCCAAGGCGGTGCGAACGCGACGGGCAGCGGACTGTTCGGGCTGGCCCGGCGCGTCGCCGCGCTCGACGGGCATCTGGAGGTGCGCAGTCCGCCGGGCGGACCGACCCTGGTGACCGCGGAGCTGCCATGCGCCTGATCCTGGCCGAGGACTCCACCCTGCTCAGAGAGGGCCTGGTGCGGCTGCTGGCGGAGGAGGGACATCAGGTGCTGGCCGCCGTCGGCAACGCGGAACTGCTGCTGCGGGCGGTCGCCGAGGACCCGCCGGACGTGGTGGTCGCCGATGTGCGGATGCCGCCCACGCACACCGACGAGGGACTGCGCGCGGCCCTGGAGATCCGCCGGCGCTGGCCGTCCGTGGGGGTGCTGGTGCTCTCGCAGTACGTGGAGAAGCGGTACGCGACCGAGCTGCTGACCGGTGAGTCGGAAGGAGTCGGCTATCTGCTCAAGGACCGTGTCGTCCAGGTCGACGAGTTCCTGGACGCCCTGGAGCGGGTGGCGCAGGGACGCGCCGCCTTCGACCCGGAGGTCGTACGGCAGCTGCTCGGCCGCACGACGCACACCGACCCGCTCGCCCGTCTCACCGCGCGGGAGCAGGCGGTGCTGGCCGAGATGGCGCAGGGGCACACCAACGCCGCCATCGCAGGGCGGCTGCACATCTCGCAGAGCGCGGTGGAGAAACACACCAACGCGATCTTCGACAAGCTCGGACTGACAGGGGGTGAGGGCTATTCACGCAGGGTGCTCGCGGTGCTGCGCTACCTCGGCAGCTGACGTCCGGCCCGGTGGCCTCCGGCGGCGGTCAGCCGCAGCAGCCGCCACCGCAGCAGCCGCCGCCACCACCGCCCGCGCGGGGAGCCGGGGCCGCGGCGGTACCGGCCACCGCGACCGTGGAGAGGAGCTTGACCGTGTCGTCGTGACCCGCCGGGCAGGCCGCGGGCGCGGAGGACTCCGCCATGGGGCGGCTCAGTTCGAAGGTGTCGCCGCAGGTCCGGCAGCGGTACTCGTAGCGAGGCATGAGCACAGGTTAACCGGCTCGGCCGGTCCCGTGACGGTCAGTGGGCGGCGCTGCCGCGTTCCTCCCGGATCTGGGCCACCACACGGCTCACCGTCGCCCGTACCTCCTCCGTCTCCGTCAGGAAGTGCCAGTAGTCGGGATGGCGGCCCTCCAGTCCGGCGACGGCTCGCTCCAGACGGGCCACGGCGTCGTCCAGAGGGCGGGCGTGGCGCGGGTCGGGGGTGTTGCGGCCGGCCATGGCCAGACGCTGGGCGTCCCGGATGGCGAAGCGGGTGCGTTCGATCTCCTGCCCGGGGTCCTTCTGCACCGCGTTCAGCCGCCGCAACCGGTCACCGGCGGCCGACACCGCCTCGTCGGTCGTGTTCAGCAGCGCCCGCGCCGTCGACAGCAGGGCGGTGGCATCCGCCCAGCGCTGCTCCTCGCGGGCCGCCCGGGCCTCGGCGAGTCTCGCTTCCGCCTGGCCCACGTTCTCCGAAGCGACGTCGGGGACGTGCTGCAGGTCCTGCCAGCAGGCGGCGGTGAAGCGCCGGCGCAGTTCGCTGAGGACCGGTTCGACTTGTTCGGAGCGGGTGGTGAGGGCCTGGGCGCGGGTGCGCAGGGAGACCAGCCGGTGGTCGATCTCGGCGGCCCGTTCCGGCAGCCGTTCGGCTTCGACGCGGACCGCCTCGGCCTCGCGAGTGATCCGTTCGGCCCGCTCCAGGGTCCCCGGCACGCCGTGTTGCCCCGCGCCCTGGTTCAGCTTGGTCAGTTCCGGGGAGAGCGCGGCGAGCCGGGCGGCGAGGTCGTCGGCCTTCAGGCCCGTTCCGCGTGCGGTGTCGAGGGCGTTCGAGGCGGCGAGCAGCGTCTGCCGGGCGCGTTCGACGGAGGGCGCGAGCCGGGCGAGCTGGGTCTCGGCCTTGCCGAGGAGGGAGCCGAGCCCGTCGGTGAACCGGTCCAGCTCCTGCTTGACCCGGCCGAGCTCGTCCTTGGCAGCGGTCAGCCGGTCGCGGGCCTGGGAGGCGGCCGAGGCCTCCAAGTCGTCGCGGTCCAGGTCATGGGCGTCGACGGCGCTGATGTACTGGTGGCTGGCCTCGTCGATGCGCCGGCCGAGCGCCTCGAAGTCGGCGACGGCGCGGCGGGCGGCGGGCGAGGCGTCGACAGCGGTGATCGTCTCGATGGAGATCCGCAGGTCGCGCTGGGCGGTGTCGAGTTCGTAGAAGGCGGCCGCCGCCGCGTCCTTGGCGGCCTGCGCCTCGGCCCTCTGGTTCTCGGCCCGCCCACCGAACCAGCGCCGCGTCCCGCCCCCGGCGAACGCGGCGGGCAGCACCAGTGCCGCGACCAGCGGCAGCCCCACGAGGGCGAGCACGTCCCGCAGGCCGCCGGGGGCCCGGCGGACACCCGGCCGAGGAGGAAGAGGAGGAAGAGGAGGAAGAGGAGGTACGGCACGACGCATGCGAGGCACGCGTGGCTCCGACGGCGAGTGCGGCTGCGCTGGTGTCGCCGTCACATCCCTCTCCCGTACTGTCGTTCGCCCTGCCCGATGTCATTCTCCCACCGGTAGAGGACGAAGACACGGGTCGGTCAGTTCGCCGTGCGGACGGTGAGTTTGCCGTCGCCGGTGCGCGCGGTCACCACATGGGAGCTGGAGTCGTCACGGGGCACGGACACGTCCTCGGCGCCGTCACCGGTCTCGGTGTCCACGCGGTAGGAGGCCCGCGGCAGGTCGATCGTCAGGGAGCCGTCGCCGCTGCGGGAGTCCACCAGGTCGGGTACGGCGGCCAGTTCGAGGCGGACCGAGCCGTCACCGCTGTGGGTGCGCACCGTACGGGAGGAGACCTCCGCGCGCACGGACCCGTCACCGGTGCGAAGCTCCAGCGGCCCGGTGGAGTCCGTGACATGAACCGAACCGTCCGTCGTGCGGATGCTCAGCGCGTCGCGGAAGCCCCGCGCCCGCACGCTGCCGTCCTCCTCCTCGACCTTGACGGAGACTCCGCGGGGCACCTCGACGCGGTGCCTGGTGGAGCAGTTGGCGACGACCCCGGAGCACTTCTCCCGCAGCACCAGCCGGTCGCCGTCCATGGACCAGGTGACCTTCGGGTCCGAGCCGATGGCGACGCTGCCCTGGAACCATCGGGTGACCTCGACCTTGCCGGGGGCGTTCTCGTCCGAGGCGACGAGCTCGAGGGCGGATTCGTCGGAGTCGATGGTGAGGGTCCTGCCGGGCAGGTCGAAGGACCGGCGGTCGGGCTCGTCGTCGTCGGCGGCCGACGCACCGCAGGCGCTCATGCCCGCGACGATCACCACGGCGGCCCCGGCGAGGGCGAGGGTGCGTGTCCACGCGGCACGGGCGCCGGAGGCGGAGCCGACGGTCCGGGCGGTACGGGTGGTACGGGTCATGACGGTCTCCCCCTGGGCGGACGGTGGCGCTCTCCGGCGGTGTCCGAGCGCTCTTCGACCGTACGGACCGGGGACCCGCCGGGGGATCCGGGCGGCTGGCGGATCCGAGGTGGGGATATCCCCCGGTGTCCCCGGCAGGTGATCCCCGGCGGGGGGTGCGAACGGGTTTGCCGGACCGTGCCCTGGGCCATGTAGGCTGTCGACTCGACCTGGGCGCACGGGCCCGGGTCCCGGGTGCGTAGCTCAGGGGTAGAGCGCCTGCCTTACAAGCAGGATGTCGGCGGTTCGAAACCGTCCGCGCCCACCGGGACACAGGGCCTCCGGAGTTGCTCCGGGGGCCCCTGTCGTTGTGCCTCCGTGTCCCCTCGTCCCGCCGCCCTCGTCCTTGCGGCCCTACGCGGACTCTTCCGCGTCCTCGTGGGTGTGTTTCAGCCGGGAACGGGCGTGCATGCGGTCGGCGCCGGTGAGTTCGGCCCAGTGGCGGTGGGTGCTGACGAACACCGCGAGCTCGTGCTCCCGCTGCCGGAGCTTCTCCACCTCGGCCTGTTCGTCGGCGGTCCAGCCGGGTGAGGCGGGGCGCTCGATCTTGCGCCAGCCGTTGTCGTCGCTGAACCCGTCGAGGGGTTCGACCGACCAGGGAAGCCGCTTCAGCAGGGCCGACAACTCGGCCCGGACCTGGTGCAGTTCCTCCTGACCGGCGAGGAGGTCACTCGGAAAGTCATAGGTCGCAGCCACGCCCCAATGATACGCCTGTTCGATTTTGGGTGGCGAGTTGCCGAGGGGGCGCGTCAGACTGGGGGGCATGTGCCGGAGTATCAAGACCCTGCGTCCGCCCGTGCAGCCCGAGGAGGCCACGGAAGAGGAGATCCGGGCCGCCGCCCTGCAGTACGTGAGGAAGGTGTCCGGCTTCCGCGCGCCGGCCGCCCACAACCGCGAGGTGTTCGACCGGGCGGTGGAGGCGATCGCCGAGGCGACGGCCGAGTTGCTGGACGGACTGGAGGTGCGCGGAGGCGCGGCGCGGCGGGCGGCGGGGCGGGCGGCGGGATAGGCCCACCTGGAGCCGGAGCCGGAGCCGGAGCCGGAGCCGGAGCCGGAGTCCGGAGTCCGGAAGCCGGAGCCGGTGTGGGAGCTGGGCGGGGTGTTGCGCAGCCCGGCGTTTGCGGGATGCCTCCCCCACTCTCGGCTTCCCCCCACTCTCGGCTTCGCTCGAGCGGGAGGGACCCCGTGAGCGGGAGGGACCCCGTGAGCGGGAGGGACCCGCATCGCCCGTCCGTGTCGCCCTGGGGGTACCTCCCAGGCCCTTGAGGCACGGGGGGAGGCGCGCCGATTGCCCGCAGTTCGGCCCGGAGGCGCTACGAAGTCTCCGAAGGCCGCGGCCGCCGGCGCATCAGGTATCCCGCCCCCGCCCCCGCCGCGAACAGCGCGCCCACCGACACCGCCGTGGCCAGCCAGGTCGCGCCCAGCCAGTGGGCGCCGAAGTAGCCGAGGGCCACGCTGTACGCGGCCCAGGACAGCCCCGCCAGGGCGGACCAGGGGAGGAAGTCGCGGGCGCGGTGGCGTGCGGCACCGGCGCCGAGGGAGACCACCGAGCGCCCGGCCGGGGCGAAGCGGGCGAGGACGACCAGGGCGCCGCCGCCCCGGACGAGCGCCGAGCCGAGACGTTCCTGCGCGCTCTTGAGCCGCCGCGAACGGGCGATCGCCCGGTCCAGACGGGCGCCGCCGCGCCAGGCGAGGCGGTAGGCCACCAGGTCACCCAGGACGGAGGCGGTGGCGGCGCACAGTGTCAGCACCAGGATGTCGGGTACGTCGGTCGCCGTGCCGGCGGCCGCCGCCGTGGCCGCGGTGATCACCAGGACCCCGCTGGGCAGGACCGGGAGGAACACGTCGAGCAGGACCGAGAGGGCCACCACCGCATAGATCCATGGGCTGCCGACCAGCGACCCCAGACTCTCCACCCGAACTCCCCGTGGCTCCCCCGCGGGCCGCGCCGTGCCGCGCTGACGCGGGGGAGCGGCAGGGGTGGCAGGAGTGGCCGATGACAGCGGTACAGCGTACGCCCGGTGAGTGACAGAAAGGTCACGGGAGGTTCGTGCGCGCGCTGCCCGGTGTTCTCTTTCCCTTTCCCTGAGCAAAGGGGAAGGGTGCCCTCCCCATCGTGCGGGGAGGGCACCCTTGCGCGTGGTGCGGGGAGGGCACCCGTGCGTCGTGCAGGGGGGGACGCCCGTGCGTCGTGCAGGGGAGGACGCCCGTGCGGCCCGGTGGGGAGGACGGGTCAGGCCGTCACCGGGGTCCGTTCCGCCCGCCGTTCGCCGTCCGCCGACGAGCGCCTGGTGAACAGGCGGTCCAGGCCGAAGGCTCCGGAGCCGGTGAACACCAGCAGGAACATGGCCCAGCAGTACATGGCCGCGCCCTCGCCGTTGTTCTCTATCGGCCACAGGGCCTGGGGCTGGTGGACCTTGAAGTACGCGTAGGCCATCGCGCCGGACGAGACGAACGCGGCGGCGCGGGTGCCGAGGCCGAGCAGGACCAGGGTGCCGCCGACGAGTTCGATCAGGGCCGCGTACCAGCCCGGCCAGGCGCCGGTCTCGACGGTGCCGCCGTTGCCGTCCGCGCCGCCGAGCAGGCCGAGCAGGGAAACGGCGCCGTGGCAGGCGAAGAGCAGTCCGACGACGATGCGGAACATGCCCAGGGCATATGGCTGGGCGTTGTTGAGGCGTTCGGTCATGTGGGGGGTCTCCTTCGGTCAAGCCGGCCCCGGCGGGGCCGGTCCGGGGGACGGAACCGAGTCGACCACCCACGTTAGGTGTCCCTAACTCATACTTGCAAGTTCAACATTTGGCCACGGGTTTGCCCCCGCCCGGCTGTTCCGGCGCCCGCTCCCGCCGGTCAATACGGTGTACACCCCGCCGTCATGACCCACGACGTGACCGAATTCGCACCACGGTGCACAGCAGACTCACAGGTTCACCGGCTCAGCCGGGTCTCCGTCACGCTCCTGAGCCGTGTCCCGGACTCCTCCGACTGCGCGTGCTCCAGCCGCAGCACCGCCGAACGCCCCTGTGCCGTCAGCGTCATGAGCTGGTTGCCGAACCAGGGCCCGCCCGTCTTGCGCCAGGTGACCGGCGGCGGGCGGAGACGGCCGTGCCACGCGAACACGCGGCCGAGGAGCCGGGCGGTACCGCCCCAGCCGAAGCGGAACCCGAGCCTGATGGAGAGCGGAATGGAGTTGTGGACGGGCGAGCAGGTCAGCTGCACCACCCGGGAGTCCGGCCCCCTGGTTCCGTCCGGCCAGCTCGGCTCGGCGACATAGGCGTGATGCACGTCCCCGGAGAGCACGCACACCGTCGCCGGCGCCTCCGGACCCGTACCGGCCTCGGCGATCAGCTCCGCCAGCTCGCCGAACGACTCCGGGAAGGCCGGCCAGTGCTCCAGATCCGCCGCGCGCCGCAGCTTCTCCGCGAGCCGCGCCCAGCGGGTGCCCTTGTCGCCCCGGCACAGCGCGGAACTCCACGCCTCGACGTCGTGCACCAGGTGGGGCAGCAGCCAGGGCAGGGACGTACCGATGAGCAGGTGGTCGTAGGAGCCGCGTTCGTCGAGGGCCTGTTCGCGCAGCCAGTCGGCCTCGGCCCGGTCGAGCATGGAGCGCCGGCCCTCCTCCAGGACGCGGGCCGCGCGGCTGTCCACCATCAGCAGGCGCACCCGGCCGAAGTCGCGCCGGTAGCTCCAGCGCACGGTGGCCGCGTCGGCCTCGGCCCGGGAGGCGAAGGCGCGCAGCGCCTCGGTGCCGTCGTCGGCCGCCCGGACGGCCGCGTACAGCGGGTCGGCCTCGACCTCGGCGGGGGAGAGGTTGCCCAGGTGCTGGTACACCCAGTACGACATCAGGCCGCTGAGGATCCGCTCCCGCCACCACGACGTGTCACGCATGTCGGCGACCCAGGAGGCGGAGGTGTTCCAGTCGTCGATCACGTCGTGGTCGTCGAAGATCATGCAGGTGGGCACGGTGGACAGCAGCCAGCGCACCTGCGGGTCGAGCCAGGACTCGTAGTAGAGGTGGGTGTACTCCTCGTAGTCCGCCACCTGGCTGCCCGGGGGCTCGTCCAGGTCACGGCGGGCGGCGAGCCACTCGCGCGTGGCGTCGGAGGTCTCGTCGGCGTACACCTGATCACCGAGGAGCAGCAGGACGTCGGGCCGTTCGCCGTCCGGGTCGGCGGCGATGCGTTGCGCCAGGGCGTCCAGGGCGTCCGGGCCGACCGGGTCGGGTTCCCCGGTGGGCGGCGAGGACCAGCGGCAGGAGCCGAACGCGACGCGCGTACGGCCGTCCGGGGCCGGGGTGGGGATGACGGACGGCGGGAACGACGGGAAGGGGTCCTCGGCCGGCGGCCACACCCGGGTGTCGTCCAGGAAGACCTCGTACGGGGTGGCCGTCCCCGGTGTGAGACCGGTGACGTGGACGAGGGCGTAATGGTGCCCCGCGATCCGGAAGGTGCCGGCCGTCCCGCCGGTCCCGTCCGCGCAGCGCACCTCCACGGTGCCCGGACGGCCGGTCTCGACCCAGATGGTCGCGGACGAGCCGTCGATGTACCTCAGCAGTGGTCCGAGCCGCAGTCCGGCCATGGTGACCCCTTCCTCCGTCGCCCCGTACGGTACGCAGCGACGGAGGCCGCCGGGGAGATTCGAGTACCCGGCAATTCGGTCGGTGATTCCTCAGCAGCTCGCGAGGTGGTTCTGCAGGGCGGACTTCTCGGACGGGTCGACCGACAGGCCGTAGTAGTACTTCACCTGGACCCAGGCGCGGACGTAGGTGCAGCGGTAGGCCGTGCGCGACGGCATCCAGGTGGCCGGGTCCTGGTCGCCCTTGGACTGGTTGACGTTGTCGGTGACGGCGAGGAGCTGCGGGCGCGTCAGGTCGTTGGCGAAGGACTGGCGGCGCGAGGTGGTCCAGGAGTCGGCGCCGGAGTCCCAGGCCTCGGCGAGCGGTACGAGGTGGTCGATGTCGACGTCGGAGGCGGCGGACCAGGTGGCGCCGTCGTACGGGGAGTACCAGCTGCCGCTGGTCGAGGCGCAGGAGGAGTCGGTGACGACGCCCGAGCCGTCGCGCTTGAGGACGGTCTCGCGGGTGTTGCAGGTGCCGGACTGCGTGATCCAGTGCGGGAAGAGGTCGCGGTTGTAGCCGGTGCGGTCCTCGGCGGTGACGGTGAGGGTGGAGAGGTAGCTGCGGGCCGTGGAGGCGCTGACGGGGGTGGGGAGGGCGGCGGAGGCGGTCGGTCCGTTGAACAGGCCGACGGAGGCTATGAGTCCGGTGAACGCCGCGACTATGCTGAGCTGTCGACGCGCGTAGAACTTCGACATGGCGAACTCCCTTGTGGGGTGGGGCCGTTGGCGTACGAGCAGGGGAATGCTCGCCACGCCGTGTGACCGGCGGGGGTGGATCCGGTAAGAAGCTAATGACGTGTTCATGACACGTCCATGGTTCGGTTGTGAAACTTCCGCGTACGAGGTCCGGTGCGGGCCTCGCGTATCATGGACGGCGCAGAAGGGGAGTAGCTCTTCGCCGGACCGTCGACATACTGCTCAGCCCGCCTGAGCCGGCGCCCGGAGGCGGACCTCGCGACGCGGGGTCGGCCGGCGAGACCTTCGGCAAGCAGTGCACGCCCGTGCCGTACGGCACGGGTGCCGCGTGTGCTGCCGTGCCGAGGTGTCCCGTGGAAAATCGCGCAGCACTCTCGGTGGGGCAGTCCCGACCGATTGAGGAACCGTTGATCAGCCTGACCGTGACGGCCGTCGTCTTCGGCGTCGTCTTCCTCGCCGAACTGCCGGACAAGACCGCGCTCGCCGGCCTCGTCCTCGGCACCCGCTACCGCGCCTCCTACGTCTTCGCCGGTGTCGCCGCCGCCTTCGCACTCCACGTCGCGCTCGCGGTGGCGGCCGGAAGCGTGCTCACGCTGCTGCCGCAGCAGATCGTGCACGCGCTCACGGGGGTGCTCTTCCTGGGCGGCGCGGCGGTGCTGCTGATGAAGAAGGACGAGGACGAGGAGGAGGTCCGCAAGCCGGAGAACCAGTCCTTCTGGAAGGTCTCCGGGGCCGGATTCATGTTGATCCTGGTCGCCGAGTTCGGTGATCTGACGCAGATCATGACGGCCAACCTCGCCGCCCGCTACGACGACCCGCTCTCCGTCGGCCTGGGTGCGGTGCTCGCGCTGTGGTCGGTGGCCGGACTGGGCATCGTCGGCGGAAAGGCGCTGATGAAGCGGGTCCCGCTCAAGCTGATCACGCAGGTCGCGGCGCTGCTGATGCTGGGCCTGGGTGTGTGGAGCCTGTGGGAGGCGGTCGCCGGGTGACGCCCGCCGCACGGATCCCTCGCGGCGACGGCGGGCCGAAGTGTCGGTGAACGGTCGGCGAAGGCGGTGGCGGGATGCCGGGTTTGTTTTGTACCGTGGATGAACAAAGTGGCTCCCGCCCGTTTCCCCTGACCGGCGGGCGGGGTCACTCTGTTCCCCGGGCCACCACCTGAAGCCCTCACCTCCGCGCCTTGGAGCTGCCGATGACGGCCACCGCCGTACTCACCGCCCGCGCCCTCCTGCTGGACATGGACGGCACCCTCGTCAACTCCGACGCCTCCGTCGAACGCGTCTGGCGGCGCTGGGCCGACCGGAACGGGCTCGACGGCGACGAGGTCATGAAGGTCGTGCACGGACGCCAGGGATACGCGTCGATGGCCCTGCTGCTGCCCGGCCGCCCGATGGAGCAGAACCACGCGGACAACGCCCGCATGCTCGCCGAGGAGACCGCGGACACCGAGGGCGTCGTCGAGATACCGGGCGCCCGCGCGTTCCTCGCCTCCCTGAAGGGGCTTCCGCACGCGCTCGTGACCTCCGCCGACGTCGCCCTGTCGACGGCGCGGATGGCCGCCGCCGGGCTTGAGCGGCCCGACGTGCGGGTGACGGCGGAGTCCGTCGGCGCGAGCAAGCCCGACCCCGAGGGCTTCCTGAAGGGCGCGGCGGAACTGGGCGTCGACCCGGCCGACTGCGTGGTCTTCGAGGACTCCGGCGCGGGCATCGCCGCGGGTCGCGCGGCCGGGATGCGGGTCGTGGGCGTCGGCCCCCGGGCCGGCTTCCACGGCCCGGACGTGGTCGTACGGGATCTGACCCAGGTACGGGTGGAGGCCGCGGCCGACGGCGCGATCCGGCTGCACATCACGGAGTAGGGGAGTGGGCCCGGTCCCCGCGGGGCGCTGTCGGCGCGTCATGGGAGCCGGGTCATGGAGCCGTGAACCGTGACACCTCCACGGAAGGCGTCCTTACGGAAGGCGTCCTCACGGAAGGCGTCACGGTTCGCGGCGGGGGAGCGCCCCGGGGCGTCGGCGCCCGCCCGTCAAGGCTCCTGGGTCTCCGATTCCAGGCGGGCCCGCGTCCGGGGGCCGTACACGCCCAGTTCGTCCTGGAGACCCTGAGACCACTGGTAGTTGCGCAGGGCGTCCTCCACGGGGCGGTTGAACTGGCCGTTGACGTCGTCGTTGTAGAGCCACTTCTCCTTCAGGCGGAGCTGGAGTTCGACGACCTCCGGGCCGCGGTCGCCGCGGCGCAGCACCGGGCCGGTGCCGTCGCCGTCCTCCTCCGTGTCCTCGGCGGAGTCGGCCGGCGCCGTGGTCGTCGGGGTCGAGGACGGTTCGGCGGACTGCGACGGGCTCGCCGAGGTGGCGGACGCCGACGGTGACGGCGAGGCCGACGCGCTCGCGCTCGCCGACGGGGACTCCGGCGACGAGGCGGACGACGACGGCGCGGCGGAGGACGCGCCGGCCGTCGGCTCCGCGGACGGCGAGGCGGACGACGGGTCCGGGACGCTCGCCCTGACGTCCCCCGGCGCCGCGCCGTCCCGGGACGGCGTCTCGTAGGAGAACACTCCGCTCGCCCACCCCGCCGCCCCCACCACGGCGACCACGGCCCCGGCGACCGCGAACAGCGCCCCCCGGCGGCGGCGCGGCGGCGCCTCGTCGGTACCGGCCGGACCGGGTGCGGCGGGGACGGCCGCGAGGGGCCGCGTGGTGTCGAACAGGTGCAGATCGGTGGCGTTCGGCCGGGCCGTTCCGGGTGCCAGCGGCGTCGGGAGGACGGACGTCGGGTCCGCCGCGCCGGTCGCCGCCTCCGGCGGGACGGCGCGCAGGGTCATGGTCTCCTCGGCCGGCCCCGGGGCGCCGGGCTCCGTCGCGGGCGTCTCCGGTGTGCCGGCGGCCTCCGCCGCCCCGTCCGGCGTAGTCGGCCCGGCCCCGCCGTCCAGTTCGACGTACGGCCGTATGCGCAGCGGATCGAAGTCCTCCGCGGCGGCGGCCTCCGCCGTACGGGCGTCGCGAAGGGCGTCGGACGCACGCAGGGTGCAGGCGCACGACGGTGTGTTGTCGCTTTTTCTGGGCGCACCGCACTCCGGGCACGGGTTTCCGTTCGGCTGTTCCACGTGTTCGTCCCTCCCCTCGCGAACTCCAGAGATTATGCAGATCTTCTTCACAGCTCCGTCCGCGCGCCCCCGGAATCTGGAATTCCGGAGGGATTCAACAGGCCATAACAGGTCACACCGATCACGATGGAGGGTGGAACCAGGATTCTGTGGAGGTCTTCATGGCCGGGGACGCGCACCGTACGGCGCCGAAGACGAGCAACGCGAGGCCGGCACCCATCGGTGGACCCCCGGCCCGTGACGCCGGCGCCGGTCCCCCGGCCCGTGACGCCGACGACCGGGAGCACGTGTCCGGGAACGTCCTGGTCTCGATCGGCGCCCTGCTGCTCGGTCTGCTGCTCGCCGCCCTCGACCAGACCATCGTCGCCACCGCGCTGCCCACCATCGTCAGCGAACTGGGCGGCCTGGAGCACCTGTCCTGGGTGGTCACCGCGTATCTCCTCGCCTCGACCGCCGCGACCCCGCTGTGGGGCAAGCTCGGCGACCAGTACGGACGCAAGAGGCTCTTCCAGACCGCCATCGTGATCTTCCTGGTGGGCTCCGCGCTGTGCGGCGCGGCCCAGGACATGTCCCAGCTGATCGCGTTCCGCGCGCTCCAGGGACTGGGCGGCGGCGGGCTGATCGTGCTGTCGATGGCGATCGTCGGCGACCTCGTCCCGCCCCGCGAACGCGGCCGCTACCAGGGCCTGTTCGGGGCGGTGTTCGGCGCGACGAGCGTCCTCGGGCCGCTGCTCGGCGGACTGTTCACCCAGCACCTGAGCTGGCGCTGGGTGTTCTACGTCAACCTGCCCGTCGGGATCGTCGCGCTCGCCGTGATCGCTGCGGTGATGCACATCCCGCGCCGACGGACCAAGCACGTCATCGACTACCTCGGCACCTTCCTCATCGCCTCCGTCGCCACCTGCCTGGTCCTGGTCGCCTCCCTCGGCGGCACCACCTGGGAGTGGGCCTCGCCGCAGATCATCGGACTCGCGGTGCTCGGCGTGCTCCTCGCCGCGGCCTTCGTGACGGTGGAACGGAGGGCCGCCGAGCCGGTGCTGCCGCTGAAGCTGTTCCGGGTGCGCACCTTCACGCTCTCCGCCGTGATCAGCTTCATCATCGGCTTCGCCATGTTCGGCGCGATGACCTACCTGCCGACCTTCCTCCAGGTGGTCCACGGCATCACCCCCACCATGTCCGGCGTGCACATGCTGCCGATGGTGGCCGGCATGCTGCTGTCCTCCACCGGCTCCGGACAGATCGTCAGCCGCACCGGCCGCTGGAAGGTGTTCCCGATCGCGGGCACCGCCGTCACCACCCTCGGACTGCTGCTGCTCCACCAGCTCGACGCGCACAGCTCCACCGCGGTGATGAGCGTCTTCTTCTTCGTCTTCGGCCTCGGACTCGGCCTGGTGATGCAGGTCCTGGTGCTGATCGTGCAGAACGCCGTCCCCTACGAGGATCTCGGCGTCGCCACCTCCGGCGCGACCTTCTTCCGCTCCATCGGCGCCTCGTTCGGCGTCGCCATCTTCGGCACGATCTTCGCGAGCCGCCTCGGTCACGAGCTCACCGACGCCTTCCGGGGGGAGCGGCTCCCGCCCGGCGTCTCCGCCGGCTCCCTGGAGGCCGACCCGCGCGGCATCGCCGCCCTGCCGCCGGCCCTGCGCCCGCCGGCGCTCGACGCGTACGCCACCGCCATCACCGACGTCTTCCTGTACGCCGTACCCGTCGCCCTCCTCGGTTTCGCGCTGGCCTGGTTCCTGAAGGAGGACCGGCTGCGCGCCTCGGTCACCGCGCCCGACGTCACCGAGACGCTCGCCAGCAACCCCGTGGAGCGGTCCTCGCACGACGAGGTGTGCCGCGCGCTGTCGGTGCTCGGTACCCGCGAGGGACGCCGCGAGATCTACCGGAAGATCACCGACCGCGCGGACTACGACCTGCTGCCCGCCACGAGCTGGCTGCTCCTGCGCATCAGGAAGTACGGCTCGGTGGAACCGGCCCTGCTCGCCGAACGCGGCCCCGTCCCGCTGAGCGTCGTCCTCGAGGCCGCCCGGCAGGCCGAGATCCGGCACCTCGCCGTGCGCCGGGGCCTCGACATGGAACTCACCGGCGAAGGGCGCGAGGTGACGGAGCGGCTGGCGCGGGCCCGTGAGGAGTCGCTGGCCGAGCTGCTCGGCGACTGGTGGGGGCCGGACCGCCCGACCGATCTGGTGCAACTGGTGCACGAACTCAACGACGAGCTGTGCGGCTCCCGGGACGAGCGCCCGCACGACGAACGCCCCGTGGCACGGGCCGGCTGACGCGCGCCCCTCAGCCCAGCTCCTTGGCGAACCAGTGCTCCGCGTACGGGTCGGCGTTGTGCGGCTCGGTCTCCGCGTAACCGAGCCGCGCGTACAGCGCCCGGGCCTCGACGAGGTCCCCGCGCGTGTCCAGGACCATCCGGGTGGCGCCCGAGGCACGGGCCGCGTCCTCGGCCGCCCGCACCAGCAGCGCGGCCCCGCCCCTGCCCCGCACGCCCTCGTACAGGAACACCCGGGTCAGTTCGGCGGTCGCACCGGCCCGTAGCCGGACGCCCGCGCTGCCGGCCGGCTCACCCGCGTACCGCGCGACCAGCAGCAGGCCCTCCGGCGGCGCGAGGTCGGCCCCCGACGCGGCGGCGATCTCCCGCTCCAGCTCCTCGGGATCGGTCCGCCGCCCCCGGTGCAGGAGGTACCAGCGGTCGCTGACCTCCGTGTAGTACGCCCGCCACAACGCGGCGGCGACGGGGGAGTCGTACGGTTCCGGGGCTACGGTCCAGGCCATGCCCGCCATTGTCGGAGGACCCCCCGGCGAGCCCGCAAGCGGATAAACCGTGGCGGACCGTGACGGCCCCGAACTGTTTGTGCGTGAACCTTCGGGCAACCCGGAAGACGAACCGGCTCGCGAGGAGCGCCGGCCTGGCCGAGAACCCGGAAGGCATTCATGTCCACTGGTCTGATCATTGCGTTGATCGTGATTGTCGCGGTCGCCGTCGTCGCGGCCGTACTGATGTCGCGCGCCCGCGGCCCGCGACACGGCACCGGTCTGAAGCGGCGCTTCGGACCCGAGTACGACCGTGCCGTCGCCCGGCACGACGGGGACACCAAGGCCGCCGAGCGGGAGCTCACCGAGCGCGTGGAGCGCCACGGCGACCTGCGCGTACGGTCGTTGGAGCCCGCCGAGCGGGAGAGGTACGAGGCGCGCTGGACGGCGGTCCAGGAGCGGTTCGTCGACGCGCCGCGGGAAGCGGTCGCCGAGGCGGACCGGCTGATCGCCGAACTCGCCGCCGCGCGGGGCTTCCCCGCCGACGGGCACTACGAGGACCAGCTCGCCGCACTGTCCGTGCACCACGCCCACCACGTCGAGGGCTACCGGCGTGTGCACCGGGTGGCGCAGGCCGGCGCGAGCGGCGCGCCCGACGGTGGTGCGGGCACCGAGGAGATGCGCGAGGCCCTCGTCGAGGCCCGCGCGCTGTTCGAGGAACTGGCCCGGCCGTCCCGGCACGAGGCCGGACGCCACCACACCGGTGCGGACGGCGACCGTACGTCCCCGGCCGCCGGCCGCGGCCACCGCACGCCGTCGTTGTTCCACCGGCACCAGGCGAAGGAGAGCTGAGCGATGACCGACGCGACCCGCCGCCCCGGCGACGTCCCGCCCGTCGAGGGGCACCGCACCACCTCCGGCCTCCAGAGTGACACCACGGACCCGGACACCCGGGTCTCCGGAACCCGTGAGGAAGCCGGCCGCAACGCCCCGGCCGCCGACGGCGACAGCCCGCTGGTCGCCGCGCACCCGCAGCGGGGCGACACCGCTCCTGTCGGTGGCGGCGCGCATCATGACGGTGACCGGACTCCTGTCGGTGGCGGCGCGCATCATGACGGTGACCGGACTCCTGTCGGTGGCGGCGCCCGCCACGACGGTGACCGGACCCCCGCCGCCCGTCTCCTCCGGCTCGACGACACCGACAAGCTCACGGCGCGGTTGCAGCACGCCGTGGCCGGCTTCGTCGACGCGCCGCGGGACGCCGTGCAGGAGGCCGATCGCGCACTGCAGGAGCTCACCGAGCGCTTCACGGAGGCGGTGACCGAGCGGCGCCGCACCCTGCGGCGGTCCTGGCAGGACGACGGCGTCGGCGAGGACAAGGCCGAGGCGGCGACCGACACCGAGCAACTGCGGCTCGCCCTGCGGGACTACCGCGAGCTGGCGGAACGGCTGCTACACGCCTGAGCCGTCCGCCCCGCCCGTTGCCGCCCGGCGCTCCCGCCACTGCCGTACGACGTCCTCGACGTCGTACGGCTTCTTGCCCAGCGGGGGGCCGGGCGGCGGCTTGAACATCATGTCGCTGATCTTCGCGTTGATCTCCGTGAGGATCTTCCGCACGATCCGCTCCGAGGGCGCCGCGAGGGCCGCCTCCAGCGCGTCCTCGGCCTCCTTGCGCAGGGCCAGCGTCGGCGGCAGCACCGAGAAGCCCTCACGGGCCATCTTCCGCCTGACCCACCACAGTTCGTCGTAGGCGGTCTCGACCTCGCGGGGGAGCGGCTTGCCCACCCCCGCCAGCTGCTCGAACTCGCCGCGCGCCTCGGCGTCCCGGATCTGCCTGTCGACCCAGCTCTCGAAATCGACGCCGGGTGGCTTTCGCTCGGTCATGAGGCCATTGTGCCGGACGCCGTGGAGCCGGGCGTTTTATCATTCGGCGGCAGCCGGGCCGGGCCTCTCCGGTCCGCGAGGACGTCTCAGGAGGAGCCCACGTGCTCGAACTCACCATGGCCGCGGTGTCCGCGGCGGAAGCGGGCGCCACGGCCGGCATGCTGATGGCCGACGCGCCCAGCGAGCCGGGCACCGTGCTGCGGGTGGGCCGGGACAAGTCGCTGTGCCGGCTCTCGACGCCGGACGACTGGCTGTTCGTCTCGCGGGTCCACCTGGAGTTCCAGTGCGCGCCGGACGGGAGCTGGCAGCTGACCTGGCTGCGCGGCTCCCTGCCCGAGCCGTCCTCCGAGGTGCGGCTGACCGTCGGCGAGTACGCCCACCCGGTCACCTACGGCGGCACCGTGGCGCTGCCCCGGGGCGGCAGCGGCGAGGTCGTCATCCAGGACCGCACCGCCCCGCGCAGCGTCAACGTGGGCTTCTACCACGAGGTGTAGGACCACGAGGTGCAGGACCACGAGGTGCAGGACCACGAGGTGCGGAGCACAGGGCTCAGGCCAGCACCCGGGCCAGCGCGAAGCCGTCGTGGTCCTTGGCGCCGACCGTCTGGAGCGCCGTACCGCTCAGCCGGGGGTGGCTGCCGATCAGGTCGAGGGCGGCGCGGGTGCCCAGCACGTCCGGGTCGGTGTTGTCCGGGTCGGCCACCCGGCCGCCGCGCACCACGTTGTCGAGGATGATCAGGCTGCCCGTGCTGGTCAGCCTGAGCGCCCACTCCATGTAGCGCGAGTTGTTCACCTTGTCGGCGTCGATGAAGACCACGTCGAACGGCGGCGGGTTCTCGTCGGCCAGCCGGGGCAGCGACTCCAGCGCCGCGCCCACGCGCACCTCGACCTGCTTGTCGAGTCCCGCGCGGGCGATGTTGCGGACGGCGACCTCGGCGTGCCAGGGGTCGTACTCCAGGGAGATCAGCCGTCCGTCGGCGGGAAGGGCGTGGCCCAGCCAGATGGTGCTGTAGCCGCCGAGCGTGCCGATCTCCAGGATGTGTCTGGCCCCCTGCAGCTGGGCGAGGAGCTGGAGCAGCTTGCCCTGCAGGGGCGAGACGGCGATCGGCGGGAGGCCGGCGGCGTCGCTGTCGCGCAGGGCGGCAGCCAGGGCGTCGTCGGGGGCGTCGGGCAGGAGACGGCCGGTGAAGTAGTCGTCCACCTCGTGCCAGAGCTGCGACTCGCTCATGCACCTGTACCTTCCGTACGGCTGGTCGGCCTGTCCGACTGGTGCCGCTGACGAAGATACGCCGTGCCCCCGCTCCCGTCAGGCGTTCTCCGGGTGTGTCCCGGCCGTCCCGGCCTCCAGCGACGGCGCCGACCCCGGCAGCGGGCGGCCCGCCGACTCGGCCATGCGCCACACCGCGAAACCGCCGATCACGGCCGCCGCCATCATGTAGTAGGCGGGCATCATCATGTCGCCGGTCGCGCCGATCAGGGCCGTGACCACCAACGGGGTGGTGCCGCCGAACAGGGAGACCGAGACGTTGAAGCCGATCGACAGCGAGCCGTAGCGCACCCGGGTCGGGAACAGCGCGGGCAGCGCGGACGGCATGGCGGCGGTGAAGCAGACCAGCAGCAGGCCGAGTGCGCCCATGCCGGCGGCGACCGCGAGCAGACCGCCGTCGCGGATCAGCAGCAGCGCCGGCACCGACAGCACCAGGAACCCGGCGCAGCCGGCCGCGATCACCGGACGGCGGCCGACCCGGTCGGTCAGCGCACCGGCGAACGGCTGGACGATCATCATCAGCACCATCACGCCGAGCACGACGACCAGGCCGTGCGTGGCGTCGTAGCCCAGCTCGCTGGTGAGGTAGCTCGGCATGTACGACAGCAGCATGTAGTCGGTGACGTTGAAGACCAGCACCAGGCCCACGCACAGCAGCAGCGCACGCCACTGGCCGGCCACCATCTCCCGCAGCGGCACCTTCGGGCGCTCGCTCTCGGCCTTGGCGACCTCGGCCGCGAACGCCGGGGTCTCCTCCAGGCGCATCCGCAGATAGAGGCCGATGATGCCCATCGGGCCCGCGATCAGGAACGGGATCCGCCAACCCCAGGACAGCAGGTCCTCGGACGAGAGCAGGGCGGTCATCAGGGTGACCAGGCCCGCGCCGCCGATGTATCCGGCGAGGGTGCCGAACTCCAGCCAGCTGCCGAGGAAGCCGCGCCGCTTGTCGGGGGCGTACTCGGCGATGAAGGTGGACGCGCCGGCGTACTCGCCGCCGGTGGAGAAGCCCTGCACCAGCCGGGCCGCCAGCAACAGGATCGGGGCGCCCACGCCGATCGCGGCGTAGGAGGGGATGAGGCCGATGGCGAAGGTGCCCGCCGCCATCATGATCATCGTGAGGGCGAGGACCTTCTGCCGTCCCACGCGGTCGCCGAGCGGGCCGAAGACCATGCCGCCGAGCGGGCGGACCAGGAAGGCCGCGGCGAAGGCGCCGAACGTGGACAGCAGCTGGGCGGTGGGATCGCCCGAGGGGAAGAAGACCTTGCCCAGGGTGACCGCGATGTAGCTGTAGACACCGAAGTCGAACCACTCCATGGCGTTGCCCAGCGCCGCCGCCTTCACGGCGCGCCGGACGAGCGCGGGGTCGGTGACGGTGGGGACAGAGGTGTGCGCGGCGCCGGACTCCGGCGAGGACTTCCGCGTGGACGGGGGACCGGCGACCGTGGCAGTCGTCAAAACTTCGCTCGCCTACCTTTCGACGGGAACAGGGGCGGGTCCGCGCGGCGGCGCTGTCGGGCGGTCCGAAGAAAACGACGATAGGCGGTGTTGGTCCTGTTACGGGCGGTACGCGAATAGCTGCACATTGCACATGAATGCGGTGTGCGCAGGGGCGCAGCCCCGCGCCGAGGCACCTCGCCCGGTGGCTCGTTGTGACCCTTCTCGCGCCGTCTGCGGGCAACGCGATCTCTCGCGGACTATCGTCATCCGGACAAAAGTGAGAGGGCCGTCAGGTGAAGCCGCGGTTTCCCGCGTCCCTGTCCAGGGGCGGTGCGAGCCTCACAGGGCTCGCGGAGCGAATCCCCCCGCACGGGACGTGCGGGGCGAAACGGGGCGGGAGGCCGACGAGGCGTGGCGAACGCGGAGCACAGTGGGCGACCGGTGGAAGTTCTCGGGGCGACAACGGCCGACGGCCCCCGGACACGGCTGCGCGCCGCGCGCCTGGCCCTGTGGCTGCTGGCCGCCGTCCTCGCCGCGCGCCAGGTCGCCGTCGTCCTCACCACACCGAGCGGGGAACGGCTGACCGCCCTGGAGACCTGGGTGGGCCCCGAGGGCGTCCTGCACGTCAGCGGCTCCCTCTACGACTCCACCCGGTTCACCGGCACCCCCTTCGGCGGGCTCGTCCTCAAACCCCTCACCCACCCCGCCGAACAGGCCCTCGGCTGGGGCTGGACGTTCGGCACCCTGCTGCTGGTCGTCGCCCTCGGACTGATCGCCGCCCGCGCCCTGCCCCAGCCGGTCGGCCGCCGCACCGCGCTCCTCGCCGGGCCCGTCGCCGTCAGCCTGCTCATGCTGTCCCTGCCGGTGCGCAACACCCTCTGGCTCGGCCAGACCAGCATCATCCCGGTCCTGCTCGTCCTGCTGGGCTGCTTCGTCGCCCGCGGCCGGCGCGCCGGCGGCGTCCTCATCGGCGTCGCCGCCGCCCTTCAGCCCACCCTCCTCCTCTTCGCCCCGCTGCTGTGGTTCACCGGCCGCCGCCGGACCGCCGCCGCCGCGGGTATCACCTTCGCCGCGGCCACCGCGCTCGCCTGGGCCGCGATGCCGCACGACTCCCGCACCTACTGGGTGCACCACCTGGCGGGCACCGGCCTCGGCGGCCCCGCCGACGACCTCGCCAACCAGTCCCTGCACGGCGCCCTGCTCCGCCTCGGTTTCGAGGGCCCGCTGGAGATCGGCCTCTTCCTGCTGCTCGGCGCCGCGGTCGTGACCCTCGCCCTGCGCCGCGCGGTGCGCCACGTCCACGACGGCCAGTTACTGCTCGCGGTCGCCGTCACCGGCTGCGCCGCCATCGTCGTCTCCCCCACCGCATGGCAGCACCAACTGCTGTGGGTGCTGCTCACCGCCGTCGGCCGGACCGGCAGACGCGCCCGCGACCGCCTGGTGTGGCCCGTCGCCGTCGTCCTGGTGATGACGCTGCCGGCGAAGATGATGCTGCCGAACATGGCGTTGCTGCACCCGCTGCGCGACAACGTCGTCCTCCTGGCCGCCCTGGCCGCCGCCACCGCGGTCCCCTTCCTCTCCCGCAGCTCGCCGTACTTCCACACGCCGATCCCGACCCCGTACGCTCCACCCGTCCCGAGCCGCTTCGCGTTCGTCCCGCTGCTGCCGTTCCTGCGCCGGGTGCTCATCCGCCCGAACCTCCTGCTCGAGCTCCTGCTGATCCGCGTCACCTACGCCGCGTACTCGAAGGTCCGCCTGGCCGCGAACGGGGGCAGCAACTCGGCGGGCCGCGTCCGCGCCGAGGAGCACGGACAGCAGATCCTCGACCTCGAACGCCTGCTCCACATGGACATCGAGTACGCCGTCAACCACGCCGTGGTGAAGATCGGCTGGCTGCGGGAGTTCTTCGACTTCTACTACACGTCGTTCCACTTCGTCGTCCCGCTGACCGTGCTCGGTCTGCTCTACTGGCGCCGTCCCGTCGACTACCGCTGGGCCCGCGCGAGCCTGGGCTTCGCCACCCTCCTCGCCCTGGTCGGCTTCTGGCTCTACCCGCTCGCCCCGCCCCGCCTCATGCCCGGCCTCGGCATCATCGACACGGTCCACGGTGTCCAGGACTTCTCCCAGCCCGACTACGGCACGCTCACCCACCTCACCAACCAGTACGCCGCGATGCCGTCCCTGCACTTCGGCTGGTCCCTGTGGTGCGGACTGGTGATCGCGCTCATCGCGCCGAAGGCGTGGATGAAGGCGCTGGGCCTGCTGCACCCCCTGTTCACGGCCTCCGCGATCGTCGCCACCGGCAACCACTGGATCCTGGACGCGGCCGGCGGCGCGGTCGTCGTCGGCGCCGGCTTCGGCCTGACGTACCTGTTCCAGGGCCCGCGCGCCCGTACGGCCGTGGCCGCGACCGAGGTCGGCGGCGAGCCGTCGCCCTCGGTGAAGGACCGTACGGGGTTGCAGTGACCGTTGCTGACAGGTGACCGTCGGGCCGCTCGCTTCTTTGTCAGTGTCGTGCTTCCGCGGTCCGCGTCAAGGGCGCTGCGTTCCGCTGCGCTGCACTCCGCGTCGCCTTCGG
>NZ_JBHYVC010000072.1:0-38883 GCF_042749965.1 Streptomyces sp. NPDC059454 | reverse complement strand
ACAACCCATAAATCGTCGTCAGCGTACGTTGTTTATAACCCACTGGACCCAATCTCCACCCTGGGGGGGGTTTGTGGGCTTTGTGGGATCGGCCGGCCCGGTGCCGACTCCCCGCCGGGCCCGGGCGGGGAGACGGCAGCGGCTCAGACCTGTCGGGCCAGAACCTTCTCCAGGGTGTGCAGGGCACCCTGGAGTTCCTCCGCCGTGACGGTCAGCGGCGGGGCCAGGCGGATGGTGGAACCATGGGTGTCCTTGACCAGGACGCCCTCCCGCATCAGGCGCTCGCTGATCTCACGGCCGGTGCCGAGCGCCGGGTCGACGTCCACGCCCGCCCACAGGCCGCGGGAGCGGAAGCCGACGACGCCCTTGCCGACGAGCGACTCCAGGCCCTCGCGCAGGATGCCGCCCAGTTCCGCCGCCCGGCGCTGGAACTCGCCCGTCTCCAGCAGTTCCACCACGGCCGTACCGACCGCCGCGGCCAGCGGATTGCCGCCGAAGGTCGACCCGTGCTCACCAGGATGGAGCACCTGGAGCACCTCCCGCCGGGCCACCACCGCGGACACCGGGACGATGCCGCCCCCCAGCGCCTTGCCGAGCAGCACCACGTCCGGGACGACCGACTCGTGCTCCACGGCGAGCGTACGGCCGGTGCGGCCCAGGCCCGACTGGATCTCGTCCGCGACGAACAGGCACCCCGCGCGGCGCGTCAGCTCCCGCACCCCGGCGAGGTAGCCGTCGTCCGGGACGATCACGCCCGCCTCGCCCTGGACCGGCTCGATCAGCACCGCCGCCGTCGTCTCGTCGACCGCCGCCTCCAGCGCCGCCAGGTCGTTGTACGGCACCACCCGGAAGCCCGGGGTGAACGGCCCGAACCCGGCCCGTGCGACCTCGTCCGTCGAGAAGCTCACGATCGTCGTCGTACGGCCGTGGAAGTTGTCCGCCGCCACCACGATCGTCGCCCGGTCGGCCGGGACGCCCTTCACGTCGTAGGCCCACTTGCGGGCCACCTTGATCCCGCTCTCCACCGCCTCCGCGCCGGTGTTCATGGGCAGCACCATGTCCAGCCCGGTCAGCGCGGCCAGCCGCTCCGCGAACTCGGCCAGCCGGTCGTTGTGGAACGCGCGCGAGGTCAGCGTGAGCCGGTCCAGCTGGCGGTGCGCCGCCTCGATCAGCGCCGGATGCCGGTGGCCGAAGTTGAGCGCCGAGTAGCCGGCCAGCATGTCGAGGTACCGTCGGCCCTCCACGTCCTCCACCCACGCGCCCTCCGCGCGGGCGACGACCACGGGCAGCGGGTGGTAGTTGTGCGCGAGGACCGGCTCCTCCGCGCCGATCAGCTCGGCGGACGTACGCGCGGGGACGACAGAGGTCATGAGCGGATCTCCTGTGTGCAGCACTTGATGCCCCCGCCCGCCTTGTGGAACTCGGACAGGTCGACGGGGACGGGAACGTAGCCGCGGTCGGCGAGCCGGGCGGCGAGGGCGGTGGCCCCGGGGGAGACGAACACATGGCGTCCGTCGGAGACGGAGTTCAGCCCGAACGCCATCGCGTCCTCACGGGTCGCGAGCACTGCGTCCGGATACAGCCGGGTGAGCACCTCGCGGCTGCCCGGCGAGAACGCCTCCGGGTAGTACGCGACGTTCTCCTCGTCCAGCACGAACAGCGCCGTGTCCAGGTGGTAGAAGTACGGATCCACCAGCGTCAGGCCGATCACCGGCACCCCGAAGAACTCCTGCACCTCGCGGTGCGCCTCGCGGGTGGTGCGGAAACCGGTGCCGGCGAGGATCCAGCGCCCGGCGGGCACCAGGTCGCCCTCGCCCTCGCACACCGACCCGGGATGGTGCACCTCGTACCCCTCGGCCTTGAACCAGGCCTCGTACGGCACGGACTCCGGGCGCCGCTCGGGCGCCAGGAACAGGGAGCCGAAGACACGGCCCTCCACGACGACCGCCGCGTTCGCGGCGAACACCATGTCGGGCAGTGCGGGCTCCGGCTTCACGGTCTCCACCGTATGACCGTGGTCGCGGTAGGCGTCGACCAGCGTCCGCCACTGGCGCCTGGCCAGAGAGAGGTCGACGGGACGGTCGGGATGCATCCAGGGGTTGATCGCGTACCGCACGGCGAAGTGTCTGGGTTCGCAGACGAGGTATCGCCGCCGGGACGCCACACGGAAGTCGGGCACAGAGGGGTTCCTCCGCTTCCACGCGGTCTCGACAGGGGTGAGACCACGGTAGGAAGCGAGCGATACGGTCGACAAGGAACAAGAGCTGCGTGTTCACGCAGGAACGCTGCGCAGTTCACCTCTTCAGCGCACGTCTGATGCGCCCTCCGGGGCGGGCTGGCTCACTCCTGCCTCAGGACTGTCCGGCAGCAGATGCGACAGCACCATCACGCTGATCGTCTTCCGGATGAACGGCTCCTGGCGGATCCGTTCCAGCACCTCCTCGAAGTGCTCCACGTCCCGCGCCCGCACGTGCAGCAGCGCGTCCGCGCCGCCGGTCACCGTCATCGCCGCGGCGATCTCCGGATGGTTGCGCACCACCTCCGCCAGCCGCCGGGGCGGCGCCGCCCCCTCGCAGTACACCTCGATATACGCCTCGGTGCGCCAGCCCAGCGCGGACGGCCGTACCGTCGCCGTGAAGCCGGTGATCACCCCGGTCTCGCGCAGCCGGTCCACCCGGCGCTTGACCGCCGTCGCCGACAGCCCGATGACCGCGCCGATCTCGGCGAAGGACGTCCTGGCGTTCGCCATCAGCGCGGTGACGATCTTCCGGTCGAGCTCGTCGAACGATGCGGGCCTGCTGTTCATGCGGGCACTGTATCCAGCGGAAACGCCCATGTCCGGGGCATGTCCAGACGTGGAAAACACCCCTACACTCCACCTTCATGCTGCGCGCCCTGGCCGTCGACGACGAACGCCCCTCACTGGAGGAACTGCTCTACCTGCTGAACGCCGACCCTCGCGTCGGCAGCGCCGAGGGCGCCGGTGACGCCACCGAGGCGCTGCGCCGCATCAACCGCGCCCTGGAGTCGGGACCCGACGGGCCCGAGGCCATCGACGTCGTCTTCCTCGACATCCAGATGCCCGGCCTCGACGGCCTCGACCTGGCCCGGCTGCTCACCGGGTTCGCCCGGCCGCCGCTCGTCGTGTTCGTCACCGCCCACGAGGACTTCGCCGTCCAGGCCTTCGACCTCAAGGCCGTCGACTACGTGCTCAAACCCGTCCGCAAGGAACGGCTGGCCGAGGCGGTCCGCCGCGCCGTCGAACTGCGCGGTGCCGCGCAGCGCGGCACCACCGCCCCGCGCATCCCCGTGCACGAACCCGACCCCGAGCACATACCCGTCGAACTCGGCGGCGTGACCCGCTTCGTCGCCGTCGACGACATCACCCACGTCGAGGCCCAGGGCGACTACGCCCGCCTGCACACCGACAAGGGCAGCCACCTCGTACGGATCCCGCTGTCCACCCTGGAGGAGCGCTGGCGCTCCCGCGGCTTCGTGCGCATCCACCGCCGCCATCTGGTCGCCCTGCGCCACATCGGCGAACTCCGGCTCGACGCGGGCACCGTGAGCGTCCTGATCGGCTCCGAGGAACTCCAGGTCAGCCGGCGGCACGCCCGCGAACTGCGGGACCTGCTGATGCGCCGGACCACGAGCTAGGCAGGGGGAGCGCACATGCCCCAGGACCCGACCGAACGCCGTGTGGTCGTCACCGGCCCGCCCCGCCGCGCCCGCCGTTCCTCCGGCTACTACCGTCCGCGCACCGAGATCGACGAGCAGACCACCCTCGGCCACACCTACGTCCGTTCCCTGATGCGCATCCAACTGCGCACCGGGCTCGCCGGGTTCGCCGTCCTCGCCCTGCTCATCGGCCCGCTCCCGCTGGTCTTCGCCGTCGCCCCGGACGCCCGCCGCCTGGAGTGGGCGGTGCTCGGCTTCGGGCTCTACCCCCCGCTGGTCCTGCTCGCCCGCTGGTACGTGCGCCGCGCCGAACGCAACGAACGCGACTTCGTGCGGCTCGTCGAGGACCGCTGAGACCGGGGACCTCCAGCACCGTGAACTCCACCTACGCCGTTCCCGCCGTCGCCCTCGTCGTCCTCGCGACCGTCCTCGTCGGCGCCTTCGGCCTGCGCATCTCCCGCACCACCTCCGACTTCTACGTCGCCTCCCGCACCGTCGGCCCCCGCCTCAACGCGGCCGCCATCAGCGGCGAGTACCTCTCCGCCGCCTCCTTCCTCGGCATCGCGGGACTCGTCCTCGTCCAGGGCCCGGACATGCTCTGGTACCCGGTCGGTTACACCGCCGGCTACCTGGTGCTGCTGCTGTTCGTCGCCGCCCCGCTGCGCCGCTCCGGCGCCTACACCCTGCCCGACTTCGCCGAGGCCCGGCTCGCCTCGCAGACGGTACGACGACTCGCGGGCGCCTTCGTCGTCGGCGTCGGCTGGCTGTACCTGCTGCCGCAGCTCCAGGGCGCGGGGCTCACCCTGACCGTCCTCACCGGAGCGCCCGACTGGCTCGGCGGAGTGATCGTCGCCGTGGTGGTCACCGTCATCGTCGGCGCGGGCGGCATGCGCAGCATCACCTTCGTGCAGGCCTTCCAGTACTGGCTGAAACTCACCGCCCTGCTCGTCCCCGCCCTCTTCCTGATCGCCGCCTGGCAGAGCGACGGCGGCCCCAGCCACGCCTTCGACGAGCCGGCCGCCTTCCGCGAACAGCGGGTGGTGCGCGTCGACGACACCCTCGACCTCCGGCTCGAGGGACCGCTCACCGTCACGGTGGACGGCACCGTCGACGGCCGCGACCACGACGGCACCGAAGTGAGCCTGCCCGTCGGCACGCACCGCATCGACGGCGGCACCCGGCTCACCTTCGCCGAGGGCACCGAGGTCCCCGCCGCCGGGCGCGACGCCGACGACGCCCTGTCGCCCTCCCGGGCCGAGTCCCGCGAGGAACGCCCGCTGTACGCGACGTACGGGCTGATCCTCGCCACCTTCTTCGGCACCATGGGACTGCCCCACGTCGTGGTCCGCTTCTACACCAGCCCGCACGGCGTGGCCGCCCGCCGCACCACCGTCGCGGTCCTCGGCCTGATCGGCGCCTTCTACCTCCTCCCCCCGGTCTACGGAGCCCTCGGCCGTCTCTACGCGCCCGAACTCACCCTCACCGGCGACGCGGACGCCGCCGTCCTGCTCCTGCCCGGCCGGATGATCGGCGGGACGGGCGGCGACCTCCTCGGGGCGCTGGTCGCCGGGGGCGCCTTCGCCGCGTTCCTGTCGACGGCCTCCGGACTCACCATGGCCGTGGCCGGCGTGCTCACCCAGGACGTGCTCCCCTCGCGCGGCGTACGGCACTTCCGGCTCGGCACCGTCCTCGCGATGGCCGTACCCCTCGGGGCGAGCCTCCTGGTCGGCGGACTGCCGGTGGCCGACGCGGTGGGACTCGCCTTCGCCGTCTCCGCCTCGTCGTTCTGCCCGCTGCTCGTCCTCGGCATCTGGTGGCGCCGGCTGACCCCGCCCGGCGCGGCGGCCGGGATGCTGGTGGGCGGTGGCTCCGCGTTCGCCGCCGTCGCCGCGACCATGGCCGGATACCCGGGCACGGGACCCTGGCACGCCCTGCTGGCCTGGCCCGCGCTGTGGTCGGTGCCGCTGGGCTTCCTCACCATGATCCTGGTGTCCCTGGCCACCCCCGGCCGGGTGCCGCCCGGCACGGCGGCGGTACTGGCCCGCTTCCACCTGCCGGAGGAACTCCGTACGGAGGTGTCCGCATGAGCGGTTTCCTCGCCGGTCTGCTCGTCGCCGTCCTGCCCCTGCTGGCCGCCGGGTTCTGGATCGGCCGGCGCACCGCCCGCCCCGCCGGCCTCGCCGGACTCGGCACCCCCGTCGAGCACGCCACCTTCGAGACCCTGCACACCGCCTCCCTGGCCACGCCCCCGCTGCGGGCCGGCCTGACGGAGGAGACCGCCGGCAAGTCGGCCCGCAAACTGCGCTCCCTGCTCGGCACGGACGCGCTCTGCCTCACCGACCGCGAACAGGTCCTCGTCTGGGACGGCGCCGGCGCCCACCACCGCGCCGAGATCATGGAACGCCTCGGCGGCCCCCTCGACACCGGCCGCGGCGAGGCCTTCCCGCTCACCTGTGACACCCCCGACTGCTCGGTGCGCTGGGCGGTCGTCGCCCCGCTCACCGTGGACGACCGGGTGCACGGCGCGCTCGTCGCCTGCGCGCCCCGCGAGTCCGCCGTCCTCGTCCGGGCCGCCGGGGAGGTCGCCCGCTGGGTCTCCGTCCAGCTCGAACTCGCCGACCTCGACCAGTCCCGCACCCGACTCATCGAGGCCGAGATCAGAGCCCTGCGCGCCCAGATCTCCCCGCACTTCATCTTCAACTCGCTCGCCGTGATCGCCTCGTTCGTGCGCACCGACCCCGAGCGGGCCCGCGAACTGCTCCTGGAGTTCGCCGACTTCACCCGCTACTCGTTCCGCCGGCACGGCGACTTCACCACCCTCGCCGACGAACTGCACGCCATCGACCACTATCTGGCCCTGGTGCGGGCACGCTTCGGCGACCGCCTCGCCGTGACGCTGCAGATCGCCCCCGAGGTGCTGCCGGTCGCGCTGCCCTTCCTCTGCCTCCAGCCACTGGTGGAGAACGCCGTCAAGCACGGCCTGGAGGGCAAGGCCGACACGTGCCACATCCAGATCACCGCGCAGGACGCCGGCGCCGAGGCCCTCGTCGTCATCGAGGACGACGGTGCCGGAATGGACCCCGGCCTGCTGCGCCGCATCCTCGCCCGCGAGGTCAGCCCCACCGGCGGCATCGGACTGTCCAACGTCGACGACCGGCTCCGTCAGGTCTACGGCGACGACCACGGCCTCGTCATCGAGACCGCCGTCGGCGCGGGCATGAAGATCACCGTCCGGCTGCCGAAGTACCAGCCGGGGGTGCACCTGAAGGGGCGGCTCACCCCCCGGTGAGGCCGGCCGCCCCGGGCACTCCTCAGGTGCTGCGGGTGGCGACCATTCCCAAGGTGATCAGCCCCAGGACGACCCAGCCGAACCACAGCCAGCCGTTGCTGCCGAGCGCCACCGTGTACGCCGTCACGGCGACCAGACCGCCGACGGTGAGCACTCCCATGGTCTTCGTCGACGTGGAACCGTTCGTGGAACCGGGCATCGCAACACCCTCCTCATGGTTCGGCTCCCTCCATGGTGCCCCCGTTCTGCCTCCTTACGGTGCACACGACGACATGTGTGCCCGATTTCCAGGGCCCCTCGCTGGTCCACGACCCCGCTTCGTGGACCGACGGGTCGAAGCCGTAGTCACGCGGCGGCACCTCGCGCGCGCACGCCGGGTCCGACTCGGTGCGCGCCTCGGCGAGCGTGACGTCCTCGCCCAGCCGGGTGAACCCGAGCACCTGCTCGTCGTACGTCCCGTCGCACGACACCAGCCGCGCCTCCCGGCGGGACCGCACGTCCAGACAGTCCCGCCGCTGCATCGTCGCCGTGTCGGCGAACGCCGTCCCCGGGCGGCGCCGGTCCCCGAGCGGTCCGTACACCGGCCCGTGCGCCCCCAGCACCAGACAGGCGGTACGCCCCCCGGCCGCCTCGAACCCGTCCGCCGTCGGTACGACGGCCAGGCCGCGGACGTCGGCCAGCCGGCCGCGCAGCTCCCGCGTCCGCTCCTCGCACAGGTCCGGGCCCCGCTCCCGCGCCTCCCCGTCCGAGGCGGCCTCGACGAACGCCACGACCTGCCCGTCGGGCGCCTGGTCCGCGCAGGTCGGGTCGAGGGTCAGCCGGGGCGTGCCGGTGAACCGGGCACCGCCGGGCCAGTCGGCCAGCACGCAGTCGCCCGCCTTCAGCGGCTTGACCAGCCCGACGGCCTCCCCGTACGGAACCGCCGCCCCGCCGCCGCTCTCCCGGTCGGCCAGCGCGTACCAGGCACCGCCCAGCGCCAGCACCAGGCCCAGCCCGCCGGCGAGGACCGCGCGCAGCGCGTGCGGGCGGGAGCGCCGACGGGCGCCGCCGGCGACGGGACCACGGGGGTCCGCTCCGGGCGCCGAGGCGGCCCAGGGCGGCTGGGAACCGAGGTCCGTCTGCGTCCGCGCGTACGCCTCCGTCTGGGGCGTCACGATCCGCGCCAGCTCGGCCTCCGCCTCCCGCGCCGTCACCCGCAGGTCCGGATCCTTGGTGAGCAGCCCCCGCAGCACCGGCTCCAGCGCGCCCGCCCGCGCCGGCGCACGCGGGTCCTCCAGCACCGCCGCGGTGACCGACGCCAGCGGGGACTCCCGCGCGAAGGGGCCGCGTCCCTCCACCGCGTGGTAGAGCGTGCAGCCCAGCGAGAACAGGTCGGCCGCGGGGGTGGGCGGACCTCCGGTGGCCCGCTCCGGCGCCAGATAGCCCGCCGTGCCGACCAGCGCGGACGCCATCGTGTACCGCGTCTCCCCGGTGTCCGGCTGCACGGAGATGCCGTAGTCGGTGAGCAGCACCCGCCCGTACGGTGATCCGGTGCGGTCCGGGGCCAGCAGGATGTTCGCCGGTTTCACGTCCCGGTGCATCACGCCCCGCTCGTGCCCGGCGGTCAGCGCGTCCAGCACGGCCAGCCCGATCCGGGCGCACTCGGCCGGGGCGAGCGGGCCGCCCCGGGCGAGCAGTTCCCGCAGATCGACGGCGCCCGCCACGTACTCCATGACGATCCACGGCAGCCCCTCGTGCTCCAGCACGTCGTGCACGGTCACCACGTGGGGGTGACCGCGCAGACCCGCCGCGTGCCGGGCCTCCGCGCGGGCCCGGGCGACCCGGGCCTCCCGCTCCTGGCCGGGCTCGGCCGGGTCACCGAACACGACCTCCTTCAGCGCGACCTCGCACGCGAGTCTCTGGTCGTGGGCGAGCCAGACGTGTCCCATGCCGCCGCTGCCCAGCCGGTGCAGCAGCAGATAGCGGCCGGCGATGACCCGGCCCACTCCCGACGTCGGTGATGAGGGCATCCGGTCACTCCCGGGTTCGGCGGGGGCGCTCGGCGGGGGCGCTCGTGGCGGGTGCTTCGGGGGTGGCGGGCACACCCGTGGCCGGAGCGCTGCCCGCCGGCGCGCCGGTCGGCGGTGGGGGCGCGCTGCTCGTGACGGGGCCGCCGGCCGGGGGCGAGGAGGCGGTGGTCCTCGGCGGCGATGCGGTCGAGCCGGGAGGCGGGGATCCGGTCCCGGGAGTCCCCGGGTGCGTCGGAGGGGGCGTGGGGCGGGGAGGAGGCGGGGCGGACCCGGTGTCCGGCGGGGGCGGCGCAATGGAGCCGGCCGGTGCGGACGTGTCCGCCGGCACCCCGCTCGGTGACCCCGGGCGCTCGGATTTCGTCGGCCCGAAGGACGACGCGGACGGCGATGACGACGGCGAGCCAGGGACCTTCGTCTCCCGCGACGGCACCGGCGATCCGGGGCTCCTCGTCTCCCGCGACGGCTCCGAACCCGGGGGAGTGGTCCCGCCGCCGGACGTACCCGTGTCCTCCGCCACGCTCAGCGTGACGTGCGCCCCGAACCGCAGCCCGGCCCCGGCGGCCGGATCGGACGCCGAGACCCGCGCACCGTCCGGCGGCACATCCTCCCCGTCGTACGCGACCGCCAGCCCTCGCCCGGCCAGCCGGCGGCTCGCCTCACCGAACGTGGTCCCGATGAGGGACGGCACCGCCCGCCGCTTCCTCGTGTCGAAGGCGGTGTCCTCCCCGCCCGTCGTCCCCACGGGCCGCTCGATGCCCCGGTCGGGATCCTCCACATCGACGAGGGCGATCCGCTCCAGTTCACGGGACGCGGGCCGCACGACCACGACCTCGGAACGGTCGTACCCCTTCCACTTCTCGTTTCCGTCGTCGAACGAGACGGAAATCCTGCTCTTGTCCCCCTCGAAGGGCCGCAGCGGATTCCCGCACGAGCACTTCACCGCCGGCAGCCCCTGCTCGTCGACCAGAATCGCGATTCCGGCCTGGAGCAGCGCGTTGAAGGGAGCAGCCTTTCCCTTTTTGTAGTCGTGGTTCTTCACCAGAGTGTCGTGACGCAGGAGAACAGGGGTGAGCCGGTCGAGATACTCCGGTATCCCGTCCGTACGGAGATCCAGCGCCCCGGCCCAGGCCCGTGCCTTGCGGTCGTTGCGCGGCTCGGCGAGGTACCGCTTCAGCCGCCCGACGTCGCAGCTCGCCGCCTCACCGGTGCCTCCGTACAGGCCGGGCGTGTCCCCCTGCTGCAGACCGCCGTGAGCGGGCCGCGACCGCACGTCGGCGTCCCGTCCGAGTCCGCCGCGCTCGTCGAAGAACGGCGCGAGGGAGGCGCTCCCCGCGGCCACCGCCTTCACGTCGAACAAAGGCGCGACCGAATCGCACCCACTGGCGACAAGAAGTAATAACGACAGGACGGCGATCTTCCGAATCGCCGCTTTTCCCGCCCTGTGCGTGAACGCGCGAAGTGCCATCACCGCTCCCCCCGGCGGTTCCCCCTGAGGTATTCATGCTACCGGTGGAAATCCCCCGTTCAAGGGGATCGGGGGGACGGTGAATTCAGTTCCCGCGTGCGTTCAGCGAGGCCAGATAGGCGTTGTACGCCTCGAGTTCCTTGTCCCCGTCCCGGTCGGCGGCGCGGTCCTCGCGCCTGGCCTGCCGCTGGTCCGAGGCGTACCACTGGAACAGCAGCGCGAGCAGTACCAGTACGGAGGGGACCTCGCTGAACGCCCAGGCGATGCCGCCGGCCGCGTTCTGGTCGGACAGGGCCTCGACGCCGAGCGAGGCGGGCGGATTCTCGAACGTCGTGACCATCGGGGTCGACGCCATCATCAGCGCGATGCCGAAGAACGCGTGGAACGGCATGCCCGCGAACAGTTCCAGCATTCGCATCAGGTACCCCGGCCGGTGCGGACCCGGGTCCACACCCATGATCGGCCAGAAGAAGACCAGGCCGACGGCGAGGAAGTGCACCATCATCGCGATGTGCCCGACCCTCGACCCCATGAGGAAGTCGAACAGCGGGGTGAAGTACAGCGCGTACAGGCTCGCGATGAACATCGGGATGGTGAACACCGGGTGGGTGACGACCCGCATGTAACGGCTGTGCAGCAGCATCAGCAGCAGTTCGCGCGGCCCCTTGCGGCCCCGTCCGGCCGGCGGCAGCGCGCGCAGGGCGAGGGTGATCGGGGCGCCGAGCAGGATCAGGATCGGTGACACCATGCTGATCACCATGTGCTGCACCATGTGCACGCTGAACATGACCATGCCGTAGTCGTTCAGCTTGGTGCACATCATGAGCCCGATGCTCAGCACACCGGTGACGAACGCGACGGTCCGCCCCACCGGCCACTTGTCACCGCGCCGCACCAGCCGGGCCACGCCCCAGCCGTACAGCGCCAGCCCCAGCAGACAGGCGATGAGGAAGAAGGAATCCGCCGACCAGGCGAGCCCCCGCCCCAGCGTGAACGGCGGCAGATCCATGGTCGTGCCGTGCCCGCTGTGATCCATCCACCGGCTCCCGTTTCGTGCAGGTTGTACGCAATCCGTCCGCACTCAGAGTACGGCCGACCCCGGCCACACCGGTGACCGGGGTCGGGGGAACACCTTCAGGGGCGCGGGGCTGTGTATCGATGTGCGGCTCCGCCGCGTGGGCGCGACAAGCCACCCACGGCCCGCAGCCCGCAACGGACCGCGGCGGACCGAGCTCTTACCGGCGCCGCGAGCTCACAGCACGCACTCCGCCTCCGCGTACCGCGAATCCGGTACCGTCTTCAACGTCTCCACCGCCTCCGCGAGGGACACCATCACGATGTCCGTACCCCGCAGCGCGGTCATCCGCCCGAACTCCCCGCGGTGCACCGCCTCCACCGCGTGCCACCCGAACCGCGTGGCCAGCACCCGGTCGTACGCCGTGGGCGTCCCGCCCCGCTGCACGTGCCCGAGGATCACCGGCCGCGCCTCCTTGCCGAGCCGCGACTCCAGCTCCAGGGAGAGCTGCCGGGCGATCCCGGCGAACCGCTCGTGGCCGTAGACGTCCTTGCCGCCCTCGTCGAAGTCCATGGTGCCGGCCTTCGGCTTGGCCCCCTCCGCGGCGACCACGATCGCGAACCGCTTGCCGGCCGAGAACCGCTCGCCGACCTTCGCGGTCAGCTCGTCGATGTCGAAGGGCCGTTCGGGTACGACGACGGCGTGCGCGCCGGCCGCCATACCCGAGTGCAGGGCGATCCAGCCCGTGTGCCGGCCCATGACCTCGACGATCAGCACACGCTGGTGCGACTCGGCGGTGGTCTTCAGCCGGTCCAGGGCCTCGGTGGCGACGCCGACGGCCGTGTCGAAGCCGAAGGTGACGTCGGTGACAGCGATGTCGTTGTCGATGGTCTTCGGCACACCCACTATCGGCAGGCCGTTGTCCGACAGCAGCCGGGCCGCCTTCAGCGTGCCCTCACCGCCGATCGGGATGATCGCGTCGAGGCCGAGTTCCGCCACGTGCCCCTTGGCCCGCTCCACGCCGTCCCGCAGATGCTCGGGGCGCACCCGGGAGGAGCCGAGGATCGTGCCGCCGCGGGCGAGGATGCCGCTCACCGCGTCGAGGTCGAGCTTGAGGTAGTCGCACTCCAGGAGGCCCTTCCAGCCGTCCCGGAAGCCGATGACCTCGTCGCCGTGGTCGACGACGGCACGGTGCACGACGGACCGGATGACGGCGTTCAGGCCGGGGCAGTCGCCGCCGGAGGTGAGGACACCAATGCGCATAGCCCGAAACAACCTTCTCGATGTGGGCCGGGACCGGACCGCGTCGTCCGGCTCGATCCCTGTCACCCTAGCGGTTTCGGGGGGCGGGGCCGCACCTGGCGTCCGCCTGCTGGACGACCCCGCTCACCTGTGCGGACCAGCCGTCAGACGGGCCGGTTGCGCCCGTCCGGCGCTCAGGTGTCCGCGGTCCGCGGACGCGGGTCCGCGGACGCGGGTCCGCGGACCTTCTCAGGCGGGCTGCTGCGCCGCCGAGATCCGCTCGTTGCGCAGCGCCTCGTACCACCGGTCGTCGGTCGGCGGCAGCGCGTTGACGTCGAGCGCCAGCTTCAGCAGCAGGTCCGCGATCTGGGGGTTGCGGGCCAGCACCGGACCGTGCATGTACGTGCCGAAGACGGTCTCGTTGAACGCGCCCTCCGTGCCGTCCCCGGTGCCGTTGCCGTTGCCGAAACGCACCTGGGCGAGCGGGCGGGCCGTGGGGCCCAGGTGGGTGACGCCCTGGTGGTTCTCGAACCCGGTCAGCGGGGGCAGCCCCAGCTGCGGGTTGACGTCCCCCAGCACGTCGCCCACGCACCGGGCGCCCTCGCCGCGTACCGAGACCACGTCGAGCAGGCCGAGACCGGGCTCGCGCTGGCCGAGGTCGTTGATGAACTCGTGGCCGAGGATCTGGTAGCCGGCGCAGACCGAGAAGACGATCGCGCCGTTCCCCACCGCCCGGTGCAGACCGCCGTCCCGGCGCAGCCGCTCGGCGGCCAGCCGCTGCGGGCGGTCCTCGCCGCCGCCGATCAGGTAGATGTCGCCGGAGGTCGGGATCGGCTGGTCGCTGCGCACGTCGAGCCGTGCCACGTCCAGGCCGCGCTGCCGCGCCCGGCGCTCCACGACGAGCACGTTGCCCTGGTCGCCGTACGTGCTGAGCAGGTCCGGGTAGATCCACACGACCCGCAGCTGGTTGTCGCTCACTTCAAGTCCCCTGGGGTGTCGTTGGTCAGTTGCCGACGCGGCGGCGCAGATCCTGGAACGCGGTGTAGTTGGCGATGACCTCGATCCGGCCCGGCGGGCACAGCTGCACCGCCTGGTCGAGGTTCTCGCAGACCTGGAACTGCTGGTTCGCGACCTCCAGGCGCACCGCGAGGTCCAGCTTCCGGTCGCCGACGACGCAGATCGGGTGGCCGGTCAGCCGGGTGTAGTCGACGTCCCACAGCCACGAGGTGTCGGTGCCGTCGGCGGAGCGCGCGTTCACCGAGAGGATCACCGGTGTGGGCGGCGGGTCGATCAGCGAGAACGTCTCCAGCCAGCCCGCGGGGTTCTTGGCGAGCAGCAGGCGCAGATCACGGCCCTCGAACTGCACGACGTCGTAGCGGCCGGCCACGGCCTGGACCTGGTACATGCGCTCCAGGGCTACCTGCGGCGGCACCCCGAAGACGGCGGCGACGGCCGCGGAGCTCGCGGCGTTGGCCTTGTTGGCGCGGCCCGGCAGCTGGAGGTGGATCGGCCAGGCGGAGCCGTGCGGGTCGAGCACGTGGTCGCCGGAGAGCGCCCAGCTCGGCGTCGGCCGGCGGAAGCCGCACTCGCCGCAGAACCAGTCGTCGCCCGGGCGCTGCATCACACCGCCGCAGGACGGACAGGACCAGGCGTCGTCCTTCCACATCTGGCCGGCGGCGACCCAGATCACGTTGGGGGAGGAGGACGCGGCCCACACCACCAGCGGGTCGTCGGCGTTGGCGACGATCACGGCCTTGGAGCCGGCCAGGCCCTCGCGCCAGTTCTCCGCGAGCATCCGCGTCTCGGCGGCGCGGTCCAGCTGGTCGCGGGAGAGGTTGAGCAGCGCGATGCACTTGGGATCGGTGTCCCGGGCGACGCCCGCGAGGTACTTCTCGTCGACCTCGATGACGCCGAACTTGGCCTCCGAGCCACCGGCCAGCGCCGAGGTGATGCCGGCCGGCATGTTGGCGCCGAGCGCGTTGGAGACGACGGGCCCCGCGGCCCGCAGCGCCTCGGCGATGAGCCGGGTGGTGGTGGTCTTGCCGTTCGTCGCCGAGACCAGGACGCAGTCCAGGTTCTGCGCGAGCCGGGCCAGGAGATCGGGGTCGAGCTTGAGTGCCACCCGGCCGCCGATCACCGAACCGCTGCCGCGCCCGGCGGCGCGGGATGCCGCCGCGACCGCCTTGCCCGCGGTCACGGCCAGCTTGGCCCGCGGCGTGAGCGGGTCCGAGTTGCCTGCCATCAGTTCTCGATCCTCCTTGCGTACGCGCCGCGTCTGTGCCTGACGGCCACGTGGTGAGACCTCAGCCTATCGAGATCCATTCGCACTCCAGAACCGCGGCACCATCGTGAGACGGGCGTTGCTGGAAGGACCGTACTCTTGCCGCCATGCGACACGGCTCCATCCCCGGCGTCCACGGACGTGTGCGGCCCCTCACCCTGCTCGGCGATCCGGTGCTGCACGCGCCCTGCCGGGAGGTCACCGACTTCGGCCCGGAACTCGCCCGCCTGGTGGACGACTTGTTCGCCACGATGTACGCGGCGCGGGGTGTGGGTCTGGCCGCCAACCAGGTCGGCGAGCCGCTCAGGGTGTTCGTCTACGACTGCCCGGACGACGAGGACGTCCGCCACCTGGGCCATGTGGTGAACCCGCGGCCGGTGGAGACGGACGGGGTGGTGGTGCGCGGTCCCGAGGGCTGTCTGTCCCTGCCCGGCCTGGAGGCGGGGACGGAGCGGTACGACCACGCGGTCGTCGAGGGCTTCACGGTGACCGGCGAGCCGGTCACCGTCCACGGCACCGGGTTCTTCGCCCGGTGTCTGCAGCACGAGTGCGACCACCTGGAGGGCCGGGTCTACGCCGACCGTCTGACGGGGTGGCGTCACCGGAAACTGATGCGGCAGGCGGCCCGGGCTTCGTGGCGCCGGGTGGACTGAGCCCCTGGGAGCGAGGGGCCGCGCCGATGTGCGGCTCCGCCGTGCGCGTGCGCCCGGCCGCGGACGCGCCCGTACACGACCTGTGAGGTCAGAACCCCGGACCTCCCACTTTGTCCCCCGCGGCCGCCAGGCGCCCCCACAGCAGATCGGCCAGACTCCGCACCAGCTCCGCCCGTGAGCAGGGCCGTTCGCCGAGCCACCAGTCGCCCGCCGCGTGCATCATGCCGACGATGCCGTGCCCCCACACCCGGGCCAGCTGCTGGCCGCCCGGCCCGAGGTCCAGCCGTTCCCCGATGACCTGGGCCAGTTCCTCGCCCATCCGGCGCAGCAGCGGTGCCGAGTGCTTGCCGACGTCGAAGCCCTGGTCGCTCTGCGACTCCTCCGCCGGGTGCATCAGGAACCGGTACACCTGGGGCCGTGCCTCGATCGCCGAGAGGTAGGTGTCCAGGGTGGCCTCGACCCGTTCGCGCCGGTCCGCCGGGGCGTCCAGCGCGGCCCGCAGCGAGTCCAGCAACGCGTCGGTGTGCCGCTTGGCCAGGGCGGCGTAGAGTCCTCCCTTGTCACCGAAGTGCCGGTAGAGGATCGGCTTGGTGATGCCGGCCTCGGCGGCGATCGCGTTCATCGAGGCCCCCGGGCCGTCGCGCAGCACCACCCGGTCGGCGGCCTCCAGCAGTTCGCGCCGGCGTCGGTCGGCGGTCCGCTGCTGATCGGTCCGCTGTGTGGTGTTCATGAGCTCTCCCCACCCGTGCTGATTCGGTGACGCCTGCGCAAACTAACACTGAAGGCGATCCGCTCATCGAACGGGATGCCGACCGGTCCTGGGAGTTGACTTTCCCTACCCGTCGGTAACAGACTCGGGGTTACCGCAAGTAACATGCATGTGCGCCGCTGGAGGAGTCATGGCCGAGTTCACCATGGAGCTCAACGACGAACAGAAGGAGGTCCGGGACTGGCTGCACGGCTTCGCCGCCGATGTGATCCGCCCCGCGGCCGCCGAATGGGACGAGCGCGAGGAGACTCCCTGGCCGGTCATCCAGGAGGCCGCCAAGGTCGGCATCTACTCCCTGGACTTCTACGCCCAGCAGTACTTCGACGCAACCGGCCTCGGCATCCCGATGGCCATGGAGGAGCTCTTCTGGGGCGACGCCGGCATCGCTCTGTCGATCGTCGGCACCGGCCTGGCCGCCGTCGGCGTCCTCGCCAACGGCACCGAGGAGCAGATCGGCACCTGGATCCCCCAGATGTACGGCGACGCCAACGACGTCAAGGTCGCCGCGTTCTGCTCCTCCGAGCCCGACGCCGGCTCCGACGTGGCCTCGATGCGCACCCGCGCGGTGTACGACGAGGCCAAGGACGAGTGGGTGATCAACGGCACCAAGACCTGGGCGACCAACGGCGGCATCGCCAACGTCCACGTCGTGGTCGCGGTCGTCGATCCGGACCTCGGCTCCAAGGGCCACGCCTCCTTCATCATCCCGCCGGGCACCCCCGGCTGCTCCCAGGGCCAGAAGTTCAAGAAGCACGGCATCCGCGCCTCGCACACCGCCGAGGTCATCCTGGACGACGTGCGCGTCCCCGGCTCCTGTCTGCTCGGCGGCAAGGAGAAGCTGGACGAGCGCCTCGCCCGCGCCCGCGAGAGGGCGAAGCAGGGCGGAGAGCGCGTCAAGAACGCCGCCATGGCCACCTTCGAGGCCTCCCGCCCGGCCGTCGGCGCCATGGCGGTGGGCACCGCCCGCGCGGCGTACGAGGTCGCCCTCGACTACGCGACCACGCGCGAGCAGTTCGGCCGCCCGATCATCGACAACCAGGGCGTCGCCTTCCAGCTCGCCGACATGCGCACCCAGATCGACGCCGCCCGCCTCCTGGTGTGGCGCGCCTCCTGGATGGCGATCAACGGCAAGCCGTTCACAGCGGCCGAGGGTTCGATGTCCAAGCTGTTCGCGAGCGAGACGGCCAAGAAGGTCACCGGCCAGGCCATACAGATCCTCGGCGGCAACGGCTACACCCGCGAGTACCCGGTGGAGCGCATGCACCGCGACGCCGCGATCTACACCATCTTCGAGGGCACGAGCGAGATCCAGCGCCTGGTGATCGCCCGCACCCTGTCGGGCATGCCCATCCGCTGAGGCCGGCCGTCCGGACGACCCGGCGGTGCGGGCGGCACCGCCGGGTTACCCCCGCCCCGCTTCCGGGGAAGGCTGGTGTGTGACCGACGCGACGGAGGACGCGATGACACGCACGGCCCGGGAACTGCTGGAGACGACCACCCGGGAACTCGCCCCGGATCCGCGGGCCAACCCCCTGGTCCCGCTGATCGCCCGCGGCGAGGCGGCCCCGGCAGTCCTGGCGGCGCTCGCCCTGGAGCAGCGATGGGTGATCCCGGCGGACCGCCGCGCCTTCCTGCATCTGGCGGAGCGGGCCGACCCGGAGTCGGCCGCGTACTTCACCGCCCTGGCCGAGGGCGAGGCCCTGGCGGCGGAGCACCTGAAGACGTTCACGGCCGCGTGCGGCGTGGACGAGGAGCAGGCGGACGCGTACGAGCCATTGCCGGGCTGCCAGTCCTATCCCGCGTACGTCGCCTGGCTGGCCCTGAACGCCGGACCGGCCGACATCGTCCTCGCTCTCACGGCGAACTTCTCGGCCTGGGGCGGCTACTGCGCGACGATCGCGAAGGCCCTGCGCGTCCACTACGGCTTCGGGGACGAAGCCTGCGCCTTCTTCGACTTCTTCGCGGAACCGGCCCCGGCCCTGGACGAAGCAGCCGCGAAGGCGGTTCAGACAGCCCTGGACAAGGGAACCCTGAACGAATTCCGCGCACACCGGTACGCCCACTTGCTCCAGACCCACGAGGCGACGTTCTGGGCAACGCTCGGGGAACACCCCTAGGGGCGCGGGGCTGTATTCGGCATGCGGCTTTGCCGCGTGGGCGCGATCAACCACAGACGACCCGTACCCGGCACCCGACAGGAACCCCTACGGCGCACCCCCACTGCTGTGGGCGATACAAGCAACGTCGATCCGATCGGCCAGCTTCGCAAGCTCGATGGTCAGCGCGGCCACCGTGTCCTCGTCGAGCCCGTCCTCCCCCGCCTCGACGAGCCGCACCCACCGCCCACCCACCGTACGCAGCAGCTTGCTGACATCGGCGGCGGCCACCTGCAAGGTCCCGCGGTCGTCGACGATCAGAGGCAGAGTCACTTCGCGGTTCACAGTCGGGATCGTAGTCGCGCGGGCATCACGCACCCTGCCAAACCGTCGTGATGTTGCAGAACTCGCGGATTCCGTGCCCGGACAGCTCACGCCCGTACCCCGACCGCTTCACCCCGCCGAACGGGAACGCCGGATGGGACGCCGTCATCCCGTTCACGTACACGCTCCCCGCCTCCAGGTCCCGTACGAACCGGTCGACCTCGGCCTCGTCGCGAGTCCAGACGTTGGAGCTCAGCCCGAAGTCGGTGTCGTTGGCGATCAGTACCGCCTCGTCGACGTCCGCCGCGCGGTAGAGCGTGGCGACCGGACCGAAGGCCTCCTCGCGGTGGATGCGCATCTCCCGGCCGATGCCGGCCAGGACGGTCGGCGGGTAGAACCAGCCGGGCCCGTCGGGGCGCTCACCGCCGCACAGCACGGTGGCGCCCGCGCGGACGGCGTCGTCGACCAGCTCCTCCAGGTCGCTTCGGCCCCGTTCGCTGGAGAGCGGGCCGACGTCGGTCTCCTCGTCCATCGGGTCACCGACCTTCAGCGCCTTCATGCCCGCGACGAAGCGCTCGGCGAAGGCGTCGTAGACGTCCGTGTGCACGATGAACCGCTTGGCGGCGATGCAGGACTGCCCCGTGTTCTGCGTCCGCGCGGTGACCGCGGTCTCGGCGGCCCGGTCGAGGTCGGCGGAGGGCATGACCACGTACGGGTCGCTGCCGCCCAGCTCCAGCACCGTCTTCTTGATCATCTCCCCGCAGGTGGAGGCGACCGCGCGGCCCGCGGGCTCGCTCCCGGTGAGAGTGGCCGCCTTCACCCGTTCGTCCCGCAGGAGGTCGTCGACCGCGGCGGAGCCGATGAGCAGGGTCTGGAAGCAGCCCTCGGTGAAGCCCGCGCGGTGGAAGAGGTCCTCCAGATACAGGGCGGTCTGCGGCACGTTCGAGGCGTGCTTGAGCAGTCCCACGTTGCCCGCCATCAGCGCGGGCGCGGCGAACCGCACCACCTGCCACAGCGGGAAGTTCCACGGCATCACGGCGAGCACCGGACCCAGCGGCCGGTAGCGCACCAGGACCCGGGAGGCGCCGGAGTCCTTCACGTCGGAGGCGTCGGGTTCCTCGTCGGCGAGGAGCTCCGCCGCGTGATCGGCGTACCAGTGCATCGCCTTGGCGCACTTCGCGGCCTCCGCGCGGGCCTGCTTGATCGGCTTGCCCATCTCCGTGGTGATCACCCGGCCGATGGCCGCCCGGTCCTCGTCGAGGATCTCGGCGGCCCGGTGCATCAGGCGGGCACGCTCGTCGAAGGTCGTCGTCCGGTACGTACGGAACGTGGCCTCCGCGAGCTGGATCCGGTGCCCGATCTCCTCCTCGTCCATGGGGTGGTACGTCTTGACCGTCTCGCCGTTCGCCGGGTTCACCGTGGCGATGTGCATCACTGACCTCCCTGGGGCGGGCTGTGCTTTCCGACCTTCCCGCGCGGTGGTGGGCGGCGCAACGCGGGAGGTCTCCTCAGGGCGAGTGCTCCGCCAGGCGGTCGAGAAACGCGGCCTGCGCGGAGACGATCACCTCGCGGGCCCGCTCCAGGGGGAACCACGCCACCCGGTCCAGCTCCGGGAACTCCCGGATCCGCCCCGACTTCGGCGGCCACTCCATCGCGAAGGTGCCGGGGACGACCGTCGCCGGGTCGAGGTCCGCCTCCACCGCCCAGGCCGTGACGGTCTTCCCGCCGGACTGCCGGACCTCCCCGAGCGGCAGCGCCTCCCCGTCCGGCGGCGGCAGCCCCAGTTCCTCCCGGAACTCGCGGCGCGCCGCCTCCCAGGCCGGCTCATCGGGGTCGTACTCGCCCTTCGGCACGGTCCACGCCCCGGTTTCCCGCCGGGCGAAGAACGGGCCACCCATATGACCGAGCAACACCTCGATGCCCTGACCGGTGTGTCGGAACAACAGCAGTCCGGCGCTCCGGGTGCCCTTCACGGACGTACCTCGGGGTGCGTGGCGAGCAGGGTCTCGACCGTGTCAGCCTCCTCGGGGCGCTTTTCCTCGCGGTAGCGGATCACGCGGGCGAACCGGAGGGCGACGCCGGCCGGGTAGCGGGTGGAGCGCTGGAGGCCGTCGTAGGCGATCTCCACGACGAGTTCGGGGCGCACCGTCACGACGTATCCGCTCTCGTCGACCGACAGCCCCCGCAGCCGTTCGGTCTGCCAGGCCAGCATCGCGTCGGTCAGGCCCTTGAAGGTCTTGCCGAGCATGGCGAAGCCGCCGTCGGCGGTGCGGGCGCCCAGATGCAGGTTGGAGAGCTTCCCGGTACGGCGGCCGTGGCCCCACTCGGCGGCCAGCACCACCAGGTCGAGCGTGTGGACGGGCTTGACCTTCAGCCAGGACGCGCCGCGCCGGCCGGCGCTGTAGGGGGCGTCCAGGCCCTTGACCACGACGCCTTCGTGGCCGCGTTTCAGCGTCTCGGCGAGAAACTCCTCCGCCTCACCCAGGTCCTCGGGGCCCGCCACCGGAGTGCGGCGCACCCGCATGGGTTCCGGGACCAGCCGGGCCAGTTCCGCGTGACGCTCGGTGAACGGCAGATCCAGCAGGTCACGGCCGTCGACGGAGAGCGCGTCGAAGAAGACGGGGGAGACGGGGACCTCCCGGGCGGCCGTCGCCACGTCCACCCGTGAGCCGACCCGTCCGGCGGTCTCCTGGAACGAGCGGGGACGGCCGTCCTCGCCGAAGGAGATGACCTCCCCGTCCAGGATGAACCGCTCGCCCCGCAACTCCCTGACCGCCGCCGTCACTTCCGGCAGCCGGTCGGTGATGTCGTCGAGGGTGCGGGTGTGCACACGGACGGTGCCGCCGTCGCGGTGCACCTGGACGCGGATGCCGTCGAGCTTCTCCTCCACCACGCAGGCCCCCAGCTTCGCCACCGCCTCCGCGACCGAGGAGGCGCTGTGCGCCAGCATCGGCAGCACCGGACGGCCGACGGTGAGCCGGAACCGCTCCAGCGCCCCGGGACCGTCCGCCAGCAGCGCCCCGGCCACCGACTGGAGCGAGCCGGCCAGCATCACCGCCCGCCGTACGTCCGCCGAGGGCACCCCGGTCGCCTGCGCCAGCCCTTCCACCGCGACCGCGTCCAGGGCACCCTGCCGGACCTCGCCGGTGAGCAGCCCGGACAGAAACCGCTGCTCGCCCTCGGTGGACGCGCCCAGCAGCTCGCCGACCAGCCGGGCCCGCTCCGCCCGGGACCCCGGGCCGGCCAGCTCGCCGAGCGCGGTGAGCAGCGCGTCGACCTCGCGCACCGTCAGGGACGGCTCGGCGGCGGGGGCGACCGGACGGCTCAGCACCTTCCAGCCGACCCCGATACGGCCCTGCGGTAGCCGCCCCGCCAGATACGGGATGACGACCGGCACGTCGTCCGCCTCCGCCTCCCGGAACAGCTCGGCGAGCAGAGCGATCTTCCGGGACCGCGCCGAGGTGGCGGCGACCTCCTGGGACACACGGGCCAGCCGGGACAGCAGCATGGAGCCATGGTGCTACGGAGACGGGCGCTGCACACCCCCGCCGTCCTGCGGTTACCCGTTCACCGCGGCGTCCAGGTCGGTCATCAGCAGGTCCCCGACGATCGCGGCCGCCGCGCGGTAACCGCCGCTCGCCGCGTGCACCACCTGCTCGGCGAAGCCGATCGCGTTGCCCGCCGCCCAGACCCCGGGCACCGTGGTCAGGCCGGTCGGGTCGACCACCGGGTACGCGCCGAACGGGGTCTCGTTCATCTCGGCGCCCAGCCGCTCCAGCAGGCCCGTCTGCGGCACCGGGCGCGGCCCGACGAAGAGCACCGAGCGGGCGTGCGCGGTGCCGTCGGCCAGCCGCACCCCGGTGAGCCGGTCGTCCTCGACCACCAGCTCCGCGACCTCACCGGGCACCACGTCGACGCCGGCGGCGGCCAGTCGGCGCAGGTCCTGGTCGGACAGCTCCTCCTCGGCGACCCGGTGCAGGAAGAAGGTGACGTTCTTCGACCACTGGGACACCATCAGCGCCTGGTGCACGCTCATCGCGCTCGACGCGAGCACACCGAAGGGCTCGTCGCGCACCTCCCAGCCGTGGCAGAACGGGCAGTGCAGCACGTCCCGCCCGAACCGCTCGGCGACCCCGGGGACCTCCGGCAGTTCGTCCTTCAGCCCGGTGGCGACGACCAGCCGCCGGGCTCGTACGGCCGGTCCCGCGTCGAGTGCGACGGTGAAGTCCCCGTCCCTGGTGACGCCCGTGACCCGGTCCCGGACGAGCTCCACGCCGTAGCGCGCGATCTCCTCCCGGCCCAGCGCCAGGAACTCGGCCGGTGCCATCCCGTCCCGGGACAGATAGCCCTGCATGTGCGACGAGGGCGCGTTGCGCGGCTCGCCCGCGTCGACGACCAGCGCGCGGTGCCGGGCCCGGCCGAGCACCAGCGCGGCGGACAGTCCCGCCGCCCCGCCGCCGACCACGACCACGTCGTACGTTCCGCTTCCGAATGTCTCGTTCATCATGACCACCTCCACCACGACAGTCGCCCGGACACTGCCGCATTGACAAACAACTTTGCCGAACCTGCAATATCCGTATGACTACGGACGACGTCCTCGCGGAAGTGGGCCCCCGGCTGCGGCGGATCAGGAAGGAGCGGGAGGTGACCCTCGCGGCACTGTCCGAGGCGACCGGCATCTCCGTGAGCACCCTCTCCCGGCTGGAATCCGGACTGCGCAAACCCAGTCTGGAACTGTTGCTGCCGATCGCGCAGGCCCACCAGGTCCCGCTGGACGAACTGGTCGGCGCGCCGCCGGTCGGCGATCCGCGCATCCGCGCGTCCGAGCCGATCCGGCGCTACGGACGCACCCACTGGCCGCTCACCCGCCAGCCCGGCGGCCTCCAGGCGTACAAGGTGCTGGAACCGGAGCGGAGGCTCGAACCCGAACCGCGCACCCACGAGGGCTACGAGTGGCTGTACGTGCTGTCCGGGAAGCTGCGGCTGGTGCTCGGCGATCACGACGTGGTGCTGACGGCGGGAGAGGCGGCCGAGTTCGACACGCGTGTCCCGCACTGGTTCGGATCGACGGGGGAGGGGCCCGTGGAGTTCCTCAGTCTGTTCGGGCCGCAGGGGGAGCGGATGCACGTACGGGCGCGGCCCAGGCGGACGTGACGAACGAGACTGTTCCCTCATGGGCAAGCGACCGCTTAGTATGCGGTGGACCCGGTCAGGCGAACACGACGTTCACGCTCCCGTGGAGGCCCCGCATGCAGGCATGGCAAGTGCACGAGCTCGGCGAGCCGGGCGAGGTGATGCGCCTCGCGGAGGTGGCACGCCCGGCGCCCGGTGGCGGGCAGGTCCTGCTGAAGGTGCGTGCCGCCAACATCAACTTCCCGGACGCGCTGATGTGCCGGGGCCAGTACCAGGTCAGGCCGCCGCTGCCGTTCACCCCGGGCGTGGAGATCTGCGGCGAGACCGAGGACGGACGCCGCGTGATCGCCAACCCCGCGCTGCCGTACGGCGGTTTCGCCGAGTACGCCGTCGCGGACGCCGCCGCGCTGCTGCCCGCGCCGGACGCGCTGGACGACGCCGAGGCCGCCGCCCTGCACATCGGCTACCAGACCGGCTGGTTCGGCCTGCACCGCAGGGCCGGTCTGGAGGCGGGGGAGACCCTGCTCGTGCACGCCGCCGCGGGAGGGGTCGGCAGTGCGGCCGTGCAGCTCGGCAAGGCGGCGGGCGCCACCGTCATCGGCGTGGCCGGCGGCGCCGCGAAGGCGTCCGTCGCCCGTGAGCTGGGCTGCGACGTGGTGATCGACCGGCGTGAGCAGGACGTCGTCGCCGCCGTGAAGGAGGCCACCGGCGGCCGGGGCGCCGACGTGATCTACGACCCCGTCGGCGGCCAGGCCTACGCCCAGTCCGCCAAGGCCGTCGCCTTCGAGGGCCGGATCGTCGTCGTCGGCTTCGCGAGCGGATCCATCCCGAGCCCCGCCCTGAACCACGCCCTCGTCAAGAACTACGCGATCCTCGGCCTGCACTGGGGCCTGTACAACACCAAGAACCCCAAGCTGGTCCAGCACTGTCACGAACAGCTCACCGAACTCGCCGCGCGGGGCGCGATCAAACCGCTGGTGAGCGAGCGCGTGCCGCTCGCCGGGGCCGCCGACGCCGTGCAGCGGGTCGCGGACGGTGTCACCACCGGGCGCGTCGCCGTGCTGCCCTCGCTGGAGAACGGAGCCGCCGCATGACCGACGCCGCCGGAGTGCGCCGCCGCACCCAGGAGCTGCTGGCCGCGCAGCCGCCCGCCGGCACGGAGCGCCTGGACTTCCTGCGCGCCCGCTTCGACGCCGGACTCGCCTGGGTGCACTTTCCCGAAGGACTCGGCGGACTCGGTCTCCCGCGCTCGCTCCAGGCCGTCGTGGACGCCGAACTGGAGGCCGCCGGGGCGCCCGACAACGACCCGCGCCGCATCGGCATCGGCCTGGGCATGGCCGCGCCGACGATCCTCCAGTACGGAACGGAGGAGCAGAAGCGGCGCTTCCTGAAGCCCCTGTGGACCGGGGAGGAGGTGTGGTGCCAGCTGTTCAGCGAGCCGGGCGCCGGATCCGATCTGGCAGCGCTCGGTACGCGCGCCGTCCGTGAGGGCGAGGAGTGGGTGGTCAACGGGCAGAAGGTGTGGACGTCCAGCGCCCACCTCGCCCGCTGGGCCATCCTCATCGCCCGCACCGACCCGGACGTGCCCAAGCACCGGGGCATCACCTACTTCGTCTGCGACATGACCGACCCCGGTGTCGAGGTGCGGCCACTGCGTCAGATCACCGGTGAGGCCGAGTTCAACGAGGTCTTCCTCACCGACGTCCGCATCCCCGACTCCCACCGTCTCGGAGGGATCGGCGACGGCTGGCGGGTCGCGCAGACCACCCTGAACAACGAACGCGTCGCCATCGGCGGCATGCGGCTGCCCCGTGAGGGCGGCATGATCGGCCCGGTCTCGAAGACCTGGCGCGACCGGCCCGAACTGCGCACCCACGACCTGCACCAGCGGCTGCTGAAGCTCTGGGTCGAGGCGGAGGTCGCCCGGCTCACCGGCGAACGCCTGCGCCAGCAGCTCGTCGCCGGACAGCCCGGCCCCGAGGGCGCCGGCATGAAGCTCGCCTTCGCCCGCCTCAACCAGGAGATCAGCGGCCTGGAGGTGGAACTGAGGGGCGAGGAGGGCCTGCTGTACGACGACTGGACCATGCGCCGCCCCGAGCTGGTCGACTTCACCGGCCGCGACGCCGGCTACCGGTACCTCCGCTCCAAGGGCAACAGCATCGAGGGCGGGACCAGCGAGGTCCTGCTGAACATCGTCGCCGAGCGCGTTTTGGGCCTGCCCGCCGAGCCGCGCACCGACAAGGACGTCGCATGGAAGGACCTGGCCCGATGAGCGATCTTCTGTACTCGGAGGAGGAAGAGGCGCTGCGCGCCGCCGTCCGGGACCTGCTCACCGACCACTGCGACGCGGCGGGCGTGATCGCCCGCACCGAGTCGGACGTCCCGCACGACATCGCGCTGTGGAAGGCGCTCGCCGGCGGAATGGGTCTCGCGGGCCTGCTGATTCCGGAGGAACTGGACGGGCAGGGCGCCACGCATCGGGAAGTCGCGGTCGTGCTGGAGGAACTGGGGCGGGCGGTCGCGCCGGTCCCGTACCTGACCAGCGCCGTCGTCGCCACCGAGGCCGTGCTGGAGTGCGGCGCCGACGACCTGCTGTCCCAGTTGGCCTCCGCCACGGTGATCGGTGCGCTCGCCGTCGCTCTGAACGTCCCGGCCGGCGGCGCCCACAAGGTCGTACGGCTCGAGAGCGGCGGCCTGCACGGCGAGCTGACCGGCATCGCGGACGCCGCCGTCGCCGATGTGCTGTTGGTGCCCGCCGACGACGGCGGTCTGTACGCGGTCGACGCCGCCGCCGTCACGATCGTCCCCCAGGTCTCCCTGGACCTGACCCGGCCGGTGGCGACGGTCGTCCTCGACGGTTCCCCGGGCCGCCTGCTCGGCGAGGCCGAATCCGCCGTACGCCGTGCCCTGCGGGCCGGGGCCGGGCTGCTCGCGTCGGAACAGCTCGGCTCCGCCGACTGGTCGCTGACGGAGACCGTCCGCCACTTGAAGGACCGCACCCAGTTCAACCGCCCCGTCGGCGGCTTCCAGGCGCTCAAGCACCGGCTCGCCCAGCTGTGGCTGGAGGTCGCCGGCCTCCGCGCAGCCGCCCGGGGCGCCGCCGACGCGCTCGCGGCCGGCGAGGACGCCGACGTGGCGGTCGCCGTCGCCCAGGCCTACGCCGCGCCCGTCGCGGTCCGGGCCGCCGAGGAGGCGCTGCAACTGCACGGCGGCATCGGCATGACCTGGGAACACCCGGTGCACCTCCACCTCAAGCGGGCCAAGGCCGACTCGATCGCCTACGGCACGGCGGGCGCCCACCGCGAGGCACTGGCGGAACTGGTCGACCTGAGAGCGCCCTGACCGGTCGACCAACGGGAGAAGCCCGCCCCCCGGGTGCGGGCTTCTCCGTGCGCCCTGCTCCGGTGAAGTGAACGACCGACGGCTGATCGGCCAACTCCCCCTACCACCCTGCTCCTTGGCCACTTGCGGACCTCATACTCTCCATGGTCCCGTATGGCCCCTCCAGGGAGGCAGAGCATGGCCCTCACCACCCGTCGCAGAGCCCTCACGACCCTCGGCGCCGCCCTCGCCGGCACCGTCGCCCTCCCCGCGACCCAGGCACTGGCCGGTGAACACAAGCACCGCCCGCGCCCGTTGTGGCAGGCCCACGCCCACAACGACTACGAGCACCCCCGTCCCCTCCTCGACGCCCTCGACCACCGCTTCGGGAGCGTCGAGGCCGACATCTACCTGGTCGGCGGCCGGCTGCTCGTCGCCCACGACCCCGAGGACCTCGACCCGTCCCGCACCCTCGAGTCCCTCTACCTCGATCCGCTCACCGCCCGGGTCCGCGCCCACCACGGCTCGGTGTACCGCGGGCACCGCAGGCCGCTCCAGCTGCTGATCGACATCAAGACCGAGGGCGCCTCCACCTACCTCGAACTCGACCGCCGGCTGCGCCGCCACCGGCACCTGTTCACCACCTACGCCCACGGCAGGGTGCTGCCCGGACCGGTCACCGCCGTCATCTCCGGCGACCGCGCGGCCCGTGCCCCCATGGAGGCCCAGAGGATCCGTCGCGCCTTCTACGACGGCCGGCTCACCGACCTCGGCAGCACCGCACCGGCCTCCTTCGTCCCGCTGATCAGTGACAACTGGACGCTCAACTTCACCTGGCGGGGTGTCGGCGCCTTCCCCGACGCGGAGCGCCGGAAACTGCGCGACATCGTGGGCACCGCCCACGCGCGCGGGCAGCGGGTGCGGTTCTGGGCCACCCCCGACCTGCCGGGCCCCGCCCGCGACGCGCTCTGGGGCGAACTGGTGGCGGCGGACGTCGACCACCTCAACACGGACGACCTCGCGGGCCTGGAATCCTTCCTCGACGCCCACCGGCGGGCGTGACACCACACGTTCGGAGGACAGGTCAGCTGCCCGGACGAACCCTCCGCTACGCCACACTTGCGGCCGAACGCCGCGAAACGGATGTGGCGGAGGAGGTTGACGATGGCCATTTCCATCTCTGTGGTGCTGCTGCTCTCGGTCCTTGCGGTGATCTTCCTACGCAACGGCGGACTGAAGATCTCCCACGCGCTGGTCTGTCTGCTGCTCGGTTTCTACCTGGCCAGCACGAGCATCGCGCCCACGATCCACAGTGGCCTCACGGCGACCGCCGACATCGTCGGCGGTCTGCGGCCGTGAGGCCACCGCGCCGGACGCGGTTCAGCGGTCGGTGACCGGCTCCCGCGGCAGCACGGTGACGCGGTGGAAGTTGCACCCCGCCGGTGCCGGCGGCGCGGACGGGGGCCTGTTCTGGTGCGCCTTGAGGGCGACGCTCACCAGACTCAGCAGCAGGTCCACGTCCGTGGCGCAGTCCAGATGCACCGTCACCCAGCCGGAGTTCGGGACCAGTTGTATCGCGCTCGACCCGCTCAGGTCGTAGTGGAAGCGCTGGATGGCGCGACGGGTGAGGTGGAGGTCCACGTCCCGCGCGGAGTGGAAGTGGACGATCTCCTCGCGGGCGGTGCGGAGCGCCTGCCCCGTGCCGCAACCGGCCGGACAGGCCGTGAGATCGGACCAGGTGAGCAGTCGCTCCATGGCTCGCTGCGCCGGTGTCATGCCCTCATCGTTGCCTGCTCAACGTCCGGACACCAGAAGTTGGGTGATTCGTAATCGAGTGGTGAGCTTGTGAAACCCTCGAAGCCCTGGGCGGAACCTGACATACGATCATGTCATGGCAACCGACGAACTCGTGACCTGGCATGGCGTTCCCGTCCTCGTGTGCGACCGGGACGGCCGGAAGCTGAGCGGCGGCGACACCGCCCTCGATCTGATCGGCGATGCCATGGGCTGTCACGCGGAGATGGTGGCCGTCCCCGCCGAGCGGGTGGCCGACGAGTTCTTCGCCCTGCGCTCGGGCATCGCCGGGGACGTGGTGCAGAAGTTCGTCAACTACCGGATCCGTCTGGTGATCGTCGGCGACATCGCCTCCCGTGTGGCGGACAGCGACGCCCTGCGCGACTTCGTGCGGGAGGCGAACCGCGGCACCCAGACGTGGTTCGTGGCCGACCGCGCGGAACTCGAGGAGAGGCTCGCGCGCGGGTAGGCCACGTGTCCCGGGGCGCGCGCGTCAGGCCCGTTCGGCCACCGCCGCCGGGTCGTCCAGGACTCCCCGCACCACCGAGTGCGCCGCGCCCAGCAGCGGACCCTCGGGACCCAGCGGGGACACGGAGACGGGACAGGCCGGCCCCGCGGTACGGCGGGCCAGCTCGGAGCGGAGCGACGGCAGCAGCCAGGGCGCGAGCCCGGACAGGGCTCCGCCCAGCACCACGCTCTCGGGGTCCAGCAGATTGACCGCTCCGGTCAGAGCGATCCCGAGCGCCGTTCCCGCGTCCTCCAGGGCGCGTCGTACGTCCGTGTCGCCCTGCTCGGCGCGGCCCGCGAGGAGGCCGACGCGGTCCTCCCCCGGCTCCAGTCCGGCCGCGCGCAGCACCGCCTCCTCGCCGGCGTACTGCTCCAGACAACCCCTCCCACCGCAGGCGCACTCCGGTCCGTCGGGCCGTACCGGTACATGGCCCAACTCGCCGGCGAAGCCACGGTTTCCGTGCAGCAGCCGCCCGTCCACGACGACCGCGGCACCGATACCGATCTCGGCGGACACATGGAGGAAGTCGCGCGGGGTGCCCTCGCCGAGCCACAGTTCGGCCAGCGCGCCGAAGTTGGCCTCGTTGGCCACGGTGAGCGGCAGCCCGGCGGGCAGCAGGTCGCCGAGGTCCGTGTCGAGCCAGCCGAGGTTCGGGGCGCGGACGACGGTCCGGGCGTCGCGTGCGACCAGACCCGGTACGGCCACGGCGAGCCCCGCCGGCCACAGGCCCTCGCCCTCCGCCTCGGCGGTGACCCGCTCTATCAGCCCGGTGAGTTCGCCGAGCACCGGCCCGGGGGAGCGGTCCCGGTTCGGGACGTGCCGCACCGCCCGTGACCGGACCCGTCCGCGCAGGTCGACCGCGCAGACCGCGAGATGGTCGACGCCGACCTCGGCGCCGATGCCCGCGGGGCCGCGTCCGCTGACGGCCAGCGCCGAGCCGGGACGGCCCACGCGTCCGGGCCGCTCGGGACCCAGTTCCTCCAGCAGCCCCGAGCGGATGAGCTCGTCGACCAGCGTGGACACCGCCGCGCGGGTCAGGCCGATGCGGGAGGCGACGGCGGCCCGGGACAGCGGCCCCTCGGCGCTCACGGTGTGCATCACACGTGACAGGTTGCGACGGCGCATGCCCTGCTGGGTGTCGGGCAGCGCGCGCTCCGGACCGGCCGGGCGGGCCTTGTGCGGCGGTGCGCTCATTCCTCCGTCGTTCCTCGGTCTCTGCGGTCGTTGGGTACGGACGGTCGCTGTAGCCGGTCGGCCTGCCTGCCGACCTGTGCCGGCCGGCCCGTGCCCGCCGGTCGGTGCCGGGTCGGCCGGCACGGACAGCCGGTGCCGGGCCGGTGGGCGCCGGCAGTGGGTGCCGTCAGTCGGTGGCCGTGCCGCGGTCCAGCAGCGGGGCCGCGTCGGAGAGTACCCCGGCCAGCCTGGCCAGCGTCTCCTCGTCCCGCTCCACGGCCTCCAGCACCGGACCCGCCGCCGTGTCCCAGCGCCGGGCGACCGCGGCCGGGTCCTCCCCGGTGAGCAGTCCGGCGGCCTGCGCCGCCGCACCGAGCGCGACCAGCTCCTTGGCCCGGGGCACCTGGACGGACCGCCCCGACAGCCGTCGTACGGTCTGCTGCCAGGCCGTGCCCCGGGCGCCGCCGCCGATCAGCAGCAGGGGCGCCGACGGGTCGGCGTCCTCGTCGAGGACGAGGTCGAGCGCGGCCAGCAGGGAGTACACGGCACCGTCGTAGGCGGCCTGGAGCAGCTGACCGCCGGTGGTGTCGTGGCGCAGCCCGTGCAGCAGGCCGGAGGAGTGGGGGAGGTTCGGGGTGCGCTCGCCGTCCAGGAAGGGCAGCAGCGTGACGCCGCGCCCGGGTTCGACTGCCTCACGGTCCAGGTTCAGCAGCGCCGCGACCCGGTCCACGGCCAGCGTGCAGTTGAGCGTGCAGGCCAGCGGCAGCCAGTCGCCGCGCGCGTCGGCGAACCCCGCCACCGTGCCGGTCGGATCGGCCGGCCTGCGCTGCGTCACCGCGTACACCGTGCCCGAGGTGCCGAGGCTCATCACCGGCGTGCCGGGACGCACCCCGAGGCCCAGCGCGGCGGCGGCGTTGTCACCGGTGCCGCACGCCACCAGGGTCCCCTTGGAGAACGGCAGGTCGTGGCTGTCGCGCACGGTCCCGGCGACCTCACCGGGGCGCACCACGCGGGGCAGCAGCGCCGGGTCGAGCCCCACGTGCGCGAGGATCTCCTCGTCGTACGCCTCCGTCCCCGAAGCCCACCACCCGGTGCCGGAGGCGTCGCCGCGGTCGGTGGTGCCCTGCCCGGTGAGCCGCTCGGTGAGGTAGTCGTGGGGGAGCCGGACCGCCTTGGTGGCGCGCACCGCGTCCGGCTCGTGCTCCGCCAGCCAGGCCCACTTGGTGACCGTGAAGGAGGCGGCCGGCACGCTTCCGGTGCGCTCGGCCCAGAACTCCGCGCCGCCCAGCTCCTCGATCAGCCGGCGGCCCTGCGGCGCGGACCGCACGTCGTTCCACAGCAGCGCCGGGCGGACCGGCTCCCCGTGCCCGTCCAGGGTGACCAGGCCGTGCTGTTGCCCGCCGATCGACACCGCGGCGGCCTCGTGCGCCGCCTCGCCGCACTGGCGCAGCGCCTCGCACAGGGCGTCCCACCACTGGCGCGGATCGCTTTCCCGGCCCGCCCCCGAGGTCACCGTGTGCGGTGCCTGGCCGCTCGCGACGACCCGGCCGGTGGCCACGTCGACGACCAGCGCCTTGGTGGACTGGGTGGATGTGTCCACGCCGACGACGAGCGGACCCTCGGCTGCTGACATCGGTCTCTCCCTCTTCCGCGCCTTGGCGGGGTGTGTCTCTTCCCAGAAATGTTCCTGCATACTAATTTGTAAACCGCCATGACGAAATAGTCTCAGCGAGCGAGGAGCCGCGGCATGAACTACCAGCCCACCCCCGAGGACAAGTTCACCTTCGGACTGTGGACCGTCGGCTGGCAGGGACGGGACCCCTTCGGCGACGCCACCCGGCGCGCCCTCGACCCGGTCGAGTCGGTGCGGCGCCTGGCCGAGCTGGGCGCCCACGGCGTCACCTTCCACGACGACGACCTCATCCCCTTCGGCTCGAGCGACAGCGAGCGCGAGGAGCACATCAAGCGGTTCCGGCAGGCGCTGGACGACACCGGCATGAAGGTGCCGATGGCCACCACCAACCTGTTCACCCACCCGGTGTTCAAGGACGGCGGGTTCACCGCGAACGACCGCGACGTGCGCCGCTACGCGCTGCGCAAGACCATCCGCAACATCGACCTCGCGGTCGAGCTCGGTGCGGAGACCTACGTGGCCTGGGGTGGCCGTGAGGGTGCCGAGTCCGGCGGTGCCAAGGACGTGCGGGATGCCCTCGACCGCATGAAGGAGGCCTTCGACCTGCTCGGCGAGTACGTCACCTCCCAGGGCTACGACATCCGCTTCGCCATCGAGCCCAAGCCGAACGAGCCGCGCGGCGACATCCTGCTGCCCACCGTCGGACACGCCCTGGCGTTCATCGAGCGCCTGGAGCGGCCGGAGCTGTACGGCGTCAACCCGGAGGTCGGCCACGAGCAGATGGCCGGGCTGAACTTCCCGCACGGCATCGCGCAGGCGCTGTGGGCGGGCAAGCTGTTCCACATCGACCTCAACGGCCAGAACGGCATCAAGTACGACCAGGACCTCCGCTTCGGCGCGGGCGATCTGCGGGCCGCGTTCTGGCTGGTGGACCTGCTCGAGTCGGCCGGCTACAGCGGCCCGCGGCACTTCGACTTCAAGCCGCCGCGGACCGAGGACTTCGACGGCGTCTGGGCGTCGGCGGCCGGCTGCATGCGCAACTACCTGATCCTCAAGGACCGCGCGGCCGCCTTCCGCGCGGACCCGGAGGTGCAGGAGGCGCTGCGCGCGGCCCGGCTGGACCAGCTGGCCCAGCCGACGGCGGCCGACGGCCTGCAGGCCCTGCTCGACGACCGGTCCGCGTTCGAGGACTTCGACGTCGACGCGGCCGCCGAGCGGGGTATGGCCTTCGAGCACCTCGACCAGCTGGCGATGGACCACCTGCTGGGCGCCCGGGGCTGAGCCCCGACCGCACGGGGACGCGGTCGTACCGGCTGTTCCGCCGGGCGACCGCGCCTCGCGTCGCCGTGCGTCCCACGGCTGCTTTCCTGCGCCCGGCGCCTGCCGGCACCCGCAGTGAGTGCCGGTGGTGCGCGTGGCGCGCTTTCCGCGCGGGACACGGCCGGAAGCGTGACTCCACCCACCACCGAAGCAGCGGTCTTCCGACGGAAGGTCGCGGTCCAGCCCGAACCGACCTCCTGCGGGGCGATACGGGGCAAAGGGAAATCACCGCGCCCCGGGGAATCGCCAGGAGCCTGAGGGCACAGGTGCCCTGAGTCCGTATCGACTTGTGCGGTGTCCTCGCGCAGGCCCCGTGTTAGCGGCGACCATGGTGTGTATGGCCATGCCACCCGTACCGCCCCGGCCGCCGGACGGCGGCAGCTTCGGACCGCCCACGAACGGCGGCGCGCCGCCGCCCCGGCCGCCCGGCGGGCGCAGGGTCGTGCTCCTCCTGCTCGCCGCTGTCGTCGCCGTCGTGGCCGTGTCCCTCGTCGTACTGATGGCCACGGGCGGCGACGACTCGCCGGACGAGGCGCCGAGCAGCACGGGGACAGGCGGCTCGCCCGTTCCGTCGCCGGGCATCCCCTCCGAGCTGCCCAGCGGTCTGCCGAGCCGACTCCCCTCCGGACTTCCCACGGAGCTGCCGTCCGAGTTCCCGAGCGGGCTGCCCAGCAACCTGCCGAGTGGTCTGGAGTCGCTCCTGCCGTCCCTGGGCGACGTGGAACTGCCCTGACGGCACGGCGCCGGGCGCGGTTACCCCCGAAGGGACCTCCGCCGAGACCGGTGCCGTGGCAATCCCCGCGGGCCCGGTGACCGCGTTCCTTGCGGTACGGCCACCGGGCCCGTCGCGGGCGGGTGCGGTGGCGCCCCGGCCGGTGGCTACCTTTCGGGTGCGCGCTCCGCCGAGGCCAGTGCCGTCGCCGGGTCCTGGGAGGAATCCCCTGCCGGGACCCACCGGCCGCGTTCCTTGCGGTACGGCCACCAGCGCCCCTCGCGGTCCAGGCGCAGCTGGACGGGTGCGCCGGCCGCCGTCCACCGGTTGGCCCGGGCCCGAAGCACCGGCCGTTCGTCCTCGTCCCACGCCGAGTCGAGGGCGGCACGCGCGCGTGCCAGCCGTTCACCGTCCACGGTCCACTCCTCGTCGAGCACGGCCAGGGCCGCCGCACCGCCGTGCCGCCAGGCCCGTACGGCCACGGCCAGCCCTTCCCTGCCACGCCCCGACCCCTCGGCGAGCCGCTCCGCCACCGCGCGGCCGGGCTCCCCGGCGGCCAGCCGCACCGCGTCCCGCGCGACGGTCGGTTCCGGTTCCACGGGCTGCCGTTCGTGGCCGTCCCGGAGCGCCCGGGCCAGCAGCCGGTGGGCCTGTACGGCGGTCCGGGCGGCCAGGAACTCCAGCGCGGGCGGATCGACCCCGGCCGCGGGCTCCGCCTCCGTGTCCAGCGACGGTGGAACCCCCGGCTCCGCGGGGAGGGCGGGGGCACCGGGAAGCGACGGCAGGATGTCCCCGGCCGCGTACGCCTCGGCCGCGTCCACGCCTTCCGGGCCCTGGGCGGGTCGCCCGGCCGACGCGTCGCCCCGAGCCTGGAGCGCGTCCAGCAGGGCGCGTTCACCCCGCCCCCGCATCAGCAGCAGGACGAACGGGTCCTGGTCCAGCAGCCGGGCCACCTGGTAGCACAGCGCCGCCGTGTGACCGCAGTGGTCCCAGGCGCCGCAGTCGCACTCCGGCTCCAGATCGCCGAGGCCCGGCAGCAGTTCGACGCCGGCCAGCTCCGCGTCCTCGACCAGATGCGTCGGCATCTCGCGGTCGAGCAGCGCCGCGACATGCCCGGCCCGCTCCACGGCCATGGCCAGGAAACGGTCCCACTGCTCCTCGGACAGCTCCTGCAGCAGCACGTCCGCGCGGTGGGCCGTACGGTCCCGGTCCTGTACGACCGCCGTGATGCGTCCCGGCCGTACGGACACCGCGCCGACCGCGCCCGCGCGGGCGAGTCCGCGGCCCGCCTTGAGCTGCCCGGAGTCCAGCGCCGTACCCTCCAGCGCCGTCAGCCAGGCCCGGCCCCACCAGGTCTGCGCGAAACCGCGCCCCCGCGCGGGCGGCAGTGCGGCGAAGGTGCGCTCCACGCCGGCCTCGTCACCGTCGTACCGGGTCATCCCAGTCCCCCTCGCAGTTCGACCAGCTCCGCCAGCTCGGCGTCGGTCAGTTCGGTGAGCGCCGCCTCGCCGGAGCCGAGCACCGCGTCGGCCAGCTCACGCTTGCGCTCCAGCAGCCCGGCGATGCGGTCCTCGATGGTCCCCTCGGCGATGATGCGGTGCACCTGGACCGGCCGGGTCTGGCCGATGCGGTACGCGCGGTCCGTCGCCTGCGCCTCGACGGCGGGGTTCCACCAGCGGTCGTAGTGCACGACATGCTCCGCGCGGGTGAGGTTCAGCCCGGTCCCCGCCGCCTTCAACGACAGCAGGAAGACCGGGACCTCGCCGTCCTGGAAGCGGCGCACCATCACCTCACGCTCGGCGACCGGCGTGCCGCCGTGCAGGAACTGCGTCGGCACGCCCCGCGCGGCCAGGTGCCGTTCCAGCAGCCGGGCCATCCGCACGTACTGTGTGAACACCAGGACACCGGCCTGTCCGGCGAGGACCGTGTCGAGGAGTTCGTCCAGCAGCTCCAGTTTCCCCGACCGGCCCGCGACCACCGGCCGTTCCTCCTTGAGGAACTGCGCCGGGTGGTTGCAGATCTGCTTCAGGCCGGTCAGCAGCTTCACGACCAGTCCGCGCCGCGCCATGCCGCCGGCACCGGTGATCTCGGCCATCGCCTCGCGCACCACGGCCTCGTACAGCGCCGTCTGCTCCTGGGTGAGCGACACGGCGTGATCGGTCTCCGTCTTGGGCGGCAGCTCGGGCGCGATCCCGGGGTCCGACTTGCGGCGGCGCAGCAGGAACGGCCGTACCAGACGGGCCAGCCGGTCCGCCGCGGCCGGATCCTGCCCGCCCTCGACTGCGTCCGCGTACCGGCGGCGGAAGGTGCCGAGGCGGCCGAGCAGGCCGGGAGTCGTCCAGTCGAGGATCGCCCACAGCTCCGACAGGTTGTTCTCCACCGGTGTGCCGGTGAGCGCCACGCGCGCGCGTGCGCCGATCGAACGCAGCTGACGGGCCGTCGAGGAGTACGGGTTCTTCACGTGCTGGGCCTCGTCGGTGACGACCATGCCCCAGGGGACCCCGGCGAGCCGGGAGGCGTCCAGCCGCATGGTGCCGTACGTGGTGAGCACGAACTCGCCGTCGGCCAGGTCGTCCAGCGTCCGCCGCGCGCCGTGGAAGCGGCGCACCGGGGTGCCGGGCGCGAACCGCTCGATCTCCCGCTGCCAGTTGCCCATCAGGGAGGTCGGGCAGACCACGAGAGTGGGGCCCGCGGACTCCGGATCGGTCTGGCGGTGCAGGTGCAGGGCGATCAGGGTGATGGTCTTGCCGAGCCCCATGTCGTCGGCGAGACAGCAGCCCAGGCCCAGGGAGGTCGTCCGGGCCAGCCAGTTCAGGCCGCGCCGCTGGTAGTCCCGCAGGGTGGCGGCCAGAGCGGCGGGCTGTTCGACGGGCTCCTGCGCCTCGGGGTCCGCGAGCCGGTCCCGCAGGGCCGCCAGCCACCCGGTGGGCCGGACCTCGATGCGGCTGCCGTCGACCTCCACGGAGCCCGTCAGGGCCGCGCCGAGCGCGTCGACCGGCGTGATCTTGCGATCCTGGCGCACACGGGCCCGGGCCAGCGTCCGGGGGTCGATGAGGACCCACTGGTCGCGCAGCCGGACGAGGGGACGGTTCGCCTCGGCCAGCCGGTCCAGCTCCTCGCGCGTGAGCCGCCGGTCGCCCAGGGCGAACCACCAGTCGAAGGCGAGCAGCGCGTCGGCGGACAGGAACGACGGTCCGTCCGCGAACCCGGCCCTTCCGGGCGCCGGCTCGTCGTCGGCGGACAGGAACGACGGTCCGTCCGCGAACCCGGCCCTTCCGGGCCCCGGCTCGTCGTCGGCGGGACCGACCTCCGCGCGGGTGGTGAGTTCGCGGACCAGATCCTTGGGCCAGTGCACGTCGACGCCCGCACCGGCGAGCCCCCGGCCGCCGTCGCCGAGGAGTTCGGCGATCTCCTCCTCCGCGAGGTCCACCGCGTCCGGCACGGCCGCCGCCAACAGGGGAGTGAGCGGCGCCCAGGCCCGCACCGCGCGGCGGAGCGCGAGCAGGGCGTCCATCCGCGCGCGGGAGCCGAAGGCCGCGCCGGAGGCCCCGGCCCACACCTCGCCGGCGTCCGCGACGAGCGCGGGGTCGCTCACGCCGTGCATCTGGAGGACGGCCCGGAACGACACGTCCGCGGTGTCGGCCGCGTCCGTGAGCCCGCGCACCTCGATCCGCAGTGACAGCCGTACGCCGGCGTCGTGGCCGGCGGCGATGTCGGCGGACCAGGTCCGCAGTCCGGGCAGCCGCTGGGGTTCCGGTACCGCGAAGGCGGCGGTGCCGGTCGCGAGGCGGGCGGCGGGGGAGCGGGGGAGGGTGTCGGCGACCGCGTCGAGGAAGGCGCGCAGCAGCTGCTCGGGTTCGGGCAGCCGCGGCGGCTCGGTGCCGTCCACAGGCATCGCGTGGGCCTCGGGAGGCATCGCGGCGGCGAGCCTGCGGATCGCCTCGACGTCCTCCGCGTCCAGCGGGCCTACGCGCCAGGCGTCGTGCTCGGTGGGGGAGAGGCCGGGCAGCAGCAGACCGCGCCCCACCAGGTGCAGGGCGTGCACGGCGGCGGCGCCCCAGAACCGGGTGGCCCGGTGTCCCGCACCACCGGCACGCGCACGCGTGAGGAGCGGGAGCGCGTCGCGCACCGGCAGCACGGCGGCGGGCACACGCACCGCCTCGATCCCGTCGTCACCGGGCACCACGACGGTCAAATCCTCGGCCGACGCCGCGTCCACGGCCGGGGGCGGCGAGCCGTCGGGCCGCCAGAACGCGACCCGACCGGTGCGGGCGGGGTCACCCGGCACGAAGAAGGCCGGGCAGCCGGTCAGTTCGGAGTGTACGGAGGGAGGTGCCGGGGGAGTCGTCTGCGCAGTGATGACAGGAGTCCTCAAACTTGACTAGCGAAGCCGGAGTCGCCGAGGGTACAGCACGAGTGGCGCCGTTCGGGTATGCCTGCGCTGTGAGGTGAGTCACTATGGAGG
>NZ_JBHYVC010000071.1:0-39619 GCF_042749965.1 Streptomyces sp. NPDC059454 | reverse complement strand
CCTCCCGGGCCGCCCGCGGGGGGGGTGTTGGCACCCTGTGAGTACGGCCCCCGGGCCGGGGGCCCGCCCCCTGCCGGCCCGTCGCCGCGGGACACGGAGGCCGCTGCCGACGGTGGTGCCGGCCACCGCGGAACCCCACGCCCCGGGGACATCGCCCGGGAGGCGCTGCGCTCCGCGCGCGAGGGGGCGCCGAGGGCGCGTCCGGCACCCGGCGACCGTGCGGCGGGCACCGAACTCCGTGAACGACGTGCCCCGTCACCCCGCGTCCCGCGCACGACCCGCGGCGACCGGACCGCCGACGCCCGGGCCCGTGAGGTACGGGAGTCGCTCACGGACGCCTTCCGCATGCCTGAACCGGTGACCGAACCGGATCCGGACACCGACGCCACCCCCGGCCCGGACGCCACCCCCGGCCCGGGCGGCGCCCCCGGCCCGGGCGGCGCCCCCGCGACGCCCGACAACTCGCCCTCATACGGCGGTCTTTCGGCATCGGGTGCCCGGGACGGAGCCTCCGCAAGCGCCGACCCGCCCGGTACCCCGCGGGACACCGCGCCGCCCGCACCCGCCACCCCCCGCTCCATGGCCGCCCCCGCCCGCGACGGCGACCTGCGCCGCACCTTCCCGGAGTTCCCGCCCCGAGCCTCGGACAATGAGGGCTTCGCCGAGACCTGGTGGGGCGACGCATGGGTCACCGCGCTGGAGGAGGGGGCGCTGGACGCAGCCCGGCTCGCCCGCGGGCGCGGGTACGCCGAGCAGGGGCATGTCGACGCCATCACCGTCACGCCGGGACTCGTGCTCGCGTACGTGCGGGGCAGCCGCCCGCGGCCGTACCGCGTGCAGGTGCGGCTGCGGACGTTCACGGACACCGACTGGGAGCGGTTCCTGGACGCCGCCGCCGACCGTCCCGGCCACATCGCGGCGCTGCTGGACAAGGAGATGCCCCAGTCCCTCGCCGACTGCGGGGTCCCGCTGCTGCCCGGCCCCGGCGACCTCGCCCCGCGGTGCAGCTGCCCCGATTCCGGTCACCCCTGCAAGCACGCCGCCGCCCTCTGCTACCAGACGGCCCGGCTGCTCGACGCCGACCCGTTCGTGCTGCTCCTGCTGCGCGGACGCGGCGAGCGCGAGGTGATCGACGCGCTGTCCCGGCTCAGCGCCACCCGCGCGGCCCGCGCCGCCCAGGGGAAGGAACCGGAACCCCTGCCCGGCGTACGGGCGGCCGATGTCCTCGCCCGACGCGACCGCGCCCTCCCTCCGCTCCCGGCCCCGTCGCCCCCACCGCCGCACCCCGAGCAGCCGCCCGCGTATCCCGCGTCCCCGGGCGGACCGGACCCGTTCGCGCTGGACCAGCTGGCCACCGACGCCGCCGCCCGCGCGCACGCCCTGCTCACCACCGGCCGCGACCCGGTGGGCCGGCTCACCCTCTGGCAGGACGCGGTGCGGCTCGCCGCCGCCCGTCCCGGCTCCGGCCTGACCGCGGCGACGCGCGCGCTGTACTCCTCCCTCGCCAAAGCCGCCGGCCGCACCCCCGCCGAGCTGGCGCGCGCGGTCGCCGCCTGGCGGCAGGGCGGCAGGGCGGGCCTCGCCGTCCTCGAGGAGCCCTGGGACCCGCCGGCCGGCCGCTTCGACCGCGCCCGCCCGCTCCTCCTCGCCGCCGACCTCCCCGCCTTCCGCCCCTGGCGCAACCGCCTCACCCACCCCCGGGGCCACGTCCAGCTCCGCCTCGGCCGCGACCACCTGTGGTACGCCTACGAGTCCGAGCCGGGCCACGACGACTGGTGGCCCCGCGGCACCCCCGACCCGGACCCGGTGGGCGCCCTGACCGGTCTGGACACACCGGGCGACCTGTGAGGGCCGGCGGGACGTTCGGCCGACCGCACCCGGGCGGACGGTGAAGGTGGAGTCCCGGCTGAAGACGGCGACGCGCGGTGGCGTGGCAACTGTTCCGTGACCGTGCCGAGCGGACGCGGTACCGAACACCACCGTCACCCCCAGCCAATTCGAAGGGCGCTCTGAAAACAGCGGAGGAACAAATGCCGGTCCTCCGGCGGGCGCTTTCCGGTTCCGTTCGTCCGTCGAACCGATGAGATTTCTTCGCTTGCGCGGATCCGGCTGGGGAATCCCACGACGAAAGTTGCGGGGAAGCCCATGACGAAAGTCGGTTGACGGTGAACGGCGGGAGTTCGGTCAGGCCCTGCGGTGCGCTGCGAGAGCTCGCAGCAGGCGGGCGCGGTTGCCGAACGGCATGGCGATGACGGTGTCGGCGCCGGCCTCCTCGTAGCGGGCGAGTCCCTCCGGGAGGGTGCCGTCCGTGGCGGGCAGCGAGACGAGGTCGATCAGGTCGTCGGACAGTTCGGCGGCGGCGCCACGCCGGTCTCCGGCGAGGAACCGCTCCTGGCAGGCGCGTGCCGACGCGCCGTGGCCGTAGCGGTCGGCGAGGTCGACGTAGAAGTTCTTCTCCTGGGACCCCATCCCGCCGAGGTAGAAGGTGATGAACGGGCGGATCTGGTCGCGTGCGGTGGCCACGTCGTCGGCGAGCGCCATCGGCACGATCGGGGCGACGTCCACGTCCGAGCGGTCCCGGCCGGCCTTCTCGATGCCGCGCAGGAGCGGCGCGGTCAGCTCCTGGGCGTGGTCGGGACTGAACAGGAACGGTAACCAGCCGTCTGCCAGGGCACCGGCCTGCTCGACGGTCCTGGCTCCGGAGACGCCCAGGTAGAGCGGCACCCGGCGGTCGGCCGGCGGTGCCAGCAGCTTGAAGGGCAGGCCTTGTCCCAGACCCTGGCCGTAGGCGGGGATGGCCCACTGTTCCCCCTGGTGGTCGACCGGCTTCCCGCTCAGCGCCGCCCGGACGACCTCCAGGTACTCCCGGGTGCGGGCCAGGGGCCGGGTGAACGGGACGCCGTACCACCCCTCGGAGACCTGGGGGCCGGACAGGCCCAGGCCGAGCATGAACCGGCCGGCGGACAGATCGTTCAAGGTGGCGGCGGCCGCCGCCACCGCGGTGGGCTGCCGGGCCGGTATCTGCAGGACGGCGGCGCCGAGCCGGATCCGTTCGGTGACGGCCGTCAGGTGGCCCAGCACGGAGACCGCTTCCTGGCCCCAGGTTTCGGCCACCCAAACGGAATCGAACCCGAGCTCGTCGGCGAGCCGGGCGATGTCGATCTGCTCCTTGAGCCTGAACCAGGGCCAGTACGCGACAGCGACGCCAAGACGCACGGCTGCTCCTTCGGTGTTGTCGTTCCGGGCGGGAGTCGGGCGCCGCCGCGGGGAGGTGGAAGTAGGGGCGGGACACTCGTGTCGGATCGTTCGGCGGAGAGCGCGAATTCTATATTCGACGCCGGCCCCGCTCGCCAGTCGGTACTTCTTCGGAATCCTGGGCGATTTGCCCTGTGCGCGACTTTAGTTGGACTGGCCGGTGGCGAAAGGTGCTTGACAGGAAAACAGGCGGTTGGCTGTGGGCATTTCCGTGCCGGGTGAAATGTCTTGACGGTGGCTTGAAGATCTACTTAGGGTGCTGTCCGGAATATTGCAGCCGCGGGGGAGAGCTCAAGGGGGCCGACTGATGGTGTCCGCCTGTCCGGGAGTTCACGAGCTGTGACCCCCTCCGTCGCTTCCGCCGGTACAGGGACATGAAGGGGAGGGGCAGATGGCGTGGGCGGCCGTGAACGGCATACGGATGCACTACGACTCCGAGGGCACCGGGCAGCCGGTCGTCATGGTGATGGGAAGCGGTAGCCGGGGGAGGGTCTGGGACCTGCACCAGGTGCCCGCGCTCGCCGCCGCGGGATACCGGGTCATCACCTTCGACAACCGGGGGGTCCCGCCCACGGAGGAATGCGCCGAGGGCTTCACCGTCGAGGACATGGTGGCGGACACGGCCGCCCTGGTCGAACACCTCGGGATCGGTCCCTGCCTGTTCGTCGGTACCTCCATGGGCGCCCAGATCGTGCAGGAACTGGCTCTCGTACGACCCGAGTTGGTGCGCCGAGCCGTACTGATGGCGACCCGCGGCCGGTCCGACACGATGCGGCGCGCCCTGGCCGGGGCGGAGATCGCGCTGCACGACTCGGGGGTGCGGCCGCCTCCCCGGTACACCGCGGTGGTGCGCGCCCTGCAGAACCTCTCGCCTCGGACCCTGGCCGACTCCGGCCGGATCTCGGACTGGCTCGATCTGTTCGAGATGTCGGCACCGGCCGGCCGGGGGGACCGTGTCCACATGGAGTTCTCGGCCATGGACGACCGGCTCGCGGCCTATGCGGGCATCGGCCGGCCGTGCCATGTGATCTCCTTCGCGGACGACCTGATCACCCCCGCCCATCTGGGCCGGGAGGTCGCGGACGCCATCCCCGGAGCGACGTACGACCTCGTGCCGGACTGTGGGCACTACGGCTATCTGGAGGATCCGGACGCCGTGAACAAGATCATCATCGAGTTCCTCAGGCAGGAAGGATGACCCGCATGACCGACCTGGCCGGACTGCGAGCCTGGAAGCCCTTCGAGATCACCGCCGACGAGGGGCGGGGGACTCCCCAGAGACTGGCCGAACTACTGCGCGGTCACGAGGACTTCGCGGGCCTGCTCACCCGTGAGAAGGCCGTCGTCTTCCGCGGCTTCCACCTCACCGAGGACACCCTGGACCCCGTCCTGGACCTCCTGCTGCCGAACCGGCTCGCCTACGTGCACGGCAACTCGCCCCGCACCAAGGTCGGTTCCAACGTGTACACCTCGACGGAGTACCCCCAGGAACTGACGATATCGATGCACAACGAGTTGAGCTACGGCCACCGGTGGCCCTCGCGGCTCGTCTTCTTCTGCGCCACGGCACCCGCCACCGGCGGCGCCACGCCGATCGTCGACGGGGAACTGTGGCTCGCCTCCCTCGACCCCGAGGTGCGCGAGGCGTTCGCCGGCGGAGTGCGCTACACGCAGAACCTGCACGACGGCCTGGGGCTGGGCAAAAGCTGGCAGGACACCTTCGAAACCACCGACCGGGCGGATGTGGAGACGTTTCTGCGCGGCGCGGAGGCCGACTGGAAGTGGCTGCCCGACGGCACGCTGCGCATCACCCAGGTGCGGCATTCCACGATCACCCGTGCGGAGACCGGGGCGGAGGTCTGGTTCAACCAGTCCGACCAATGGCACCCGGCGTCCCTCGGCGACGACACGGCCGCCGAACTCGCGCAGATCCTGCCGGAGGAAGAGCTGCCGCAGTCGGTGACCTTCGCCGACGGCACCCCCATCCCCGCGGAGTACGTCCTGCAGGTGCGGGACCGGGGCCTGGAGAACGCCGTCGACGTCGACTGGCACCAGGGTGACCTGATGGTGATCGACAACGTCGCCGTGGGGCACGGCCGGCGTTCCTTCACCGGTTCGCGCCGGGTCCTGGTCGCCATGACCGACTGACACGACCCGCGGCACGCGAGGGGCGGGACGCCGGCCGGGCGTCCCGCCCCCTCCGCGTCCTTGAGGCCGGTCAGCGGGTGAGCGGCCTGCGGAACCCGGCTACCGCCGCGGCCATGGCCACGGCCATCACCAGCAGGCTGGTGGACACCGCCCCCAGCACGTCGCCGCCCAGCGGCTGGTCCAGAGCCAGCGCCCGGGTGGCGTCCACCGCGTACGAGACGGGGTTGACCACGGCCACCACGCGCAGCCAGTCGGGCAGCGCGTCCAGCGGGACGTACGCGCTGGAGGCGAACATGAGGGGGAACAGGGCCAGACCGCTGACGCTCTGCATGATCCGCGCGCTGCGCACCCAGGTGCCCAGGGCGATGAAGACCCAGGTCAGCGCGGTGATGACGAGGAGTGACAGGGCCAGCGCCGCGGTGATGCCCAGCACACCGCCGGTCGGGTCGAAACCGAAGAACAGCGTGGCGCACACCAGCAGCAGCACGGTCTGGGCGGTGGTGCGCAGCACGTCCGCGACGGCGCGGGCGACCAGGATCCAGTGCAGCCCGACCGGCAGCGAACGGAACCGGGTCAGCACCCCGTTGTCCATGTCCCGGATCAACTCGGCGCCTGAGCCGACGGCCGAGGTGATCCCGCTGGTGACCAGAATGGCCGGCATCAGGTAGTCGATGTAGTTCATGCCCGCCGGGAAGTGTTCCCGGGAGGCCATGCTGCCGAACACCTGGCTGAAAATGACCAGCAGGATCAGCGGCTGGACCAAGGTGAGGACGACGAGCCTGCGGTCGGTGACCAGCCCGCGCAGGCTGCGCCCGGTCAGCACGGTGAACTGGGCGCGTGCGCTCGCGGGCTGCCAGCGGACGGGTGCCGCGGAGCGGGTGCGGCCGGTGGGAACCGTGACGGTCATGGTGGTAGCTCCTCGGAAGGTCAACGGCCGTCGGCCGCCGTGGACTTGGCGGCGAGCGAGAGATAGACGTCGTCCAGCGACGGCTCCGACAGGGTGAGACCCGTGACGGGCACCGCGGCCCTCTCGACGGCTCGGACGACCTGCGCGAAGTCGTCGAAGCCGGCGACCGGCACGCTCACCGCACCCTCCTCCGGAGTCTGCACGGCGGCGAACCCGGCCCCGCGCAGCGCCTCGGCGACCTTGACGGCGTCATCGCGCCGGGTGGTCGACAACTGCGCCCGCCGCTCACCCACCCGGGACTTCAACTCGCTCGGCGTGCCGGCCGCCACGACGCTGCCCTGCGAGAGGACGGCCACGGTGTCGGCGAGGCGCTCCGCCTCCTCCAGGTACTGCGTGGTCAGCAGCACGGTGGTGCCGTCCGCGACCATCGCCTCGACGGTTTCCCACAGCGAGATCCGGCTGGCCGGGTCCAGTCCGGTGGACGGCTCGTCGAGGAAGATCACCTGAGGCCGGCCGACGAGGCTCGCGGCGAGATCCAGTCGTCTGCGCATCCCGCCGGAGTAGGTACGGCACAGCCGGCGCCCGGCCGCGGAGAGGTCGAACGCCTCCAGCAGCTCCTCGGCCCGCTCGCCGGCCTGCCGGGGACTGGCACCGAGCAGCCGGGCGATCAGCACCAGGTTGTCGTACCCGGACAGCTTCTCGTCCACCGAGGCGAACTGGCCGGTGAGTCCGATGCATCCGCGGACGCTCCGGCTGTCGCGGACCACGTCGTGACCGGCCACCTTCGCGTTGCCGCCGCTCGGCGGCAGCAGCGTGGCCAGGATGTTCACGAGCGTGGTCTTCCCGGCACCGTTGTGCCCGAGCAGCCCCAGCACCGTGCCCTCCGCCACCTCCAGGCTGACCCCGCGCAGGGCGTGCACCCCGTCGTAGGACTTGGTGAGGTCCGTCGTGCTGATCATCGATGCGGACATGTGTTCCCCCGTCGGTCCGGCCGGTTCAGCCGCCCGCGCGATCCGGGCGGAGCAGGTGGAGATCGAAGAAGTCGGTGACGATCGCGCGTTCGCGGTCGACCACGGTCTTCGGGGCGGCGGTGCCGATCAGCCGGGCGGTGCGCGGCCCGGACAGCCCCGCCCGGCCGCGCAGTTGCGGCAGTAGCGCCTGGAAGTCGCTGAAGGAGTAGTGCGCCGTGCCCTCCAGCCGACGGACCGACACCGATGCCGGCGAGCTGCCGTGCAGCCGGGCAGGCAGTGCCTCGGCGGGCGTCGCGGCGGACCCCACCATCAGGAACGGGCGGTCGAGCCCCGCGCGCACCAGGCGGTCCAGCTCCGGCCAGGAGCGCCGGGCGGGCGTCACATGGAACCCGTCGAGATCCAGCCCCGCGTCGATCCGCGGGTCCCGCGCCATGGTCTCGGCCGCGGTGATGCCGCCCGCCGAATGGCCGAACATCCCGATCCGGTCCAGATCCAGCTGTGGGCCGAGACCTGCGGGCAGCGCCCGCCGCGTGCCGGGCCGGGCGAGCGCGTCCAGGACGAAGGAGGTGTCCGCGGCGCGCACCCGCATGCGCCGGGCCAGCCCTTCGTCGGTGCCGGTGCCCGCCGGCACGGCCCGGGCGATCCGGCCGTGCCCGAAGTCCACTCCGAGGGACTCGTAGGTGTGGTCCATCGTCACGACGACGTAACCCCGGCCGGCGAGTTCCTCGACCAGCAGCGTGCCCCAGGAGCGGGAGGTGCCCAGACCGGGCGAGTACAGGATCGTCGGCCGGTGCCGGGCGGGCTCGGCCGGCGGTGCGCCGAGGACCGCGTGCGTCGTCACCGCGGACCAGTCGACCCGCCCCGCGGGCAGACCGAGGATGCGGGCGGCGGACGCCGAGAAGTCCCGGGCGACTCCGGGAGACATCCAGCGGGCCCGCGGCCGCCCGGTCGTGTCGCTCGCCGGGTACCAGACGCTGACCATGAGTTCGCGCGGGCCGCGGTGTGTGAAGGGATCGGTCCGCTGCCGGTCGACCAGCCTGAGATCCGCCCGGCCGATGGCGTACGGCCCGGTGGGCGTCGGCAGCCGGGGCACCACCGGGGCCGCCGGGTCGGTACGGACGGTACGGGAGGCGGTGGACGGCGAGGGCCACAGGCAGAGGCCGGCCAGCAGCAGCGCGACGGCCGTCGCCGACAGGGCGACGGACCGGGGGAGGGGACGACGCAGGTTCATGTGTCCAAGATCCCCGCAGCGCGCCCGTGCCACCTCTGCGGAAGGGCACGACCCGCCCCTTCCGCTCGGCATGTGTGCGGTGTGCCGAAAGTGATTCGAACAGCGGAAGATCGGTCATGAGTCGTACGCCCGCCGGACGAACGTCAGGGAGTCCAGCAGCCCGGCCGCCGTCATCGCGGGCGCGTCCGGCAGCCCGGCCGTGTGGGGCAGGGGCAGGCCGCCGGTGGCGGACCAGCACAGCTGGCCCCTGTCGTCGATGCGGCTCCGGGTCCGTCCCTGGTTGTCCGGGTGCAGACAGAACGGCACGTCCAGCAGACCCCGGTCGAAGGCGCGGACCAAGGCCGTGCCCAGGTCCGGATGCAGCTCGCGTACGGCGTGCACCAGCGCGCGTGCCTCCGCGTAGACCGTGCCTTCGGACTCGGCCGGCGGTGGCCGGGGTCCGTCCGGGCGGCTGTGCTCCGCGGTGCGCGCGGCCAGCTCGAGTGCGGCCACGTTCTCGGCGATCGTCGGGATGCGATGTGCTTCGGCGGCGGTCTTCACGATCAGCCGGGCCGCTCCGGCCCGCACGGCGAGCCGGGCCGCGGACTGCAGCAGCCGCTGCGCCCCCCGTGCCGTGTCGGGGTAGAGACCCATGTACGCGTACAGGACGCTGTGCCACCGCACGTCGTGCGGCAGCTCCTCGGAGGCCAGCCGGTGCAGCGCCGCCAGCGCCTCCGCGTCCTGCTCGACGCTGGTCTGCTGGGCGTAGCTGAGGGAGACGCAGCGCAGCCCGTGTTGGGCGAAGAAGAGTCCTTCCAGCACGCTCAGCGCCACCAGCAGGCCGGGCGGGCAGAGCTGGCCGAGCATGCAGCCGCCGAACGACTCCAGGTGCGGCACCGTGTCCGGTCCGCCCGCCGAGGCCAGCAGCTCACAGCTCTCCGCCCAGTGCCGCACCGACTCGCGCAGCGGCGTACGGCTGTAGGGCAGGCAGTACGAGACGGGGCCGCCCTCGGTCGCGTGCAGGCCCGCCGCGATCAGTTCGGCGAACAGTGCCTGCGGGCGTGCGGATCCGTGCCGGACCTGGACCGGGAACGTCTCGTCCTGGACACCGTCGAGGAGGGCCCTGGTCGCCTCCGCCCCGTGCGCCAGCAGCGGATAGCCGTTGAGCGGCAGGTTCTGCGCCACCGCGGCCCGGGCGGCGGCGAAGTCACCGACCCGGGTGTAGCTGTCCAGGGTGATGGTGCCCGCGGTCACCCCTTCGGCCTGCCTGGTGCGCTCAAGCCCGACGCGCATCCGCGCCCGGCTGCCGAATCCCATCCGGGGCTGCACGACCAGCCGGCCGCGGGAGCGGGCCGTTGCCACGAAGGAGCCGAAGTCGCGGTCCGCCGGGGCCGTCATGCCGCGGCCGTACGGCGCCGGTTCAGGAAGAGGTCGAACGCGCCGAGGTCCCCGTTGTCGAACACGGCGTCGAAGCCGGCGTCCAGAAGCCGGCGCGTGGCGCCCGCGTTGCGCAGCCCGTCGGTCCCCAGCCTGCCGCCGATCACCACCGGGAGGTGGCGCAGATCATGCTGCTGTCTGATCGCCCGGATGGCCTGAAGGCCGTCGGTGAACCCGTGTCCGTTGACGCTGCCGAGGACGACGAGATCAGGCCTCAATTCACGACACATAGGCACGAGAAGGGCATCCGGAACGCAGGAGCCGAGATTGTTGACCGTGTATCCACGCTCTTCGAGGAAGAGGTGTATATAAATTAAATTCCAGGTGTGCGCATCTGACGAAGTGCCAGATAAGAGTACCGTTCCCCCCACGGTCAAACACCCTCTCCAGTGAATGGCAGTTGGTGATCGACCGGACAGTAGACATGCCTCTGTTGGGGTGTCAAGCGCAAGTCGACTGACCTGGGACATCTTTAATCGCTTGACAGGACCGATGGATTCGAGCCACGTCACCAGGCGGTCGGGAGGTGCGTGACCTTAGTTGGGCATGAACTGACCAAAGTGGGTTGACCTGCTCCTGAGCAGGCGTTTGATACTGACTCAGGAGGTGGCCCGGCCCTTGCGAAGGTTGCTCTGGGGGGTTGACTGTGCCATCCAATGATCCCTAAGGTCAGCAAAGTTGACTTTGGTCATCGGTCGATCGCCAGTGGACGTCACGCCGATTGGATTCGCGAGAACGGTCAATAGTAGCCGCGCTGGAATGATGGTGCGCCTCGGGGGAGGAGCTTGTAGATGCATGTCAATTTCACGGAGGCGATCCGTAGAAATGTCGCAGATCGTGGCTCGAGTACAGCGGTCACATTCCTATCCGATTTCGATGCCGATGACGGTCGAATATCCTTAACCTATGCGGAACTCGACCGAAGAGCCCGCTCGGTGGCCGCGGCACTGCTGAAGCGGTGCGCACCCGGGGACCGTGCCCTGCTGCTGTACCCCGAAGGCATCGAATTCGCCGTGGCCTTCGTCGGCTGCCTCTACGCCGGTGTCGTGGCCGTGCCCTCACCACTTCCTGGCCGATACCGCCATCACCAGCGCCGGGTTTCCGTCATCGCCGCCGACGCCGACGTCACCGCGGTGCTCACCGAGAGCCGCGCCCTCGTGGAGGTCGGCGACTGGGCCGAGGCCTTCGACCGTGACCGTGACGCGCTGGTGGTCACCGACACCCTCGAGGAGCCCTCGCCGGCCGCGGAACCGCTGCCGCGGCTCGACCACGACTCCGTCGCCCTGCTGCAATACACCTCGGGATCGACGGGCGACCCCAAGGGCGTCGTCCTCACCCACGGCAATCTGCTGCACAACGCCGAGAGCCTGTGCCGGACCTTCGGCCTCGACGACGGATCCCGTTTCGGTTCCTGGATCCCGCACTACCACGACATGGGCCTGATGGGCATTCTCCTGCCGCCGCTTTACCTCGGCAGCTCCTGTGTGCTCATGAGCCCCACCACTTTCCTCAAGCGGCCGCACTGGTGGCTGCGCCTGATCGACGAGTTCGACATCGCCTGGTCCGCCGGCCCCAATTTCGCCTACGAACTGTGCAGTCGTCAGGTCACCGACGAGCAGCTCGCCGGGCTCGACCTGTCCCGCTGGAAGTTCGCCAACAACGGATCGGAGCCGGTCCAGGCCGCCACTCTCACCGCCTTCGCCAAGCGCTTCGCCGCCGCGGGCCTGCGCACCGAAGCCCTCAATCCCTGCTACGGCATGGCCGAGGCCACCGTCTTCGTCAGCGGCTCCGGCCATCGCGAGCCCGTGGTGCTCCGCGTCGACGAGCAGCGTCTGGCGGGCGGGGCCCTCGTGCCCGTCTCCGCGGCCGGTCCCGGCAGGGACGTCGTCTCCTGCGGTTTCCCGCACGACTACGACGTACGCATCGTCGAGCCCGACAGCCGGCGTGCGTTGTCCGAAGGGGAGATCGGCGAGATCTGGCTGCGCGGCCCGAGCGTCGGCCAGGGCTACTGGGACAACGCCGAGGCCACCGAGCGGACCTTCAACGGCACGGTCTCGGACGCCGGCCCCGGCACCGAGAGCGGTTACCTGCGCACCGGGGATCTGGGCGCCGTGCTCGACGGCGAGCTGTTCATCACCGGCCGGCTCAAGGAGATGCTCATCCTGCGCGGCCGCAACCTCTACCCGCAGGACATCGAGTACGAGGCCCGCCAACACCACCCCGAACTGCACGGCATGTTCGGCGCGGCCTTCACCGTGCCCGTCCAGGACGACGAGGGCCGTCAGGAGGAACTCCTCGTCCTCGTCCACGAACTGCGCGGCCGTCATACCGAGGACGAGCTGGAGAGGCTGGCCAGCTCGATCCGGCGCACCGTCTTCACCGAGTTCGGCGCTCATCTGTCGGGACTCGCCCTGGTCCGCCGTGGCGCCGTACAGCGCACCACGAGCGGCAAGATCCAGCGTCTGCAGATGCGGGAGCTCTTCTGCGCCGGAGAGATCTCCGCGCTCATCGCCCGGCTCGACCCGCGCCTGGAACGAGTCACCGCGTAACCACGCAGCACACCGGCCGACCCGCACACACCGACCGGGTGCCGGACCACGAACAGTTCCGCGGAGCCGCACCCGGCCCGAGGAGCCACACAACGGGGGATCCACAGTGCCGCACACTTCTGTGCTCAGACTCGACCAGTTCCTGCGCCGGTCCGAATCCGGCGACGGCGCCCTCAGCCCCGGTACGTTGGCGGCGCTGGACCGCGCGGAGGCCTTCCCCGCCGAAGCCTGCCGCGTGCTCGACGACTTCAACCTCGCCGCGCACTACGTCGACGCCCGCCACGGCGGTCTCCTCGGTGACCACGTCGAACTGGTCCAGCTCCTGCGCACCGTGGCCCGCCGGGATCTGACCGTCGCGGTCGCCCACGGCAAGACGTTCCTCGGCACCGCCCCCGTCCAGGTCGCGGGCAGTGAGCGGCAGGCGGCCGTACTCGCCGCCGAGGTGTGCGCCGGCGGCGTCGCCTCCTGGGCACTGACCGAGCGCCACCACGGCAGCGACCTGCTCGCCGGAGAGCTCACCGCCCGGCGTACCGAGGGAGGGTGGCGGCTCGACGGAGAGAAGTGGCTCATCAACAACGCCACGCGGGGCCGTTTCCTGTGCGTCCTCGCACGCACCGGTGAACGGGGCGGCCCACGGGGCTTCAGCCTCTTCCTGGTCGACAAGGACAGGCTGGCCCCGGGCAGCCACCGGTTGCTGCCCAAGGTGCGCACCCACGGTATCCGGGGCGCCGACATCAGCGGCATCGCCTTCGACGGCGCCCTGGTGCCCGACGAGGCACTCGTCGGCCCGGAAGGCACCGGAGTCGAAACGGTGCTGAAAACCCTTCAGCTGACCCGCACCGTGTGCACCGCCCTCTCGCTCGGCGCACTCGACCACGGACTGCGGATCGCCGCCGAGTACGCGCTCGGCCGCCGCCTCTACGGCCGTCGGCTCGGCGACCTCCCGCGCGTGCGCCGCATCCTGGGCGAGGCCTGCGCCGGACTGATCGTCACCGAAGCGGTCACCACCGTCGCCGCCCGCGCCATCCACACCCTGACCCCTGAGATGGGCGTCGTCGCCTCCGTGACCAAGGCACTCGTGCCCACGCTCGCCCAGGAGACCCTCGACCGGCTCGGCGAACTGCTGGGCGTCCGCGGCTTCCTGAGCGACGGCACCTATCTCGACGGCGCCTTCGCCAAACTCGACCGCGACCACCGCATCGTTGCCGTCTTCGACGGCAGCACCGCCGTCAACCGCAGCCTGCTCATCGACCACTTCCCGGCCCTCGCACGCTCCTGGCGCCGCGGCACGGCCGACCGGGACGCCGTCACCGCGACGATGCCGGGCAGCCCACCACCGCCCTTCGAGCCGGACCGGCTGCGGCTGCTGTCGACCCGGGGCTGCAGCCTCGTACAGCTCATGCCCGAGGCACTGGACCGGCTGCGAGCCGGCGTCCGTGAGGGACAGTTGCCGTCCGAAGCGGCACGCATGGCGGACGAGCTCACCGGCCTCGCCGAAGCGGTGCACGGCGGGATGGAGTACCAAGAACGCACGGGCCGCGACGTCCCGCAGTCCGCCTTCGACCTGGCCGCCCAGTACGAGCTGTGCTTCGCGGCCGCCACCCTGGTGCACCTGTGGCTGGACAGCGCCCGCACACCGTACGACGGGCTGTGGCTCCGGGCCGGCCTCACCCTCGTCCTCAACCGGCTCGGCATCGCCACCGACGAGACGCGGGCCGCCGCCTTCGACCAGCTGGCCGACCGGCTGCTCGCGACCACCGACGGCGCGCCTCCGTCCCTGCCGGCCCCCTATGCGCAGGAGGGCGTCCAGTGACCACCGCGTCCGCCACCACCGCCGGGCCCGCACGGCTGCGCACCCTGGAGGCCGCGCTCGGCGACCCCTTCGCCGACGACAACCCGCTCGGCCTGCGCGCCGCCCTCGAGGCCGACGAGCGCGGCGAGATGTTCGAGGCCGGGGAACAGGCACTGCACGAGTACGGCCTGGGCACCGAGTTCGTGCCCACCGCGTTCGGCGGCCGACTCGACCGGCTGGACCATCTCGTGGAGATCATGCGCTCGCTCTACCGGCGCGACCCCTGCCTGGGACTGGGCTACGGGGCCAGTTCGTTCATCGCCGGCGTCAACCTGTGGACCGCGGGCAGCGACGAGCAGTGCCGCCGGGCCGCCGGACTGCTGTGCTCCGGTCGTCGGGTGGCCGTCGCCTACCACGAGCTGGCCCACGGCAACGACATGGCCGGGACCGAGTTCACCGCGCTGCCCGGACCGGACGGTCTCCTCCTCAACGGCCGCAAGGAGATCATCACCAACGTCCAGCGCGCCGAGGCCGTGGTGGTCTTCGCCCGCACCTCCGAACGCCCCGGCAGCCGCAGCCATTCCCAGCTGTTCGTCGACAAGTCGCGGGTGCCCGCGGGACACATGGCCTATCTGCCCCGCTTCCGCACCAGCGGCATGCGCGGGGTGCAGCTGGGCGGCATCGAGTTCCGCGACTGCCTGCTGCCCGAGAGCGCCGTCCTCGGCAACCCGGGACAGGGTCTGGAGACCGCGCTGCGCTCCTTCCAGGTCACCCGCACCACGTTGGTGTCGATGTTCACCGGCCTCGTCGACACGGCCCTGCGCATCACCGTCCACCACGTCAAGGGCCGTCGTCTGTACGGTCGTACCGCAGCCGACCTCGCGCACGTCCGCGCGGTGCTCGCCGCCGCGTTCTCGGACCTGCTGACCGCCGACTGCTTCGCGACCGTGGCGACCCGCGCCCTGCACCTGGTGCCGGAACAGACCCCGATCCACGCGCAGGCCGTGAAGTTCTTCGTGTCCAAGACGCTCATGGACGTGATGAACCAGCTCTCGGCCGTGATGGGCGCCCACTTCTACATCCGCGAAGGAGCCTCCGCGGCCTTCCAGAAGCTCCTGCGCGACATCCAGCCCGCCGGTTTCGGGCACGCGGCGCGCGCCGCCTGCCAGGTGTCGCTGCTGCCGCAGCTCCCGCTGCTCGCCAGGCGGTCCTGGCTGGGCGAGGCCACCGCACCGGCCGAGCTGTTCCGGCCCGGCGCCGGCCTCCCGCCCTTCGACTTCCGCCGGCTCGCCATCAGCGCCGCCGGGCGCGAGAGCCTGAGTACCTCACTGGCCGCCGGGCTCGCCACCATGCCGGACGGTACCGGGCCGGCACACACCGCGCTGCGCATGCACGGCGAGTACTTCGCCCGCGAGCTCGTCACCCTGGCAGAGGAGTGCACCGCGCTCTCGCCGGCCGAGCTGTCGGTCGGGGCGAGCTCGGCCACCTACGACCTGACCACCCGTTACGTGAAGGTCCTCGTCGCCGCGGCCTGCTTCGAGACCTGGCGGCACGCCCGGGGCACCGACGACACCTTCCTGGCCGACCCGGCCTGGGCCGCCGCGGCCCTGCACCGGCTGCGCACCCCGCTCGGCGCGCCCTCGCCCTCCCTTCCCGACCCTCTTCAACAGCCTCTGTGGGACGAACTGCTGGACCGCTGCGCCCGCTCGCGGGGCCTCGGTCTGCTGCCCCGGCCGCTCGCCGGCTGAGCACACCCGGCCCACCGTCCTCGAGCCCAGGCCCACGCACGGCCGCGAGCCCGCCACGGCGGCCCGCGCCGACCGCCGACCGACAACCCGACGGGAGACCCCCATGTCCGAGAGCACCGCCCCGAGCACCACCGCCGCCGACAACGACGACCTGCGCGGCTGGCTGGTGGAGCGCCTCGCCGAACACCTGAGGATGCGGGCCGCCGACATCCGGCCCGACGTACCGCTCAGCGACTACGGCCTGGACTCGGTGTACGCCCTGTCCGTCGCCGCCGAGATCGAGGACCACCTCGGGTTCACCGTCGACCCGACGATGATGTGGGACAACCCCACCGTCGACGCGCTCCTCACCGCCATCGGCGAGGAGCGCGCCCGCGGCGAAGCCGCCTGAGGGGCCCGCCGCACCACACATTCGCGTACCGCAGTTCCACGTACACCGCAGCGCCCTGGGGGATGGGAAGCCCGTGTCCGACGTCAGCAACACGTTCCACACCGTGTCCGCCGCGCAGACTGGCATCTGGGTGGCGCAGCGCATGGCACCCGACAATCCCTTCTACAACTGCGGCGTCACCTACACGCTCACCGGACGGCTCGACGAGGACGCCCTGCGCCGGGCCGTCACCCAGGCCGTTGCCGAGGCCGAGACACTGCGCACCCGGTTCCATGACACGGCGGACGGGCCCCGGCTGACCATCGAGCCGGCCGGTGAGCCCGAACTGCACGTCATCGACCTCACGAACCGGCCGGACCCGGAGGCCGAGGTCGGGGCCTGGACGGCCGCCGACCTCGCCCGGGCCACCGACCTCAGCCGTGAAGCTCCGTACACGCACGCGCTGTTCACCACCGGGGAGCAGCGCAGCGTCCTGTACTTCCGCTACCACCACATCGTCCTGGACGGCTTCGGCCAGCACCTCTACATCCGGCGGCTCGCGGAGCTGTACACCGCGTTCGAGCAGGGCCTGGCCCCGGCCGGATCCACCGCCGCACCCCTCGCCGAGCTGCTCGCCGAGGACGCCGCCTACCTCGCCTCCCCCCGGCACGCCACGGACGCCGCCCACTGGCTGGCCGCGTTCGCCGACCACCACGAGGGCACCCCGCTCGCCGGGCGGGTCGCCCCCGCCACACCGAGCACCCTGCGCCTGGTCACGCCCCTGTCGCCGGAGGTTTTCGGCGGGTACGCCGACGGCGGTGTCGGCGGCCTGTCCGCGACGGTCGTCGCCGCCACCGCCGCTTATGTGCACCGCCTGCTCGGACGGTCAGAGGTCATTGTCAACATGCCCATGGCCGCCAGGCGTTCGCGTGCGGAACTCGGCACGCCCGCGATGCTCGCCAACGAGGTGCCCGTCCGCCTCACCGTCCACCCGGACACCACCTTCGGTGACCTCGTGGACCAGGCGGAGGAACGGATCCGCCAGGCCATCCGGCACCAGCGCCACCGCGGCGAGACCCTGCGCGCCCGGCTCGGTCTGTCCGCCGAGGCCGATGCCCTGACCGGCCCGCAGGTCAACGTGATGGCCTTCGAGCAGGAGACCCGCTTCGGAGCCCGCACCGCCATGCGCCGTCAGCTCGCCAACGGCCCCATCGCCGACCTGACGGTCAACCTCTACCGCACGCCCGGCACCGGGGAGACACAACTGGAGTTCTGCGGCAACCGCGAGCTCTACACCGAGGACGAACTCGCACGCCAGCAGAACCGGTTCACCGCCTTCCTCCAGCGCGCCGCGACCGAACCCGGGCGCCCGGTCGCCGCCCTGGAGCTGCTCACCGACGCCGAACGCGACACGCTCCTCGGAACCTGGAACGCCACCGCGCGCGAGCGGGCGGCCACCACCCTGCCCGTGCTGTTCGAGGCACAGGCCGCCCGTACCCCGGACGCGCCCGCCCTCCACCACGACGGCGGCACGCTCACCTACGCCGAACTCAACACCCGGGCCAACCGTCTCGCCCACCTGCTCATCGCCCACGGGACGGGGCCCGACCAGCACGTCGGCCTCGCGCTGCCGCGCTCCGCCGACCTGGTCGTCGCCCTGCTCGCCGTGCTCAAGTCCGGCGCCGCCTACCTGGCCGTCGACCCCGACTACCCCGCCGACCGCATCGCCCACATGCTCGGCGACGCCCGCCCCGGTCTCGTCCTGACCACCGCGGACCTCGCCGCCGGCCTGCCGCCGCACGGCGGCGACGCGCTGGTCATCGGCGACCTCGACACCGCCGGCCGGCCCGTGCACAACCCCACCGACGCCGACCGCCCCCGGCCGCTGACCCCCGCCCACCCGGCGTACCTCATCTACACCTCAGGATCCACGGGTGTTCCCAAGGGCGTGATCGGCCTCCATGAAGGCGCCGTCAACCGGCTGCTGTGGTTCGGGGAGGAATTCCCCTTCGACGGACGGCCCGTGCTCGCCAAGAGTTCTCTCAGCTTCGTGGACGGCACCACTGAACTTCTCGGTCCGCTCGTGCACGGCGCGCCCGTCGTGCTCTGCGGCCCCGAGGCCGCCCGCAGCGCCGCCATGATGACGGAGCTCGTGGCCCGGCACGGCGTCGGACGCATCACCCTTGTGCCCAGCCTCCTGGCCGAGCTCCTGGACGGCGACGACGCCGGTGCGATCGCCCCGTGCACGCTGTGGGTGACCAGCGGCGAGGCCCTGCCCCCGGCCCACGCCGACCGGTTCCGGGCCGCGCTGCCCGGCGCCCGCCTGCTGAACCTGTACGGATCCTCCGAGGCCAGCGGCGACAGCCTGTACGCCGACGTCACCGCGGGCGCCGTCCTGATCGGCCGCCCCATCGCCAACACCCGCGCCTACGTCCTGGACGACTCCCTGCGCCCGGTCCCGGCCGGCACCGTCGGCGAGCTGTACATCGCGGGCACGGGTCTGGCCCGCGGCTACCTCGGCCGCCCCGGCCTGACCGCCGAGCGGTTCGTGGCCGACCCCTTCTCCGGCGCCGGTGAGCGCATGTACCGCACCGGGGACCTGGCCCGCTGGACCGCCGACGGCCGGCTCGAATACCTCGGACGCGCCGACCAGCAGGTGAAGGTACGCGGCTTCCGCGTCGAACCGGCCGAGATCGAGGCGGTCCTCGCCGCCCACTCCGCGGTGGAACACGCCGCCGTCGTGCTGCGCGAGGACCGTCCGGGCGACAAGCGGCTGGTGGCCTACGTCGTCGGCCGCGCCGACACCGGCGAGCTACGCGCCCGGGTGGCCCAGGCCCTGCCGGACTACATGGTGCCGTCCGCCTTCGTCACGCTGCCGGCGCTGCCGCTCAACCCCAACGGCAAACTGGACCGGGCCGCCCTGCCCGCGCCCTCCCACGCCTCACGGGGCGGCGCCCCGCGCACCGCCGCCGAGACCCGACTGTGCGCCCTGTTCGCCGAGGTCCTCGGCGTGCCGCAGGCAGGCGTCGACGACAGTTTCTTCGACCTCGGCGGCGACAGCGTCCTGGCCCTGCGGCTGGTGTCCCACGCCCGGCGCGCGAACCTGGCCCTCACCGCACGCGACGTCTTCGTGCACCGCACCGTCGAGGCCCTGGCCGCCGTTGCCCGGACCGCGACGGACACCGGGACGCACACCCTTCCCGACCCCCTGCCGCAGCACGAACTCGCCCTCCTCGACGCCCCGTCCGGCGCCCGCGTCCTGCCGCTGACACCCCTTCAGGAAGGCCTGCTCTTCCACAGCGTCTTCGACGAGGACCAGCCCGACCTCTACACCGTCCAGGCCGTCCTCGAACTCGGCGGCCCACTCGACACCACCCTCCTGCGCACCGCCGCGGCGAATCTGCTGCGCCGGCACGACGCACTGCGCGCCGGCTTCCGGCACGGAGGACTGAGCCGTGCCGTCCAGGTCGTCCCGGCCGAAGTCCCCTTGAGATGGCGGGAGGAGACGGCCGCGGACGGGCAGGCGCTGGACGCGCTGCTCGCCCGGGAACGCGCCACGCGCTTCGCCCTGGACCGGCCGCCGCTCGTCCGCTTCCTGCTGGTCCGCACGTCGGCCGAGCACCACGTCCTGGCGCTGACCGCCCACCACACCGTCGTCGACGGCTGGTCGCTGCCCGTCCTCGTCCGCGACCTGCTCCACGGCTACGCCGACGAGCGGCCACTGCCCGAAACGCGGCCCTACGAGGACTACTTGGCGTGGCTCGCGGCACAGGACACCGAGGCCGCCCGGCAGGCCTGGACCGCGGCGTTCGACGGGTTCGAGGAGCCCGCCCGGCTGGCGCCGGCCGTGCCCGGCCGCACCCCGGTCCTTCCCGCCCGCGTGGAGCACGACCTGTCCGCCGCGCTCACCGCCCGCCTGGGACAGCGCGCCCGCGAACTCGGCGTCACCCTCAACTCCCTGACCACGGCCGCCTGGTCGCTGGTCCTGTCCCAGCTCCTGGGCCGCACCGACGTGGTGTTCGGCACCACTGTGGCCGGCCGTCCCGCCGAACTCGGCGGAGTGGAGGACATGGCAGGCCTGTTCATCAACACGCTGCCCCTGCGCGTCCGGCTGGACCCCGCCGAACCCCTCGGCTCCCTCGCCGCACGCGTCCAGCAGGAGCGAGCGGCCCTGCTGGAGCACCAGCACGTCGGTCTCGCCGACATCCAGCGGTGGACCGGGCTCGGCGAACTCTTCGACACCTCCATGGTGTTCGAGAACTACCCCCTTGACCGTGCCGCCCTCGGCACCCTGGCGGGCGAGGGCGGTCTGCGGCTCGTGGACGCCCGGGCCCACGAGGGCGCACACTTCCCGCTGAGCCTCGTCGTCCACCCCGGCGAGCGGCTCCGGCTCCGGATCGACCACCAGCCCGACCTGATCGACGCCGCCGGGGCCGAGAGGACCGTCGCCCGGCTCACCCGCGTCCTGGAGCAGTTCGCGACCGCCCCCTCGACTCCCACGGGACGCGTGGAAGTCCTCGCCGACGACGAACGTGCGATGCTGCTCGAAGGGTGGAACGCGACCGGACGCGTCGTGCCCGCGGACGCGCTGCCGCAGCTCTTCGAGGCCGTCGCGGCCCGCTCCCCGCACGCCACGGCCGTGGTCTGCGGCGACCGCGAACTCACCTACGGCGAGCTCAACGCCCGCGCCAACCGCGTGGCCAGGCTGCTGGTCGCGCGGGGTGCGGGCCCCGGTCACCGGGTCGCCGTCCGGCTGCCGCGCTCCGCGGACCTCGTCACCGTGCTGCTCGCCGTGGCCAAGTCGGGTGCGGCGTACGTACCGCTCGACCCGGATTTCCCCGCCGACCGCATCACGTACATGACCGAGGACTCCCGGCCCGTCCTGGTCGTGGACGAGGGCTGGCTGGAGGCCGCCCGCACCGAGGACCACGCGCCGGACAACCTGGCCCCGGTCCTGCCGCACAGCCCCGCCTACGTGATCTACACCTCCGGTTCGACCGGCCGCCCCAAGGGCGTGGTCGTCGGCCACGCCGCCCTGGTCAACTTCCTCGACTCGATGACCGGTCCGTTCGCCCTGACCGCGGAGGACCGGCTGCTCGCGGTCACGACGGTCGGCTTCGACATCGCCGCCCTGGAGCTGTACCTGCCGCTGCTGGCGGGCGCACGAGTGGTGCTCGCCGACAAGGACACCACCCGGGACCCGCAGGCGCTGGCCGACCTGATCGGCACCTCCCGGGCGACGGTGATGCAGGCGACGCCCAGCCTGTGGCGGGCCCTCGTCGACGAGTTCCCGACGGCACCCGCCGGGCTGCGCGTTCTCGTCGGCGGGGAGACACTCCCCGCCGACCTCGCAGGCCGCCTGCAGGCCACGGCCCGGTCGGTCACCAACCTCTACGGCCCCACCGAGACCACCATCTGGTCCACGGCCGGTGAGGTCGCCGGCGACAGCGCCGCGCGCGGTTCCATCGGCCGGCCCATCGGCAACACCCGCGTCTACGTGCTGGACGCGGCCTTGCGCCCGGCGCCCGCCCACGTGGCCGGTGAGCTGTACATCGCCGGCGCGGGCCTGGCCCACGGCTACCTGGGCCGGGCCGGTCTCAGCGCCGAGCGCTTCGTCGCCGACCCGCACGGACCGGCCGGCACCCGCATGTACCGCACCGGCGACCTGGTGCGCTGGTCGGCCGACGGTGAGCTGGAGTACCTCGGCCGCGCCGACCACCAGGTCAAGGTGCGCGGCCACCGCATCGAGCCCGGCGAGATCGAGGCCGTCCTGCTCGGCCACGCCGCGGTGTCCCGGGCCGTGGTCGTGGTGCGCGAGGACCACCCCGGCGACAGGCGCCTGGTGGGATACGTCGTCGGCACCGCCGCCTCCGAGGAGCTGCGTGCCCATCTGGCGCGGACCCTTCCCGAGTACATGGTCCCGTCGGCGCTGGTCGTGCTGGACGCGCTGCCGCTGACCCCCAACGGCAAGCTCGACCGGGCGGCCCTGCCCGCCCCCGACTTCGCCGGCGCGGTCACGGGCACGGCGCCCCGCACGGCGCTGGAGAAGACGCTGTGCAGCTTGTTCGCCGAGGTCCTCGGCGTGCCCGAAGTCGGCGTCGACGACAGCTTCTTCGCCCTCGGCGGCGACAGCATCGTCGCGGTCCGCCTGGTCGGCCGCGCCCGCCGGGCCGGACTGCGCGTCGCCGTCAAGGACGTCTTCGCCCACCGTACGGTCGCCGCGCTCGCCGAGGCCGTACCGCGTGCCGCGGCCGACGCCCTCGACGACTCCCCCCTCGACGACTCCCCCCTCGACGCACCCCTCGGTGCGGAGGAACTGACCGGGCTGCGGGCGCACCTGCCCGCGTCGGCCGAGGTGCTGCCGCTGACCCCGCTCCAGGAAGGCCTGGTCTTCCACAGCGTCTTCGACCAGGGGGCCCCCGACGTCTACACCGTGCAGGTCGCGGTCGAGCTCCTCGGCACGCTCGACGTGCCCGCCCTGAAGGCGGCCGCCGCCGGGCTGCTCGCCCGGCACGACGCGCTGCGCGCCGGCTTCCCCACCGAAGGGCTCAGCCGTCCCGTGCAGGTGGTCCACGCCGACGTACCCCTGAACTGGCAGGAGACCGAGGCCACGGGCGAAGGGGCGCTGCACGAGCGGCTGGTCGGTGAGCGCGAGCGCCGCTTCGACCTCGGCCGGCCCCCGCTCGTCCGCTTCCTGCTCGCACACACCGGAACCGGGCGCGCCGTGCTGGTCCTGACCGCGCACCACGCCGTACTGGACGGCTGGTCGATGCCCGTACTGCTGCGGGAGATGCTGGAGCTGTACCGGGGCACCTCCGCGCTGCCCGCGCCGCGGCCCTTCACCGACCACCTGCGGTGGCTCGCCCACCGCGACCGGGACGCGGCCGAACGGGCCTGGCGGGAGGCGTTCGCCGACGTCGAGGAGCCGACGCGGATCGCCGCCGCGTCCGCCGGCCGGGTTCCGGTCCGGCCCGAACGCGTGGAGACCTCCCTGCCCGCGCCCGCCACCGCGGCACTCGCCGAACGGGCCCGCTCCCTCGGTGTCACCCTCGGCACGGTGGTCGAGGCGGCCTGGGCGCTCACGCTGTCGCGCACCCTGGGCCGCGACGACATCACCTTCGGCGTGACCGTCTCCGGACGGCCCGCCGAGACCGACGGCATCGAGGACTGTGTCGGTCTGTACATCAACACCGTTCCACTGCGGGTGCGCCTGAACCCGGCCGAGCCGCTCGGCGAACTGCTGCGGCGCGTGCAGGGCGAGCGGCAGCGGCTGCTGGAACACGAACACATCGGGCTCACCGACATCCAGCGCGCGACCGGGCTCGGCGAACTCTTCGACACCTCCGTGGTGTTCGAGAACTTCCCACTGGAGGCCGCCGCCTTCACCGAGCTCACCGAGGCGGTCGGCCTGCGGGTCGGCGAGGTCCGCGCGCACGACGCGGTGCACTATCCGCTCGGCCTGGTCGTGACCCCCGGCGACACCCTGCGGCTGCGCCTGGACCACCAGCCCGACCTCGTCGACCGCACCACCGCGCGGGCCGTCGCGGACCGGCTGGTGCGCATCCTCCGGGCGCTCGCCGACGACGCCGGCCGGCCCACCGGGCGGCTCGACGTGCTCACCGCCGACCAGCGGCGGCTGACGCTCGGCACCTTCAACGACACCGCCCACGAGACCACGCCGGTCACCTTGCCCGCCGCGTTCCAGGCGCAGACGGCCCGCACCCCGGACGCCACCGCCGTCGTCTTCGAGGACACACGGCTGACCTACGCCGAGCTCAACGAGCGCGCCAACCGGCTCGCCCGGCTCCTGGTGCGGCACGGCGTCGGCCCGGAGCGGCGGGTGGCGATCGCCCTGCCCCGTTCCCTCGAACTCGTCGTGGCCATCTACGCGGTGGTGAAGGCGGGCGGCGCCTACCTGCCCGTCGACACCGACTACCCGGCGAACCGCATCGCCCACCTGCTCACCGACGCCGCCCCCGAACTGGTGCTGACCCGCGGCGACGTGGCCGGCCGGCTGCCCGCGTCCGCCGCCGCGCGCCTGCTCGTCGAGGAGGCCGACACCGCCGGACTGTCCGGCACCGACCTCACCGACGCCGACCGCACCGCGCCGCTCGGGCTCACCCACCCCGCCTACGTCATCTACACCTCCGGCTCCACCGGGCGGCCCAAGGGCGTCGTCGTCAGTCACGCGGCCATCGCCAACCGTCTGCTGTGGATGCAGGACGCGTACCGGCTCGACGCCACGGACCGGGTCCTGCAGAAGACCGCCTTCGGCTTCGACGTGTCGGTGTGGGAGTTCTTCTGGCCCCTCGCCGTGGGCGCGACCCTCGTTGTCGCCCGGCCCGAGGGACACCGCGACGCCGCCTACCTCGCCGGTCTGATCCAGGCCGAGCAGGTCACCACCGTGCACTTCGTGCCGCCCATGCTCCAGGCCTTCCTCCAGGAGCCCACGGCGGCACGCTGCACCTCGCTGCGCCACGTCGTGTGCAGCGGCGAGGCCCTGCCGCGCGACCTGGAACAGCGGTTCCAGCGGCTCCTGCCGGCCGCACTGCACAACCTGTACGGCCCCACCGAGGCCGCCGTCGACGTCACCGCGTGGGACTGCGCCCCCGACGACACCGGCGCCTCGGTGCCGATCGGCCGGCCCATCTGGAACATCCGCGTGCGGGTGCTGGACAGCGGACTGCGGCCGGTGCCGGTCGGCACCCCCGGCGAGCTGTACATCTCGGGCACCGGCCTGGCCCGCGGCTACCTCGGCCGGCCCGACCTCACCGCCGAGCGCTTCGTCGCCGACCCGCACGGACCGGCCGGCACCCGCATGTACCGCACCGGCGACCTGGCCCGGTGGCGGGCCGACGGCGCGCTGGAGTACCTCGGACGCACCGACCACCAGGTGAAGATCCGCGGCCTGCGCATCGAACTCGGCGAGATCGACGCCGCACTGACCGGCCATCCGGGTGTGGCCTGGGCCCAGACGGTGGTGCGCGAGGACCGCCCCGGTGACCGGCGCCTGGTCGCCTACGTCCTGGCCGCGCACGGCCCGGTCGGGCACGGCCCGTTGCGCGACCATCTGACGCTGATGCTGCCCGACTACATGGTGCCGTCCGCCTTCGTCACTCTCGACGAACTGCCGCTGACCCCGAACGGCAAGCTGGACCGCAGGGCCCTGCCCGCCCCCCTGCCGTCGGCCTCCGTCGGCGGCAGGGCGCCGCGCACCGAGACCGAACGCACCCTGTGCGGCCTGTTCGCCGAGGTGCTCGGCCTGCCCGAGGTGGGCGTCGGCGACGGCTTCTTCGCCCTCGGCGGCGACAGCATCATGTCGATCCAGCTGGTCGGCCGCGCCCGGCAGCAGGGACTCGTCCTCACCGCGCGCGACGTGTTCGAGCAGCGCACCGTCGAGAGCCTCGCCGCCGTCGCGGCACGGGCCGGATCCGGCGCCGCCAGGGAGCCGGACGTCGCGGTGGGCGCGCTGCCGTTGCCACCCATGGCCCACTGGCTGGCGGAACGAGGCGGCCCGGTCGACGGGTTCGCCCAGTCCCTCGCCGTGCGGGCGCCCGCCGGGCTGAGCCGCCGGGACCTGCTGACGGCCCTGCAAGCCGTCCTCGACCACCACGACGCCCTGCGGACGCGCCTGTCCGACGGCGAACCGTGGTCGCTCACGGTCGGTGAACGCGGCTCGGTGGCAGCCGGCGCGCTGCTGCGCCGGGTCGGCGCGGAGGGGACCGGCGATGCCGAGCTGGACGAGCTCATGACCGAGCATGCCGCGGCCGCCCGTGCCCGGCTCGCGCCGCGCGACGGCGTGATGCTCCAGGCGGTGTGGTTCGACCGGGGCCCGGCCGCGTCCGGCCGACTGGTCCTGGTCGCCCACCACCTGGTGGTCGACGGCGTGTCCTGGCGCGTCCTGCTCTCCGACCTCGCCGACGCCCGGCAGGCGGCCACCACCGGCCACGCCCCCGTGCTCGCCGCGCCGAGCCTTTCCTACCGTTCCTGGTCGCGACGCCGCCACGCGGCAGCCGCCGACGGGGCGTATCGGTCACAACTGCCCTACTGGCGGGGGGTGCTGGCGGGTCCTGAGGCCACGACGGACACTTCCGCGCCGGACGTCCACGGCGCAGCCGCCTCGCCCGCCACGGCTGGAATGCCCGCCCTCGACCCCGCGCTCGACACCCACGGCACCGCCGCCTCGCTGCGGCTCAGGCTGCCCGCCGAGTTGACGCGAGCCGTCCTGACCACCGCGGCCGCCCGCTACCGGGTGCGTCCCGACGACGTCCTGCTCGCCGCGTTCGCGGCGGCCGTCACCGCCTGGCGCGGCACCGGCGACCCGACCGTACTGGTCGACCTGGAGGGCCACGGCCGTGACGCGCTGGACGCGGACGACGCCGATGTCTCCCGGACCGTCGGCTGGTTCACCAGCCTGTACCCGGTGCGGCTCGACGCGGGAGTGCCGGACGCCGAGGCGCGTGCCGGGCTGCGCGCGGGCGGCCCCCGGGCCGACCGGCTGCTGAAGCGCACCAAGGAACTGCTGCGTGCGGTGCCGGACCACGGCCTCGGCTACGGCGTACTGCGCCACCTCGACGCACAGGCCCGCGCCGAACTCGCCACGCTGCCCTCGCCCGCGCTGGGTTTCAACTACCTGGGCCGCGTGACCACGGGTGACGAGTCGGACTTCGGCGTCGTGCCCGGCAGCAACGGCATCGGCGGATCCGCCGACGCCGGCCTGCCACTCGCCCACGCCCTGGAACTCAACGCGCTGGCCGAGGACGGCCCCGACGGACCCGAACTCGTCGCCACCTGGACCTGGGCCGGCCGCCTGTTCGACGAGGACCGCGTGCGTCTGCTGGCCGAGGAGTGGTTCGAGGCCCTGCGCGGCCTCGCGACCTTGGTCGACCGGCCGGACGCGGGAGGTCTGACGCCCTTTGACATCGCTCCCGCGCGGCTCGGCCAGCGCGAGATCGAGGAACTGGAGCGGCGATTCGCCGGCCGTCTCGAGGACGTCCTGCCGCTGTCCCCCTTGCAGGAGGGGCTGCTCTTCCACCACTCCTTCGACGAGGAGTCCGGCGACGTCTACACCGTGCAGCTCGCCGTCGACATCGAGGGCGAGCCGGACACCACCCGGCTGCGCGCAGCCGCGGCCGGGCTGCTGGAGCGGCACCCCAACCTGCGGGGGGCCTTCCTGCACGAGAACCTGAGCACCCCGGTGCAGGCGGTGCTGCGCGACGTTCCGCCGCCCTGGCAGGAGGCCGACCTCGGCGCACTGGACGAGGACGAGCGGGAGCGTGAGGCCCGGCGACTGCTCGACGCCGACCGCGCCCGCCGCTTCGACCCCGCCCGGCCCCCGCTCGTGCGGTTCACCCTGCTGCGGCTGGGCGCCCGGCGCCACCGGCTGGCGATCACCTCGCACCACGTGCTGTGGGACGGCTGGTCCCTGCCCGTCGTCGTACGCGAACTGCTGGAGCTGTACCGGGGCGAGCGCCCGCTGCCGCCGGTCAGGCCCTACCGGGACCACCTCACGTGGCTGGCCGGCCAGGACCGCGCCGCCGCCGAGGCAGCCTGGCGCGAGGCCTTCGCCGGATTCGAGGAGCCGACGCTCGTCGCCGCCCCCGACCCCGGCCGCACCCCGCTGCTCCCGGACACCGTGGAGGCGTCCCTGCCCGCCGTGCTCACCGCCCGGCTCACCGAGCGGACGCGGAACCTGGGCGTGACGCTCAACTCGGCCGTCCAGACGGCCTGGGGCCTGGTCCTCGCCCACCAGCTCGGCCGTGACGACGTGGCGTTCGGAGTCACCGTCTCCGGCCGCCCGGCCGAGACGGACGGCGCGTGGGACACCATCGGCCTGTTCATCAACACCGTGCCGGCGCGGCTGCGCCTCGATCCCGCGGAGCCCGTCGGCGAGCTGCTCGCACGTGTCCAGCGGGAGCAGGCACGGCTGCTGGAGCACCAGCACCTCGGGCTCGCCGACATCCAGCGCGCCGTCGGACTCGGGGAACTCTTCGACACGTCCCTCGTGTTCGAGAACTACCCGCTGGACGCCGCGGCCCTGAACACCGTCGCGGCCGGAACAGGCCTCGAGCTCACCGGCGCCCGCACCCGTGACGCCGTGCACTACACCTACGGCCTCGTCGCCACTCCCGGGGACGAGCTGCACTTCCGCCTCGACCACCAGCCCGGTCCGGTCACCGGACAGGCCGCACGCACCGTCATGGACCGCTTGCTGCGCATCCTGACGGCCATGGCGGAGACGCCTGAGTTGCGGGTCGGGTGTGTGGAGGTGCTTGCGGCCGAGGAGCGTCGGGTGTTGCTCGACGGTTTCAATGCCACTGGGCGTGTGGTGTCCGCGGGTACGTTGCCGGAGTTGTTCCAGGCGCGGGTGGCGCGGACTCCGGATGCGACGGCGGTGGTGTTCGGGGAGGTCCGGCTGACGTATGCCGAGTTGAACGCCCGTGCCAATCGGCTTGCGCGGTTGCTGGTGGAGCGGGGTGCGGGTCCGGAGCGGTGTGTGGCGGTGTCGCTGCCGCGTTCGGCCGATCTGGTGGTCACGCTGCTGGCGGTGATGAAGGCGGGGGCGGCGTACGTCCCGGTCGATGCGGGGTATCCGGCGGAGCGCATCGCGCACATCCTCGACGACGTCGCGCCCGTACTCGTGGTCGATGAGGCCTGGCTGGCTGCCGCTGATCTCTCCGGCCGTTCGACCGATGACCTGGCCCCCGTTGATGTGGCGTCGCTGGCGTATGTGATTCACACGTCGGGTTCGACGGGCCGGCCCAAGGGGGTCGCGGTCTCGCATCGGGGTATCGCGAGTCTGGCTGCCGGGCAGATCGAGCGTTTCGCCGTCACGGCGGACAGTCGGGTGCTGTGGTTCGCCTCGCCGAGTTTCGATGCGGCGGTGTCGGAGTTGTGCATGGCGTTGCTGGCGGGTGCGGTGCTGGTGCCGGCGCCCGCTGAGCGGTTGCTGCCGGGTGCGGCGCTGGCGGGGCTGGTCGGCGAGGAGCGGATCACGCATGTCACGCTGCCCCCGTCGGCGCTGGCGGTCCTTCCGGACGATGCGCTGCCCACCGTGACCACTTTGGTGGTGGCGGGTGAGGCGTGTCCGCCGGATCTGGTGGCGCGCTGGTCGCGTGGCCGCCGGATGATCAACGCGTACGGGCCGACGGAGTCGACGGTGTGCGCGAGCATGAGCATGCCGCTGTCGGGCGCGGTGGTGCCGCCGATCGGTGCTCCGCTGGTCAACACCCGCCTGTATGTGCTGGACCGTGCCCTGCGGCCCGTCCCGGTCGGCAGCCCGGGGGAGTTGTATATCGCGGGTGCGGGTCTGGCCCGGGGATATCTGAACCGGCCCGGGCTGACCGCGGAACGCTTCGTCGCCTGCCCCTATGGTCCGGCGGGTGCCCGGATGTACCGGACGGGTGACCTGGCCCGCTGGACCGCGGACGGGGAGCTGGAGTACCTGGGCCGCGCCGACGACCAGGTGAAGATCCGTGGTTTCCGGATCGAGCCGGGTGAGGTGGCCGCCGTGATCGCCGGGCATCCCGCCGTGGCCCGCGCGGTGGTGGTCGTGCGGGAGGACCGGCCCGGTGACAAGCGCCTGGTCGCCTACGTCGTGCCGGTGCCCGGCGCGGACGCCGATCCGGTGCGGTTGCGCCGGCACGCCGCCGAACGGCTCGCCGCCCACATGGTGCCCTCGGCGTTCGTCGCCCTGGACACCCTGCCCATCACCCCGAACGGCAAGCTGGACCGCAGGGCCCTGCCCACCCCGGCCTACGGCACGCTGTCCACGGCCGGTTACCGGGGTCCGCGTTCGCCGCGCGAGGAGATCCTGTGCGGTCTGTTCGCCGAGGTCCTCGGCGTGGAGCGGGTCGGCATCGACGACGGGTTCTTCGACCTGGGCGGCCACTCCCTGCTCGCCACCCGCCTGGCCAACCGCATCCGCGCCACCCTCGGCGAGGAACTGCCGGTACGCCGCCTCTTCGAGACCCCCACCGTCGCCGGACTCGCCGCCTGGCAGGGCACCGGCTCCACCCGTACCGCCGCGCGTTCGGCCGAGCGCCCGGAGCGGCTGCCGCTGTCGTTCGCGCAGGAACGCCTGTGGTTCCTCAGCCGGTTCGACGAGGCGTCCGCCACGTACAACATCCCCGCCGCGCTGCGGCTGACCGGCGACCTGGACCGCACCGCGCTCGAAGCCGCGCTGGCCGACGTGGTGGCCCGGCACGAACCGCTGCGCACCGTCGTCGGCGAGGACGCCGAGGGCCCGCACCAGCGCGTGCTCGACGCCCGTGAGGCCGCACCGCGCCTGCGGACCGAGGCCGTCGACGACGCCGTACTCGGGGAAAGGCTGGCCGGGGAGACCGGCCGGGCCTTCGATCTGTCGTCCGAACCACCGCTGCGAGTACGGCTTTTCGAGCTCGACGCGCGGGAGCATGTGCTGTTGCTCGTCCTGCACCACATCGCCGGTGACGGCTGGTCGGTGGGGCCGCTCGCGCGGGACCTGACCGCCGCCTACGCGGCCCGCCGTGCCGGTCACGCCCCGGACTGGGCCGAACTGCCGCTGCAGTACGCGGACTACGCTTTGTGGCAGCGTCGTACGCTCGGCTCCGGGACCGATGAGGACAGCCTGCTCGCGCGCCAGCTCACGTTCTGGAAGGACGCGCTGGCCGGGCTGCCCGAGGAACTGGAGCTGCCCACCGACCACCGTCGGCCCGCCGTGTCCTCGTACACCGGCGGCGTGGTGGAGTTCGAGGTGCCGGCCACCCTGCACGAGCGGCTGACAGCGCTGGCCCGGGAGTTGCGCGCCACACCGTTCATGGTGGTACGGGCCGCCCTGGCGGCCCTGCTGTCGCGGCTGGGTGCCGGGACGGACATCCCCATCGGCACGCCGGTCGCCGGGCGCGCCGACGACGCCCTCGAAGGCCTGGTCGGGTTCTTCGTCAACACGCTGGTGCTGCGCGCCGACCTGTCCGGCGAGCCGTCCTTCCGTGAACTGGTCACCCGGGTGAGGGAGTTCGACCTGGCGGCGTACGCGCACCAGGACGTGCCGTTCGAGCGGCTCGTGGACGCGCTCAACCCGGCCCGCTCCATGGCCCGCCACCCCCTCTTCCAGACCTCGCTGACCTGGAACGACACCACCGAGCAGGCGCTGGGCGCGCTGCGCGGCCTGCCCGGTCTCGCCGTCCGCCCCGAACCGGTGGCCACCACGGCGGCGAAGTTCGACCTGTCCTTCGTCTTCGAGGAGCGGCGCGCGGCCGACGCCACCCCCGCGGGACTGGCCGGCAGCCTCGCCTACAGCGCCGACCTGTACACCCACGACAGCGCCGTGACCCTCACCAGGCGCCTGGTGCGCGTCCTCGACGCCGCCCTGGCCGACCCCGAGCGGCCGGTCACCCGCATCGACGTCACCGACGCGGCCGAGCGCGCCCGGATGCTGGCCGCGGCCGGCACGGGCGGCACGCCCACTCCGACCCGGTCCCTCGCCGGGCTCTTCGAACAGCGCGTCGCGCTCGCCCTCGACGCGACCGCCGTCACCTGCGGGGAACGGTCGCTGACCTACCGGGAGCTGAACGAGCGGGCCGACCGGCTGGCGGACCACCTCGTGGCGCACGGCGCGGGCCCGGAGCGGTTCGTCGCGGTGTCCCTGCCGCGCGGCCTCGACCTCGTCGTGGCCCTGCTGGCGGTCGTGAAGTCCGGGGCGGCGTACGTCCCCGTCGATCCCGGCTACCCGGAGGAGCGCATCGCCTACATCCTCCAGGACACCGCCCCCGTCCTCGTCGTCGACGAGGAGTGGCTCGCCACGGCCGCCGTGGAGCCCGCCGTCTCCGGCCGCGACCGCGTCCCGGCCGCCCCGGCACACCCCGCGTACGTCATCTACACCTCCGGCTCCACCGGCCGCCCCAAGGGCGTCGTGGTCCCGCACGCCAACGTGGTGCGGTTGTTCACCGCCACGCAGGACACCTACGGCTTCGGCCCGGACGACGTGTGGACCCTGTTCCACTCCGCCGCGTTCGACTTCTCGGTGTGGGAGCTGTGGGGTCCGCTGCTGCACGGCGGCCGGCTCGTCGTCGTGCCGTTCGAGGTCAGCCGCAACCCGGTGGAGTTCCTGCGGCTGCTCGTGCGAGAACGGGTCACCGTGCTCAACCAGACCCCGTCGGCCTTCTACCAGCTGATGCGGGCGGACCGGGACCACCCCGGCCTCGGCGACCGGCTGGCGCTGCGCCGGGTGGTCTTCGGCGGCGAGGCGCTCGACCTCGGCCGGCTGGAGAGCTGGGGCCGCCGGCACGGCGACACGGACCCGGTGCTGGTCAACATGTACGGCATCACCGAGACGACCGTCCACGTCAGCGTGCGCGCACTGGACACCGCCGCGTGGACGGGCGAGCACCGCAGCCTGATCGGCGTCGGCATCCGCGACCTGCGGGTGTACGTCCTCGACGACGCCCTGCGCCCGGCCCCGGCCGGCGTCACCGGCGAGATGTACGTCGCCGGCGCCGGCCTGGCCCGCGGCTATCTCAACCGCCCCGGGCTGACCGCGGAGCGGTTCGTGGCCTGCCCGTTCGGAGCACCGGGGGAGCGCATGTACCGCACCGGTGACCTGGCGCGGTGGACCGCGGACGGTGAGCTGGAGTACCTGGGGCGTGCCGACGACCAGGTCAAGATCCGCGGCTTCCGTATCGAGCTCGGCGAGATCGAGAGCGTCCTCCTGGCCCACCCGCGGATCGCCCAGGCCGCCGTCGTCGTCCGCGAGGACCGGCCGGGCGACAGGCGCCTCGTCGCTTACGCGGTGCCCGACGGCGACACGCTCGACACCGTCTCCGTCCGGGCCCGGCTCGCGGCAGAACTGCCCGATTACATGGTGCCGTCCACCGTCGTCCCCCTCGAGGCACTGCCCCTGACGGTCAACGGCAAGCTGGACCGCAGGGCACTGCCCGCTCCCGAGTACGGCACGCCGGAAACGGCCGGCCACCGCCCTCCGCGTTCGCCGCGCGAGGAGATCCTGTGCGGTCTGTTCGCCGAGGTCCTCGGCGTGGAGCGGGTCGGCGTCGACGACGGCTTCTTCGACCTGGGCGGCCACTCCCTGCTGGCCACCCGCCTGGTCAACCGCGTCCGTGCCGCGCTCGGCGCGGAGCTGTCGGTGCGGGACCTGTTCGAGACGCCCAGCGTCGCCGGCCTGGCACCGGCCCTGGACGCGGCCGCGAGCGGCACCACCCGCCCCGTCGCCCGGGCGGCCGAGCGCCCCGAGCGTCTGCCGCTGTCGTTCGCGCAGCGCAGACTGTGGTTCCTGCACCGCTTCGAGGGCCCGTCCGCCACCTACAACATTCCACTGGCCCTGCGCCTGACCGGTGTCCTCGACCGGGCGGCCCTGGATGCGGCACTGGCCGATGTGGCAGCCCGGCACGAGGCACTGCGCACCGTCTTCGCCGAGGACGAGCAGGGCCCGCACCAGGTCGTCCTCGACCAGGCGCGCCCCGCGCTGCACACGGTGACCGACGAGACGGAACTGGGCGCGGCGGCCCGCTACGCCTTCGACCTCGCTGCCGAACTCCCCTTGCATGTCGTGCTGTTCTCCCGCGACGACCGCGAGCACGTTTTGCTGGTGGTGCTTCACCACATCGCCGGCGACGGCCGGTCCACCCTCACCCTCGCCCGCGACCTCGCCACCGCCTACGCGGCCCGCCGTGCCGGTCACGCGCCCCACTGGGACGAACTACCGGTCCAGTACGCCGACTTCACGCTGTGGCAGCGCGAGGTGCTGGGCTCCGAGGACGACCCGGACAGTCTCGTCTCCCGCCGGCTCGCCTTCTGGCGGGACGCGCTGGCCGGACTGCCCGAGGAACTCGACGTCCCCGCCGACCGGCGCCGTCCGGCGACGGCGTCGTACAACGGCGACGTCGTGGAGTTCGAGGTGCCGGCCGCCCTGCACGAGCGGCTGACGGCACTGGCGCGGGAACTGCGCGCCACCCCGTTCATGGTCCTGCAGGCAGCGCTGGCCACGCTGTTGTCACGGCTCGGCGCGGGCACCGACATCCCGATCGGCACCCCGATCGCGGGCCGCACCGACGACGCCGTGGAGGACCTGATCGGGTTCTTCGTCAACACGCTGGTGCTGCGCACCGACCTGTCCGGCGAGCCGTCCTTCCGCGAACTCGTCGCGCGTGTCAAAGAGTTCGACCTGGCGGCGTACGCCCACCAGGACGTGCCGTTCGAGCGGCTCGTCGACGCGCTCGACGTCACCCGCTCGACCTCCCGGCACCCGTTGTTCCAGACCGTCCTCACCCTCGACGACACCGCCGAGCAGGAGGCCCTCTCCCGGGCCGCCGCCCTGCCCGGACTCGATGTCGGGCCGTACCGGATCGACACCGGCGTGGCCAAGTTCGATCTGTCCTTCGGCTTCGTCCGCGCCCACGCGGCCGGCCCCGGACTCACCGGCCGCCTCGAATACGCCACCGACCTGTACGACCGGACCACGGCCCGAACGCTCGCCGACCGGCTGGTGCGCGTCCTGGAAACGGTCCTCGCCGACCCCGACGCACCCGTCTTCCGGGCCGACGTCCTCGGCGCCGAGGAACGCCGGCTGCTGATCGACGGCCGCAACGACACCGCCCGGCCCACCCCCGCGGCCACGCTGCTCGGACTCTTCGAGGGCAACACCGAGGCCACACCGGACAAGACGGCCCTCATCGGGGACGGCACCGAACTGACCTATGCGGAACTCACGGCACGCGCCCACCAGCTGGCGCACCGGCTGCGCCGCGCCGGAGTGCGGCGCGAGACCCGGGTCGCCCTGCTGATGGACCGCTCCGTCGACCTGGTCGTCGCCGTCCTCGCCGTCCTCAAAGCCGGCGGCGTCTACGTGCCGCTCAGTGCCACCTATCCGGACGAGCGGCTGCGCTGGATCATCGGTGAGACCGGCACCCCGCTGATCGTCACCGACCGGGCCCAGCGGGAGCGGACCGGGACCGTCGCCGGTCCGCTGGACGTCCTCGTCGTCGACGACCCGGCCACCGCCGACGCCCTCGCCCGCGAGGACACCTCCGCACCCGGATTCGTCCCCACGCCCGGCGATCTGGCCTGCGTCATGTTCACCTCCGGCTCCACCGGCCTGCCCAAGGGCGTCGCCGCGACCCACGGGAACATCGCCGACCTCGCCCAGGACCAGTGGTGGCGCTCCGGCTGCGCGGAACGCGTCCTGCTGCACTCCCCGCACGCCTGGGACGCGCTCACCCTGGAACTGTGGGTCGCCCTGCTGTGCGGCGGCAGCGTCGTCGTCGCACCCGCGGGTGACCTCGGCGTCGAGGCCGTCGGCGCGCTGATCACCGGACACGGCGTCACCGGACTGTGGCTGACCGCCGGCCTGTTCGCGGTCCTCGCCGAGGAACAGCCCGACTGCTTCCGGGGCGTGCGCCAGGTGTGGACCGGCGGCGACGTCGTCCCGCCCGCCGCCGTCCGCCGCGTCCTGGAGCGCAGCCCGCACATCGAGGTCGTCAACGGCTACGGTCCCACCGAGACCACCGTGTTCGCCACCCGCAACCCGGTCGGCGCGGCCGACGCCCAGCGGCTGCCCAGCGTCGTCCCCATCGGACGCCCGCTGGACAACATGCGCGTGTACGTCCTCGACACCGCCCTGCACCCCGTGCCCGACGGCGTCCCCGGCGAGCTGTACGTGGCCGGCAGCGGCCTCGCCCGTGGCTACTGGGCGCGCCCGGACCTCACCGCGGAACGCTTCGTGGCCTGCCCGTTCGGGGCACCCGGCGAGCGCATGTACCGCACCGGCGACCTGGTGCGCTGGAACACCGGCGGACAACTGGAGTTCGTCGGCCGCGCCGACGACCAGGTCAAGGTGCGCGGCTTCCGCATCGAACTCGCCGAGATCGAGGACGCCCTCGCCGCCCACCCGGGCATCCGGGCGAACGCGGTGGTCGTCCGCGAGGACCGGCCCGGCGACAAGCGCCTGACCGGCTACGTCGTCGCGCTGGACGCGCCCCTCGACCTCACCGAGGTCCGCACCCACCTCGCCGCCCGGCTGCCCGACTACATGGTGCCCACCGTCCTGGTGCCGCTGCCCGAACTACCCCTGACCACCAACGGAAAACTGGACCGCAAGGCCCTGCCGGCCCCCGCCCGCGCTCCCCGCGCCGCCGGACGGCCCGCGTCGGGCCCGGTGGAGGAGGCGCTGTGCGCTCTCTTCGCCGAGGTACTGGGCGTGCCCGGGGTCGGCGTCGACGACAGCTTCTTCGACCTCGGTGGTGACAGCATCGTCTCCATCCAGCTCGTCAGCCGGGCCCGCAAGGCCGGGTTCACCCTCACTCCGCGCGACGTCTTCGACCACCGGACGGTCGCCGCGCTCGCCGGGGCGATCACCGGCCGGGCACCCGCGCCCGTCGACGACACCCCGCAGGAATCCGCCACCGGGCCCGTCCCGCTCACCCCGATCATGCACTGGCTGGCCGAACGCGGCGGTCGTCTGGACCGGTTCAACCAGTCCGTCGTGATCCAGGTCCCCGCGGGCATGGCGTACGACGATCTGCACGCCGCCCTGCAGGCCGTACTGGACCGGCACGACGCCCTGCGCATGCGCTGCACCACGGACGACTCCGGGCATCCGCACGCGGACATCCCGCAGCCGGCCGCCCTCGACGCGGCTCACTGCCTGACCCGCGTCGACACCGCGGACACCGACCCCGGCACCCTGGACAGGCTGCTCACCGAGCACGCACGGGCCGCGCTCGACCGGATCGCGCCCGCCGACGGCGTCATGCTCCAGGCCGTCTGGCTGGACCGCGGCCCGTACGCGCCCGGCAGGCTCCTGCTCCTCGCCGACCACCTGGTCGTCGACGGCGTCTCCTGGCGCATCATCGTCTCCGACCTGGCCGACGCCTGGCAGGCGGCGGCCTCCGGCGGCAACCCCGAACTCCCGCCCGTCGGCACGTCCTTCCGGCACTGGGCCACCGCCCTGCACGCCGCCGCGACGGACCCGGCGCGCACCGGCCAACTCGCCCACTGGGCCGAAACCCTGAGGGGCAGCGAGCGGCCGCTCGGCACGGACACCCTGGACCCTGCACGCGACACCCACGCCACGTCCGGCTCCCTCACGCTCACACTGCCCGCGGACGTCACCGAGGCCGTACTCACCACCGTGGGCTCCGTGTTCGGCACCGGCGTCACCGACGGACTCCTCACCGCCCTCGCCCTGGCCCTGGCCGACCGGCCCGGCACCGGCGGCCCGGGCCTCCTCGTGGACATCGAGGGACACGGCCGCGAGGAGCAACTCGTCCCCGGTGCGGATCTGTCCCGCACCGTCGGCTGGTTCACCAGCCTCTACCCCGTGCGCCTCGACCCGGGCCCGCTGGACCGCACCGCCCGTGAGGACGCCTTCGCCGGCGGCCCCACCGCGGGCCGCGTCCTGAAGACCGTCAAGGAGCAGCTGCGTGCCGTCCCCGACAACGGCGTCGGATACGGCCTGCTGCGCCACCTCAACCCCAGGACGAAGGCCGTGCTCGCCGAACTCGTCCGACCTCAACTGGGATTCAACTACCTGGGCCGCGTCACGGCACGGGAGGCCGCCGACTTCACCGCCGTACCCGGCGTCGGGGCGCTCGTCCCCGGCGACGACCCCGGCGCGCCCCTGACCCATGTGCTGGAACTCAACGCCCTCACCCAGGACGGCAGCGACGGACCCGAACTCGTCGCCACCTGGACATGGGCCGAGCGGCTGCTGTCCGAGTCCGAAGCGCGTCAGGTGGCCGAGGGCTGGTTCGCCGCCCTGCGCGGCCTCGCCGAGCACGCCCGGCATCCCGACGCGGGGGGTCTCACCCCGTCGGACGTATCCCTGGTGTCCATCAGCCAGGACGAAATCGACGCATTCGAAGACGACTTCTTCGCAGACCAGGAAGACGAGTGAGGAAAGCCGTGAGCCGTAAGTCCCGTTCCATCGAGGACATCCTGCCCCTTTCGCCGCTGCAGGAAGGTCTCATCTTCCACAGCGTCTACGACGACCGCGGCGCCGACATCTACACCGTGCAACTCGTCTTCGACATCGAGGGAACCCTGGACTCCGCCACGCTGCACACCGCGGCGCAGGCTCTCGTCCGGCGCCACACCAACCTCCGCGCGGGCTTCCGTCAGCGCAAGACCGGCGAGTGGGTCCAGGTCGTCCTCGGCGACGCCCCGCCGAGCTGGACCGAGACCGACCTCGCCGGCCTGCCCGAGGCCGACCGTGAGACGGAGGCGGAGCGCATCGTCACCGAGGACCGCGCCCGCCGCTTCGACATCGGCCGGCCGCCGCTGCTGCGGTTCACCCTGATACGCCTCGCCCCCGAACGGCACCGGCTCGCCCTCGCCGTTCACCACGCCGTCCTCGACGGCTGGTCGCTGCCGGTCCTCCTGCGCGAACTCCTCGCCCTGTACGTCTCCCGGGGCGACGCCGGCGCCCTGCCCCGCCCCCGCCCCTACCGGGAGTACCTCGCCTGGCTCGCCGGGCGCGACCGCGGCGCCGCGCTGGACGCCTGGACCGCGGCCTTCGAGGACTTCGACGAGCCGTTCCGGATCGCGCCCACGGTCCCCGGCCGCACTCCCGTCGTCCCGGACAAGGTCGAGTTCGGCCTGCCCGCCGACACCACCCGCGCCCTGGCCGACCGCGCCCGCACCCTCGGTGTCACCCTGAACACCGTCGTCCAGGGCGCCTGGGGTCTCACCCTGTCCCGCCTCCTCGGCCGCACCGACGTCGCCTTCGGCGTCACCGTCTCCGGCCGTCCCGGCGACCTCTCCGGCGTCGAGGACATGGTGGGTCTGTTCATCAACACCCTGCCCCTGAGGCTGCGCCTGGACCCCGCCGAGCCCCTCGGTGATTTCCTCGAGCGCCTCCAGCGCGAACAGTCCGCGCTCCTGGAGTACCAGTACATCGGCCTGGCCGACCTCCAGCGGGCCATCGGCAAGGGCGAACTCTTCGACACCTCCATGGTGTTCGAGAACTACCCCCTCGACAGCGCGGGCCTCGACTCCTCGGCCGAAGTGGGGGGCCTGCGCCTCGCCTCCGCCCAGAGCCGCTCGGCGATCCACTACACCTACGGCCTCGTCGCCCACCCCGGCGAGGAACTCCGCTTCCGACTGGACTTCCAGCCCGACCTCGTCGACCGCGCGTCGGCGGAGGCCCTGGCTGAGCGGTTGGTGCGGGTGTTGGAGGTGGTGGTTGCTGATCCGGGGGTGCGGGTCGGTGGTGTGGATGTGCTTTCGGATGCCGAGCGGGGT
>NZ_JBHYVC010000070.1:0-39709 GCF_042749965.1 Streptomyces sp. NPDC059454 | reverse complement strand
CCCCACCCTAGCCTGGGCGGGGGTGGGCGACGGCCCCCCGCCCGCAGAACGGACGGGGGCCCTTCGCCGTCGTGTGGCGACTGGGGTGAGGTGCCGCGGGTGATCAGTGGTGGCCGTGGCCGCTCGTGATCTCCTTGTACTCCTCGACGGTCGGCTTCGGAATCTGGGACTCCTCGCCGTAGTAACCCTTGCTGAGCTTGGCGCGCAGCTTCTCGGAGCCCTTCACCTTGCGCCGGACACCGTTCTCGTCGACCTCGGGGCCGATCTCGACCGGCTTGTACTGCTCGTGCGCCGTGAGGGTGTACAGCTGCTCCTGGCTGAGCGGCTCGTGCACCTCGATGAACTCACCGTGCGGCAGGCGCTTGATGATGCCCGACTCACGGCCGTGCAGCACCTTGTCCTTGTCCCGGCGCTGGAGGCCGAGGCAGATCCGCTTGGTGACGACGAACGCGATGACCGGTCCCACGAAGAAGCCGATGCGGACGAACCAGGTGACCGCGTTGATCGAGAGGTGGAAGTGGGTGGCGAAGATGTCGTTGCCACCACCGATCAGCATGATCATGTACGCCGTGACCCAGGCGACACCGAAGGCCGTACGGGTCGGGGCGTTGCGCGGCCGGTCCAGGATGTGGTGCTCGCGCTTGTCCCCGGTGATCCAGGACTCGATGAACGGGTAGAGCGCGAAGACCGCGAGGAAGAGGCCGAACAGCGTCAGCGGGATGAAGACGCCCAGGACCAGGGTGTGGCCCCAGAAGTTGATCTCCCAGCCGGGCATGGCGCGGACCAGGCCCTCGGCGAAGCCCATGTACCAGTCGGGCTGGGCTCCCGTGGAGACCATGTCCGGGCGGTAGGGGCCGATGCCCCAGATCGGGTTGATCGACGCGATGCCCGCGAGCAGCGCGGTGAAACCGAAGACCAGGAAGAAGAAGCCTCCGGCCTTGGCCATGTAGACCGGCAGCAGCGGCATGCCCACGACGTTCTTGTTGGTCCGTCCGGCACCCGCGAACTGCGTGTGCTTGTGGTAGAAGACCAGGATCAGGTGGGCGACCACCAGGCCGAGCATGATGCCCGGCAGCAGCAGGATGTGGATCGAGTAGAACCGCGCGACGAAGTCGGTGCCCGGGAACTCTCCGCCGAACAGGAACATCGAGATGTACGTGCCGACGATCGGCACGGACAGGATCGCGCCCTGGGTGAAGCGGACACCGGTTCCGGAGAGCAGGTCGTCCGGCAGCGAGTAACCGGTGAACCCGGTGAACATGCCGAGGACGAACAGCAGGAAGCCGAACAGCCAGTTGATCTCACGCGGCTTGCGGAACGCACCGGTGAAGAAGACGCGCATCATGTGCACGAACATGCCGGCCAGGAAGATGACCGCGGCCCAGTGGTGGATCTGCCGGATCAGCAGACCGCCACGGACGTCGAAGCTGATGTCCAGCGTCGACTTGTAGGCCTCGCTCATCAGCTGGCCCTGCAGCGGGACGTAGGAGCCGTGGTACTCCACCTCGTTCATCGACGGGTGGAAGAACAGCGTCAGGTACACACCCGTGAGGATGATGATGAGGAAGCTGTAGAGGCAGATCTCGCCCAGCATGAAGGACCAGTGGTCCGGGAAGATCTTCCGCATGTTGGCCTTGGCCAGGGAGTAGATCCCCAGCCGGCCGTCGGCCCAGTCGGCGACGCGTTCGCCGGCCGGTGCCTTCCCGCGCGAGCGGGACTCGGGGGTCGTCGTAGTACTCATCCGCGCTCCCAGAAGGCAGGACCGACGGGCTCTTCGAAGTCGCCGAGCGCTTCGAGGTAGCCCTCGTCGTTCACGCCGATGCGCAGCTGTGGCAGCGGGTGACCGGCGGGACCGAAGATGACCTTGGCACCGTCGGAAAGGTCGAAGGTGGACTGGTGGCAGGGGCACAGCGCGTGGTGCGTCTGCTGCTCGTACAGGGAGATCGGGCAACCGACGTGGGTGCAGATCTTCGAGTACGCGAGGATGCCCTCGTGGGACCACTCGAGCGACTGCTTGTCCTTGATGTCGTCCGGCTGGATGCGGACGAGCATCAGGGCGGCCTTGGCGATCTCGTTCTGGAAGCCGTGGTCGTGCTCCTCCAGGCCCTCGGGCTTGGCGAAGGTCAGCGAGCCCACGATGAGGTCGGACGGCCGCAGCGGCTCGTTCGTGTTCATGTTGACGAGCAGCTTGCCCTTGCCCCACAGGGTGTGGCGCAGCTTGGTCCCGGGCAGCGGCCCGAGGTCGCGCAGCAGCACCACGCCGGAGAGCGGGAACAGGGCGAGGGCGCCGAACATCGTGTTGCGGATCAGCTTGCGCCGGCCGAGCGCCGACTCCTTGGCGCCCTGGCGGAAGTCGTCCATGACCTTCGCCTTGAGCTCCGGCGAGGCCTCGATCGGGTGCCGCTCGTCGGTCATCTCCTCGTCGGACATCAGGGTGCGGGCCCAGTGGACCGCGCCCGCGCCGATGGCGAACAGCGCGATGCCGAGCGTCGCGCCGAGCGCGAAGTTCAGCGCGCTGATGTGCCCCAGCGGGAAGATGTAGACGATCTTCTCGACCGGGATCGTCACGAACGAGGCGATGAAGCCGATGGTGGCCAGCATCGACAGCGTGAACAGCAGGGCGACCGTGCGCTCGGACCGCTTGGCGGCCCGCTCGTCGATGTCCTGGATCCGGTGCTCGTGGGGCGGCAGGCCCGGGTCGGCGAACGGGTTCTTCTCGTCCGCGACCCTCACCGCGCCGTGGGTGGTGTCCTGCGCTGCGGGCAGGTTCTCTTCGGGAATGTCTTGGCTACTCATGACTTCTTGGCCTTTGCGGTCCGGGCGGCGACCCACACGGCGACGGCGATCAGTCCGCCGAGACCGAAGATCCAGCCGAACAGGCCCTCACTGACCGGGCCGAGGCCGCCCAGCGCAAGGCCGCCGGGGCTCTCGGTCTCTTCGCCGTTGACCGCGTTCAGGTACGCGATGACGTCCTTCTTGTTCTGCTCCGTCAGCGTGCTGTCGGGGAAGGAGGGCATGTTCTGCGGGCCGGTGAGCATGGCCTCGTAGATGTGCTTGGGGGCGACACCCTCCAGGCTCGGGGCGTACTTGCCGTGCGTGAGCGCACCGCCCTTGCCGGTGAAGTTGTGGCACTGCGCGCAGTTGTTGCGGAACAGTTCGCCGCCCTTGGCGATGTCGGCACCCTCGGGGCCGTACTGCTCGGCGGTGGGGACGGCCGGGCCGGCGCCCAGGGAGGCGATGTACGCCGCCAGCTGGTCGATCTCGGCCTGCGTGTAGACGGCCGGCTTGTCCGGGACCTGTGCGGCCTGCGAGGTGGCGGCCGGCATACGGCCGGTGCTCACCTGGAAGTCGACGGCCGCGGCGCCCACGCCCACCAGGGTCGGGCCGTCAGAGGTGCCCTGACCACCGGTGCCGTGGCAGCTGGCGCAGCCGACCGCGTAGAGCTTCTTGCCCTCCTCGATCGTGAGGGACTGGGCGGTTTCGTCGGCCTGCGCCTTGTCCGCGGGTGCGAACACGGCGTAGAGCCCCCCGGTGCATGCCAGCGCGAGGAGTAGGACGACGAGCGCCGCCAGCGGATGGCGTCGTCGTGCGGAGAGCTTTTTCACGGATTACCCCGGTGTCAGGATCTTCTGCGTCGATGCTTCTGGTGGGTGCGCCCTCGAGGAGCGCGCGGATGCGGGCCCGGCTACTTGATCATGTAGATCGTGGCGAAGAGGCCGATCCAGACGACATCGACGAAGTGCCAGTAGTAGGACACGACGATGGCCGCGGTCGCCTGCTCGTGAGTGAACCTCTTGGCCGCGTAGGTCCGGCCCAGGACCAGCAGGAAGGCGATGAGACCGCCCGTCACGTGCAGGCCGTGGAAGCCGGTGGTCAGGTAGAACGCCGAGCCGTATGCGTCGGAGGAGAGGGACAGGCCCTCGTGCTTGACCAGCTCGGTGTACTCGAGGACCTGACCGCCGATGAAGATCGCGCCCATGATGAAGGTGACGATGAACCACATCCGGAGCTTCTTCACGTCACCGCGCTCGGCGGCGAACACGCCGAGCTGGCAGGTGAGGGAGGAAAGCACCAGGATCGTGGTGTTCGCCGCCGAGAACGGGAAGTTCAGGGCGTCGGCCTTCTCCGACCAGAAGTCGGGTCCGGTCACCGATCGCAGGGTGAAGTACATCGCGAAGAGGGCCGCGAAGAACATCAGCTCGGAACTCAGCCAGATGATGGTTCCGACGCTGGTGAGGTTCGGTCGGTTGACCGACGGGTGCGCGTGCCCGGTATCTACTGTCGTTGCTGTCGCCACGCCGACATTATGTCGGTCGCTTATCCCGCCCTCACTCCCGGGGGTGCCGTTCGGTGTGTTCGGCCCTCCTGGACTGCCCGGATGGCCCATTCGCGGCCCGGGGCGGAGCTGTCTCGAAGGCGCGTCCGAACCAGTGTTGACAAGCGGTCGGAGGGGGTAGCATCCGCGCCATCGGTACCCGAAGTTCCCGACAGAGCCGTGCCCTCTCTCTTACGCGTGGAGGAACAATGCAGGCGACCGCCACGGTGCTGGTCTACAGCGACGACGCCCACACCCGGGAGCAGGTGCGGCTCGCCACCGGGCGGCGGCCGGCGCCGGACGTGCCCGTCGTGGAGTTCGTGGAGTGCGCGACCCCGGCGGCCGTGCTGGCGGAGCTCGACCGGGGCGGCATCGACGTGTGCGTGCTGGACGGCGAGGCCGTGCCGATGGGAGGCATGGGGATGTGCCGGCAGATCAAGGACGAGGTGTTCGACTGTCCGCCGGTGCTTCTGCTGATCGGGCGGCCGCAGGACGCGTGGCTGGCGACGTGGAGCCGGGCGGAGAGTGCGGTCACCCTGCCGGTGGAGCCGGTGGAGTTCGCCTCGGCGCTGGCTTCGCTGCTCCGGCGGAAGCATCTGCAGAGTGCCTAGGAGCCCGGTTCGTCCCGCAGTGCGGCGGCTGCGGGCCGGCGGGGGTCGTCCGCGCGGTTCCCCGCGCCCCTGAGGGTGCTGCCCCAAGGGCGCTCACACGGTCTGTGGCCTCAGGCGGGCCTGCTCGGCCGGGCTCTGGGCCGTGCCGGCGGTCAGGGCGCTGCCCGCCTGCCACTTGGTCCAGTCGAGGTTCCAGTCGCCGTAGCCGTTGCCGAAGGGTTCCATCGTGTCGCCGGTCGAGTGCTCGACCTTGACGATGTCGCCCTCGCGGACGGTGTCGAAGAACCACTCCGCGTTGTCGGTGCTCATGCCGACGCAGCCGTGGCTGACGTTGTCGTAGCCCTGGGAGCCGACGGACCAGGGGGCGGCGTGCACGTACTCGCCGCTCCAGGTCACCCGGGTGGCGAAGTGGACGTCCAGGTCGTACGACTCCGCCGAACCCTCGGCGATGCCGACGGTGGTACTGCGCATACGTACGAGGCGTTCCTTGGCGAGTACGACCTTGACGCCGTTGCGGGTCTCGAAGCCGGGCTTGCCGGTGGTGACGGGGATCTGCCTGATCTCCTCGTCGTTCTTGTAGACCGTCAGCCGGTGCGCGGCGGCGTCGGTGACGGCTATCACCCGGTCGCCGGTGCGGATCGTCAGGGGCTCGGACCTGCCGCCCCGCAGCCGGTCGTTGATCCTGATGCCCTCCAGGGTGCTGCGCACGCTGACGGTGGCGTGGGCGGGCCAGTAGTCCTGGGGGCGGTAGTGCAGCTTCTTGTCGTCCACCCAGTGCCAGGCGCCGGACACGGCGGGGGTGGACTCGACCTGCAGGGCGCGCTCCACGACGGCTCGCTGGGCCCGGTCCTCGACGGGTGCGTCCAGCTCGGCGGTGAGGGGCTGGCCGACGCCGTACGTGCCCGCCCCGGGGCCGAAGGTGACGGCCAGGCGCCGGGTGGCGGGGGGCCTGCCGGTGGTGAAGGCGAGGACCTTGCGGCCGGGCGCCCCGTCCTCGTCCTCGGTGCTCACCCGGACCGTGTACCGGGCGCCCGCGGCCAGCGGGGAGGTGCTGTGCCAGCGGCTGCCGTCGGCGGCCAGTTCGCCCGCCACGTGGCGTCCCGAGGCGTCCACGACGGTGACGTCCGTGATGCGCCCGTCGGAGTCCTCGGCGACGACCTCCAGGGGCTTGTCCGGATCGGCCTTCCCGCCCGCCTCCACGGATCCGCTGAAGGAGATCCGGTCCGCCGCGTCGTAGGGCTCGGCGGACAGCGGGTCGCCGTCGGAGGAGCAGCCCGCGACGAGGGCGGTCACCAGCAGCGTGCAGCCTGCGACGCGGCTCCGCCCGGCGCCCGCGCCACGAGGGGACTCTGTGCGTCTCATGGCCTCACGCTAGGAACCCTCACCGCCCTCGGCTCACTGGACGGCCCGAACGGGTGAGACAACGCCGAGGGGCCCGGACCCTCCTGATGGAGTGTCCGGGCCCCTCGACGCCGTGGTCACTGGGTGCGGTTCTCACCGCGGTAGTACTCGAAGACCCAGCCCCAGAGGCCGATCAGGAGCAGCGGAGCCGAGAAGTACATCAGCCACCAGCCGATCGCGACGCTCGTGAAGGCCAGCGCGCCGCCGATGGCGAGGGAGAGCGGCTGCCAGCTGTGCGGGCTGAAGAACCCGACCTCGCCGGCGTCGTCGGCGACGTCCGCCTCCTTGTCGTCCTGCGCGCCCACGTCGACCCGCCGGGCCGTGAAGCCCAGGTAGAAGCCGATCATGATGCTCAGGCCGAAGGCCAGGAAGAGGGCGGTGGTGCCGACCGGCTCCTTCGACCACACGCCGTAGACCGCGGCCATGACGAGGAAGAAGAGGCTCAGCCAGATGAACATCTTGCCCTGGATCTTCACTTGCCGGCCTCCTTGCTGCCGGAGAGGGCCTTCTCACCGTGACCGGCGTTCTCGAGCTCGTCGAGTGCGGCGATCTCCGGGTGGTGAAGGTCGAACGCGGGCGATTCGCTGCGGATCTTCGGCAGGGTGGTGAAGTTGTGCCGCGGGGGCGGGCAGGAGGTCGCCCACTCCAGGGAGCGGCCGTAGCCCCACGGGTCGTCGACCTCGACCGGCTTGCCGTACTTGGCCGTCTTCCAGACGTTGTAGAAGAACGGCAGCATCGACATGCCGAGCAGGAACGAGGCGATCGTCGAGACCGTGTTCAGCGCGGTGAAGCCGTCGGCCGCCAGGTAGTCCGCGTACCGGCGCGGCATGCCCTCGACACCCAGCCAGTGCTGGACCAGGAAGGTGCCGTGGAAGCCGATGAACAGCGTCCAGAAGGTGATCTTGCCGAGCCGCTCGTCGAGCATCTTGCCGGTGAACTTCGGCCACCAGAAGTGGAAGCCGGCGAACATCGCGAACACCACGGTGCCGAAGACCACGTAGTGGAAGTGCGCCACCACGAAGTAGCTGTCGGAGACGTGGAAGTCCAGCGGCGGCGAGGCCAGGATGACGCCGGTCAGACCACCGAAGGTGAAGGTGATCAAAAAGCCCAGCGTCCACAGCATCGGGGTCTCGAAACTCAACGACCCCTTCCACATGGTGCCGATCCAGTTGAAGAACTTCACCCCGGTCGGGACCGCGATCAGGAACGTCATGAACGAGAAGAACGGCAGCAGCACACCGCCCGTGACGTACATGTGGTGCGCCCACACCGTCACCGACAGACCCGCGATCGCGATGGTCGCGCCGATCAGGCCCATGTAGCCGAACATCGGCTTGCGGGAGAAGACCGGGATGACCTCGGAGACGATGCCGAAGAACGGCAGCGCGATGATGTACACCTCGGGATGGCCGAAGAACCAGAACAGGTGCTGCCACAGCAGCGCCCCGCCGTTGGCCGAGTCGAAGATGTGACTGCCGAACTTGCGGTCCGCCTCCAGGGCGAACAGCGCCGCCGCGAGGACGGGGAAGGCGAGCAGGACCAGCACACCGGTCAGCAGCACGTTCCAGGTGAAGATCGGCATGCGGAACATCGTCATGCCGGGCGCGCGCATGCAGATGATCGTGGTGATGAAGTTGACCGAGCCGAGGATGGTGCCGAAGCCGGAGAAGGCCAGACCCATGATCCACATGTCGGCGCCGATGCCCGGCGAGCGGACCGCGTCCGACAGCGGGGAGTAGGCGAACCAGCCGAAGTCGGCCGCGCCGTCCGGGGTGAGGAAGCCGGCGACCGCGATCAGCGAGCCGAACAGGTACAGCCAGTAGGCGAACATGTTCAGCCGCGGGAAGGCGACGTCGGGCGCGCCGATCTGCAGCGGCATGATCCAGTTGGCGAAACCGGCGAACAGCGGCGTCGCGAACATCAGCAGCATGATCGTGCCGTGCATCGTGAACGCCTGGTTGAACTGTTCGTTCGACACGATCTGCAGGCCCGGCCGGGCCAGCTCGGCGCGCATCACCAGGGCCATCACGCCACCGATGACGAAGAACACGAACGACGTCACCAGATACAGCGTGCCGATCGTCTTGTGGTCCGTGGTCGTCAGCCACTTCACCACGACATTGCCGGGACTCTTGCGCCGTACCGGCAGCTCGTTCTCGTACGAGGCCTCAGCTGCCGCGGCACCCTGGGGTTCGTTGAGGATGCTCACAGGTTGTTCGTCTCCCGGTTCTTCTCGTGGCTCGTCTGCGCGATGCCGGCGGGAACGTAACCGGTCTGCCCCTTCTTCGCGAGGTCCTTCAGGTGCTGCTCGTAGCGCTCGGGGGAGACGACCTTCACGTTGAACAGCATCCGGGAGTGGTCGACGCCGCAGAGCTCGGCGCACTTGCCGAGGAAGGTGCCCTCACGGTTGGGGGTCACCTCGAAGGCGTTGGTGTGGCCCGGGATGACGTCCTGCTTCATCAGGAACGGCACCACCCAGAAGGAGTGGATGACATCACGCGAGGTCAGCACGAAGCGGACCCGCTTGCCCTCGGGCAGCCACAGGGTGGGGCCCGGGTTGTTGGTCTGCGGGTTCCGGGTACCGGGGGTACCGCAGTCGTAGACACCGCCGGCGTCGGCCGGGAAGGCGTCCTTGTAGCGGTCCGGGATCGCCTCGAGTTCCTTGGACTTCTTGGCGTCGCCCGTGGAACCGTCGACGTTCTCGACGTAGTTGAAGCACCAGCTCCACTGGAAGCCGACCACGTTGACCGTGACGTCGGGACTCTTCTCGAGCCTCATCAGCTCGGATTCGTCACGCGCGGTGAAATAGAAGAACACCGAGACGATGATGAGCGGAACCACCGTGTACAGCGCCTCGATGGGCATGTTGTACCGGGTCTGCGGAGGAACCTCCACCTTGGTGCGGCTGCGCCGGTGGAAGAAAGCACTCCACAGGATCAGGCCCCACACCAGCACGCCGACGACGAGCGCGGCGGCCCAGGATCCCTGCCACAGGGAGAGGATCCGCGGAGCCTCTTCCGTGGTGGGGGTGGGCATACCAAGGCGGGGGAAGTCCTCCCATGTGCAACCGGTGGCGGTCGCCAGGACCAGGCCCGCGGTCATTGCCTGCAGCAGCTTCCGCCGCATCGGGCGCCGCGGCGAGCGGTCGGAGCCGTTGGGACTCACGTAGCGCCTTCCCGAGAGTCTCGCCCGCGCGGATTGGCTGCGGCCTGCCTTCTCGCTGGTCGGTCGCCGCCCTGCGTCGGGCAGGGGTTTGGATGTTTATGCGGACCAAACCCTAGCCGACGCCCTCCGGGGGGTCGCGGGGAGGGGTGCCGTACGCGCCGCGGGTTACACCGAGCGCCTCATCGGCAGGGGTACGGGTCGCCTCGCGGCCGCCGCCCGCCGGGGTCGGCCGCGCCGTTCCCCGCACCCCGTCAGGGCGCTTAGCGTGGGGGTGTGTCCTACTTCGATGCCGCTTCCGGCGCTCCCCTTCATCCCGTGGCCCGGCAGGCCCTGATGGCCTCCCTCGACGAGGGGTGGGCGGATCCGGCGCGGTTGTACCGGGAGGGAAGGCGCGCCCGGTTGTTGCTGGACGCGGCGCGGGAGGCGGCCGCGGAGGCGGTGGGGTGCCGGGCGGACGAGCTGGTGTTCACCTCGTCGGGTACCCGGGCGGTGCACTCCGGGATCGCGGGGGCGCTGGCCGGGCGGCGGCGCGTCGGACGTCACCTGATCGTGTCAGCGGTCGAGCACTCTTCCGTGCTCCATGCGGCGGAAGTTCACCGGACCGGCGGAGGGTCGGTCACCGAGGTCGCGGTGGACCGCGCGGGTGCGGTGGGCGTGCGGGCGTACGCGGACGCCCTGCGGCCGGACACCGCGCTGGCGTGTCTGCAGTCGGCCAACCACGAGGTGGGGACCGTGCAGCCGGTGGCCGAGGTCGCCGAGGTGTGCCGGGCGGCGGGGGTGCCGCTGCTGGTGGACGCGGCCCAGTCGCTGGGGTGGGGGCCGGTGGAGGGCGACTGGTCGCTGCTCGCCGCGAGCGCCCACAAGTGGGGCGGTCCGCCGGGGGCCGGGCTGCTCGTCGTACGGAAGGGGGTGCGGTTCGCGTCCCAGGGGCCGCGGGACGAACGGGAGTCGGGGCGGGCGGCCGGGTTCGAGAACCTGCCGGCGATCGTGGCGGCGGCGGCTTCGCTGCGGGCGGTGCGGGCGGAGGCGGCCGAGGAGGCGGTACGGCTGCGGGAACTGACGGAGCGGATCCGGGCGCGGGTGCCGCGGCTGGTGCCGGACGTGGAGGTGGTCGGGGACCCGGAGCGGCGGCTGCCCGGGATCGTCACCTTCTCCTGTCTCTATGTCGACGGGGAGACACTGCTGCACGAGCTGGACCGGGCCGGCTTCTCCGTCTCGTCCGGGTCGTCCTGCACGAGCAGCACGCTGACGCCGAGCCATGTACTGCGGGCGATGGGCGTGCTCAGCGAGGGCAACATCCGCCTCTCGCTGCCGCCGGGGACGCGGGAGGAGGACGTCGAGCGCTTCCTGTCCGTCCTGCCGGAGGTGGTGGCGGGGGTGCGGGAGAAGCTCGGCGCGCCGGTGTCCGCCGGCCCCGTCCCCACGGAGGAGAGGGACGAGGCCCTGGTGGTGGACGCCCTGGGCCGGCGGTGCCCGATCCCGGTCATCGAACTGGCCAGGGTCATCGGGGACGTCCCCCTGGGCGGCACGGTCCGCGTCCTGGCCGACGACGAGGCGGCCCGCCTGGACATCCCGGCGTGGTGCGAGATGCGCGGCCAGGAGTACGTGGGCGAGGAGCCGGCGGAACGAGGTTCGGCCTACGTGGTCCGCCGGGTCGGCTGACCCGCCCCCGGGGGGCGCGGGGCCGTGGCATGCGCGGCTCCGCCGGGTGGGCGCGACCGGTCCCGCCCACCCGGACCCGGCGGCCTCAGCTCAGGTGCGCCCGGACCTCCTCCGCGGCCTCGTCCCCGTACGCCTTGGTGAAGCGTTCCATGAAGTGCCCCCGGCGCAGCTGGTACTCCTGCGTGCCCACGGTCTCGATGACCAGCGTCGCCAGCATGCAGCCCACCTGCGCCGCCCGCTCCAGCGGAACCCCCCACGCCAGCCCCGACAGGAACCCCGCGCGGAAGGCGTCGCCGACGCCCGTCGGATCGGCCTTGCGCTCCTCGTCGGGGCACCCGACCTCGATCGTCTCCCCGCCGGCCCGCTCGATGCGGACACCGCGCGCGCCGAGGGTGGTGACACGGTGGCCGACCCGGCCGAGGATCTCCGCGTCGCTCCAGCCGGTCTTCGTCTCGATGAGCCCCTTCTCGTACTCGTTGGAGAAGAGGTAGGTCGCCCCGTCCAGCAGTATCCGGATCTCCTCGCCGTTCATCCGGGCGATCTGCTGGGAGAAGTCGGCGGCGAACGGGATGCCCCGGGAGCGGCACTCCTCGGTGTGCCGGAGCATGCCCTCCGGGTCGTCGGCGCCGATGGAGACCAGGTCGAGGCCGCCCACCCGGTCGGCGACGGTCTTCAGCTCGATGAGGCGGGCCTCGCTCATCGCGCCCGTGTAGAAGGAGCCGATCTGGTTGTGGTCGGCGTCCGTGGTGCACACGAAGCGGGCGGTGTGCAGGGTGTCGGAGATGCGGACGGACTCGGTGTCGACGCCGTGCCGGTCCAGCCAGGCCCGGTACTCGTCGAAGTCGAAGCCGGCGGCTCCGACGAGGATCGGGCGGGTGCCGAGCTGACCCATCCCGAAGGCGATGTTCGCGCCCACGCCGCCCCTGCGCACGTCGAGGTTGTCGACCAGGAAGGACAGCGAGACCGTGTGCAGCTGGTCCGCGACGAACTGGTCGGCGAAGCGCCCGGGGAAGGTCATGAGGTGGTCGGTGGCGATGGAACCGGTGACTGCGATGCGCACGGCGTGGACTCTCCTGAGGGAGGCGGGTTGACACTTCACGCTACCGGTCGGGAAGGACCCGCAGAAGCAGGCAAAACTACCCGATAGTAGATCTTTCTTCGTGACCTTTGACGTGCGTACGGTGCCGACATGACGAACCTCAGGGTCCACGCTCCCGCCCCGGCAGACCTCGAAGGCGGCCTGGCGTCGCTGCGCGGTGACTGCGCCCGGATGGCCCCCCACTGGGCGGTCCCCGACCGGGTGGCCGTCCGGCCGGTCCTCCCGTCCTCGATCCACGGCGTGACCGTGCCGCCCGGGTCGGCTCGGCTGCTGGACGCGATGTCGGAGTACGGCGACTGAGCCGGCGCCGGCCGGTCCGGCGCTCCCGGGGAACCGCGCGCTCCCCCGCTGCGTCCCATCGCCGTCCCCCGTAAAGGGGATGCGGGATACGACCCACGAGCGGTCCCGGTGCCACCGGGAAGGGTCTTCCCGGGACAGTCGTGCAGCCGAAGGAGCGATGCGGTGAACACCGAGCGACCCGACAACGACGACGCCGAGGCGCGCCCTGCCTCCGGCGGCACGCGGGAGACCGAGGGCGCTTCGGGCCACGACGGGGAGACGGGCGCCCCGGAGCAGCGGGAGCCCGCCGCCCCCGAGCCGGGTACGGCACGGCCGGTCGCCGGCGCACCCGGTGCCGGTCCGGGGAAGGCCGTCGCCGGCACCTCCGGAACCGGGGCCTCGAAGCCCGGGGCGGACGCCGGGAAGGCGGACGCCGCTCCCGCCGGTCCCCGTGCCGGGGAGACCGGGACCGGCCACGAGGCCGGGGAGGCCCCGGAGGAGGAGCCGGGGTCCGGCGCGGGCGAGACCGTCGTCGGGGAGCACCGTGCCGCCGGCCCGCCCCCCTCCCGGGAGGGACACGCCGACGGGCCGGCGGCGGGGCGGCGGCGTCCACCCGTGCTGATCGCCTCCGTCGCCGCCGCCGTGCTGCTGGTCGGGGGCGGCGGGGCCTATCTCGCCGCCAGTGCCTCCGGTGGTTCCGGGGGCGGTACGACTCCGGGGACGAACGGTGACGCCTCTCCCCCGCCGCTCGCCCTGGACGGTCACTCCGAGGGCGCCACGAACGGGATCGCGCCCGGCGAGCCCAACCCCTACGGCGCCGTCTACCGCGCCGACGGCGCGCTCCCGGACGGTCCCGGTTCGGCGCCGGTGTACCGCGTCCGGGGGCAGGTCACCGAGGACCGGGTGGTCACGCTGGCGAAGGCCCTGGGGCTGGAGGGCGAGCCGGTCGCGGAGGGCGGGTCCTGGCGGATCGGCGGCAAGGACGGTTCCGGTCCCACGCTGCGGGTGGACCGGGATGCGCCGGGTGCCTGGACGTTCAGCCGGTACGCCGGGGGCACCGACAACTGCAAGGGGAACGTGTGCAGGGTGCCCCCCGCCAATGTCCCTCCGGTGAGCGAGGACGCCGCGAAGAAGGCCGCCGCGCCCGTTTTCAAGGCGCTGGGCCAGGACGACGCCAAGTACGACGCGAGCCAGTCCGTCGGCATCTACCGGATGGTGAACGCCGACCCCGAGGTCGGCGGGCTGCCGACCCACGGCTGGACGACCGCGGTGACCGTCGGCGCCAAGGGCGAGGTGGTCGGCGGCAACGGCCGGCTGACGGAGCCCGTGAAGGGGGACACCTACCCCGTGGTGGGCGCCGACGACGCGCTGAAGCTGATGAACGCGGCGCCGGGCTCCGGGCAGCGTGCGGAGATCGGCGGCTGCGCCGGTCCCGTACCGCTGGAGGACGGGCAGCAGGAGCCGTGCGCTCCGGAGACGAAGCCGGCCGGCGGGACCGTCACGGTCGGCGACGCGGTGTTCGGGCTGGCCTCGCACTCCGTGGACGGGCGGCCGGCGCTCGTACCGTCCTGGCTGTTCGAGGTACGGCCCCAGGGCGCGAAGGACACCTTCACGGTGACGTATCCGGCGGTCGACCCGGAGTTCCTCGCTCCGCGGACGGGGTCCGGGGAGGCGAGCCCGCGGCCCACGAAGCCCGGTGACGAGCCGACCGCGGCACCGTCCGCCCGCGATGTCGACGTCGAGGGCTACACCGCCGAGGGCGACGAGCTGACCGTGACCTTCACCGGCGGCGTGTGCGCCGACTACGAGGCGACGGCGAGCGAGAACGGCGGCCGGGTGACGGTGCGGGTGACCGAGACGCCCTGGCCGGGCAAGGTGTGCATCCTGATCGCCAAGCAGTACCAGCAGACGGTGCGGCTGGACGCGCCGCTCGGCGACCGCGAGGTCGTGGGCACGGACGGCGAGCCGGTCCCGCTGCACAAGGACGGTGCCCGGCTGCCGGCGCCTCCGACCCGGTAGCGGCGGACGGGAACAGCCCGAAGGCGGCGGCCCTGTCGGAGGGGGCCGCCGCCTTCGTCGTGTGCTGCCTGGGGAGGGAACCCCGGCTCAGCTGAAGGAGTCGCCGCAGGCGCAGGAGCCCGTGGCGTTGGGGTTGTCGATCGTGAAGCCCTGCTTCTCGATGGTGTCGACGAAGTCGATGGTGGCGCCGCCCAGGTACGGAGCGCTCATGCGGTCGGTGACGACCTTCACACCGTCGAAGTCCTTCAGCACGTCGCCGTCGAGCGAACGCTCGTCGAAGAAGAGCTGGTAGCGCAGGCCGGAGCAGCCGCCGGGCTGGACGGCGACGCGCAGGGCGAGGTCGTCACGGCCTTCCTGGTCGAGCAGGGCCTTGACCTTGGACGCGGCGGCGTCGGTCAGGACGATGCCGTCGGTGACGGTGGTGGTCTCGTCCGATACGGACATCTACATCTCTCCCGGGTTGTACGGAGACTGCTTGCCGACGGTTGCAACCGGCCGGGCCGCGGATTCATTCCGGGCCGGGCGCGTCTGTTCCTCGCCTCCCTCCTCATGCTCGCACACGCCGTGCGGAGCGGAAACCGGCCCTTGTGGGACCTTCCGGGAATGAATCGGCGCCCTCAGGGATTCACGTCACACGGACGCTATGACCCATCGTCAAAGTGACGTGAACCGGATATGATAGATAGCGTCATTTCGACGAGAAGTCGCCAGAACAGAAAGGGTGCGTGTCGTGACCACCGCCCAGACCCAGGAGCTCGACGTACAGCCGACGCCCCTCGCCCTGCTGCTCCTCGGCCGTGAGGCCGACCCGAGGAGCGAGCGCGGCGTGGAGTGTCCCGGAGACCTCCCCTCCCCGTCCGACCCGGATCTGGTGGAGCGCGCCCGCGCGGCCAAGGAGAAGCTCGGGGACAAGGTCTTCGTGCTCGGCCACCACTACCAGCGCGACGAGGTCATCCAGTTCGCCGACGTCACGGGCGACTCCTTCAAGCTGGCCCGCGACGCCGCCGCGCGCCCGCAGGCCGAGTACATCGTGTTCTGCGGTGTGCACTTCATGGCCGAGTCCGCGGACATCCTCACCGGCGACGACCAGAAGGTGGTCCTGCCCGACCTCGCGGCCGGCTGCTCCATGGCCGACATGGCCACCGCCGAGCAGGTCGCCGAGTGCTGGGACGTGCTGACGGAGGCCGGCATAGCCGAGCAGGTCGTGCCCGTCTCGTACATGAACTCCTCCGCCGACATCAAGGCCTTCACCGGCAAGCACGGCGGCACGATCTGCACCTCCTCCAACGCCAGGCGGGCCCTGGACTGGGCCTTCGAGCAGGGCGAGAAGGTGCTGTTCCTGCCCGACCAGCACCTGGGCCGCAACACGGCGGTGCGGGACATGGGGATGTCCCTGGAGGACTGCGTCGTCTACAACCCGCACAAGCCGAACGGCGGGCTGACGGCGGAGCAGCTGCGCGCCGCGAAGATGATCCTGTGGCGCGGCCACTGCTCGGTGCACGGCCGCTTCAGCCTGGACTCGGTGAACGACGTGCGCGAGCGCATCCCGGGCGTGAACGTCCTGGTGCACCCCGAGTGCACGCACGAGGTCGTGGCCGCCGCGGACCACGTCGGGTCGACCGAGTACATCATCAAGACGCTGGAGGCGGCCCCGGCCGGCTCCAAGTGGGCCATCGGGACCGAGCTGAACCTGGTCCGCCGCCTGGCGAACCGATTCGCCCCCGAGGGCAAGCAGGTCGTGTTCCTCGACAAGACGGTCTGCTTCTGCTCCACGATGAACCGCATCGACCTCCCGCACCTGGTGTGGACGCTCGAGTCGCTCGCCGAGGGCAACCTGGTCAACCGCATCGAGGTGGACAAGGAGACGGAGTCGTTCGCGAAGCTGGCGCTGGAGCGGATGCTGGCGCTGCCGTAGCCGCCCGTGCGGGACCTCGCACGGATCAGGCCCCGCCCGGCCACCTTCGGTGTCGGGCGGGGCCTGATCCGTTTCCGGGTTCTCAGACCGTCGCGGTCTCCGGTTCGTCGGAAGCCGCCCGGGAGGAGACCTCCCCCTTCTTCAGCGCCTTCTTCTTCGCGCGCCGCTCCTTGCGGAGCTCCAGCATCGCGTAGAGCGTCGGGACGAGGAGCAGGGTGAGCAGGGTCGACGTGATCAGGCCGCCGATCACCACCACGGCCAGCGGCTGGGCGATGAAGCCGCCCTCGCCGGTGACGCCCAGGGCCATCGGGAGCAGGGCGAAGATGGTCGCCAGGGCCGTCATCAGGATCGGCCGCAGACGGTGGCGGCCGCCCTCCAGCACGGCCTCGACGACGCCGTACCCCTGCTTGCGGTACTGGTTGATCAGGTCGATCAGCACGATCGCGTTGGTGACCACGATGCCGATCAGCATCAGCATGCCGATCATCGCCGGGACGCCCATCGGGGTGCCCGTGACCAGCAGCAGGCCGATGGCGCCGGTCGCCGCGAACGGGACGGACACCAGCAGGATCAGCGGCTGGGCGAGCGACCGGAAGGTGCCGACCAGCAGCATGAAGACGATCGCGATCGCGGCCAGCATCGCCAGGGCCAGGTTGACGAACGCCTCGTCCTGGTCCTCGGTCACACCGCCGATCTCCGCCGTCGTGCCCGCGGGCAGCGTCAGTGCGTCGATCTTCTGCTGGAGGTCCGTGCCCACGGCGCCGGTGTTGTCACCGGTCGGCTTCGCGGTGATGGTCGCCGCGCGCTGACCGTCGATCCGGGTCATGGAGACGGGACCGTCCACCACCTCCACGGTGGCGACGTCGCTCAGCTTCACCGCACCCAGGCGCAGGTTCTTCAGCTCGGCCACGGTGGTGGCCGGCTTCGCCGCACGGATGACGACGTCACGCTCGGTGTCGTCGAGGACCGCCTTGGCGGCCGGGGTGCCCTTCACCGCCAGGGAGACGGCCGCACCGAGGGTCCGGTCGTCGAAGCCCGCCCCGGCGGCCTTGTCGTTGGCCTTCACCGAGACGCGGGGCACGCTCTGCGCGAGGTCGCTGGTGACGTCCGTGACGTCGTCCAGGGAGGCCACCGCGTCCCGGACCTGGTCCGCCGCCTTGCGCAGCGCCTGCGCGTCGGCCGCCTTGACGACGACGCTCAGGTCCTGGCTGCCGAAACCGTCACCGGCCGCGATGGTGGTGGTGCCGATGCCGTCGAGCTTCGCCAGGCCCTTCTCGACGCTGTCCTGCACGTCCTCGGAGGACGCGTCGTCCTCCAGCATCACCTGGTACGTCGCCTGGTTGGTGTCCGTACCGCCGCCGAAGGCCGCCATGAAGCCGGACGAGCCGACCGTGACCTGGTAGTCCTTGACGCCCTCGGTGTCACCGAGCAGCTTCTCGACCTTCTTGGTCCGGTCGTCGGTGGCGGCCAGGCTGGTGCCGGGCTCCAGCTCCTGCCGGACGGTGAGAACCTGCTGCTCGCCCGCGTCGAAGAAGTTCGTCTTCAGCAGCGGCGCCATGGCGAAGGTGGCGATCAGCACGACGACCGCGATCGCCACGCTGGTGAGCCTGCGCCGGGTGGCGAAGCGCAGCACGGGGACGTAGAGGCGCTGGAGGCGGCTCCTCGCCTCCTTCTCCTCCGCGATCCGGCGCGCCTCCTCGGCGTCCTCGGGGGTGCCCTTCGGGGGCCGCAGGAACCAGTACGACAGGACGGGCACGACCGTCAGCGACACCAGCAGGGACGCCAGCAGCGCCGCCGTGACGGTGAGGCTGAAGGAGCCGAACAGCTCGCCCACCATGCCGCCGACCAGCCCGATCGGCAGGAACACGGCGACCGTGGTGAGCGTCGAGGACGTCACCGCGCCCGCCACCTCACGCACCGCGTTCATGATCGCCGACTGGCGCTCCTCGCCGTAGCCGAGGTGCCGCTTGATGTTCTCCAGGACCACGATCGAGTCGTCCACGACCCGGCCGATGGCGATGGTCAGCGCGCCCAGCGTCAGCATGTTCAGCGACAGGTCGCGGGTCCACAGCACGATCAGGGCGAGGACCACGGACAGCGGGATGGAGACCGCCGTGACGAGGGTCGAGCGGACCGACGCCAGGAAGACCAGGATCACCAGGACGGCGAAGAGCAGACCGAGCGCGCCCTCGGTGGTCAGGCCGTCGATGGCCTTGGAGACCGCGGGGCCCTGGTCGCTGACGACGGTGAGAGCGGCCCCGTCGCCGAGGTCCTGGCGCAGGTCCGGGAGCTTCTCCTCGACGGCCTCCGAGATGGCGACCGCGCTGCCGTCGTGGTCCATGGTCGCCATCACGGCGAGGCTCGGCCTGCCGTTGGTCCGGGTGAGGGAGTCGGCCCTGGCCTCCTCCTCCTTCACCGTGGCGACGTCACCGAGGCGGACCGGCTTCCCCTTGCCGGGCTCGCCGGTGACCTTCAGGTCCTCGATCTGCCGCAGTGAGGTGAAGCCGCCGCCGACCTGGACGGTGCGGTTGGCGCCGTCCTCGTCGAAGGAGCCGGCCGGGACGGTCGCCCCGCCGGCCTGGAGGGCCGCCGACAGCGACTGGGCGGTGAGGCCGGCCTTCGCCAGCTTCGCGGTGTCGGGGGTGACGGTGACCTGGACGTCGCGTACGCCGTCCACGGTGACCTGGCCGACGCCGTCGATGTCCTCCAGCGCGGGCACCACGGTCCGGTCGAGCTGGTCGGCGAGCGCCTGCTGGTCCTTGCCGGAGGTGACGGCGAGCACCACGGTCGGGATGTCGTCCGTGGAGCCGGCGACGACCTGCGGGTCGACGTCGTCCGGGAGGAAGGCGCCGGCCCGGTTGACGGCCTGCTGGACGTCGGCGACGAGCTGCTGGGTGTCGTTGCCGTAGTCGAAGGACGCCATGATCACGGCGTTGCCCTCGCTCGCCGTCGAGGTGACGCCGGAGATGGCGTCGACGGCCTCCAGGCTGTCCTCGATGGGTTCGACGACCTGCTTCTCCACCACGTCCGGGGACGCGCCCTGGTACGACGCGATCACGGACACCATGGGCAGTTCGATGGTCGGCAGCAACTGCTGCTTGAGCTGGGGTATCGCGATCGCCCCGAAGACGAGCGCGATGATCGACATCAGTCCGATCAGCGCCCGTTGCGCGAGGCTGAATCTGGACAGCCAGGACATGGTCAGGGTCTCTTTTCCGTGGAGCGGCAGAAGTCCGAAGAGCGGGCGCGCGCGCAAGTGAGCACCCGCTCTACACCCTGGGGCATCCACAGGGGCCGATCCGTAGCCCCGAGGTCCAATATCCTTATCCGGCGCATACTCCCGCCGCAGTACGCCTCGCGGGGTTCACTCCACCCTCGGACGGACCAGCCCCGACTCGTAGGCGGTGACCACCAGCTGGGCCCGGTCGCGGGCGCCCAGCTTGGCCATGGCCCGGTTGACATGGGTCTTCACCGTGAGGGGGCTGACCTCCAGGCGTTCGGCGATCTCGTCGTTGGAGTGGCCGCCGGCGACCTGGACCAGCACCTCGCGCTCGCGCACGGTGAGCGTCTCCAGCCGCTCGGCGCGGGCCGGGTCGTGGTCGGCCCCGGACGGGCCCTCCTGGGCGAGGAAGCGGGCGATCAGGCCCTTGGTGGCCACCGGGGACAGCAGGGCCTCTCCCCCGGCGGCGATCCGGATGGCGTTCAGCATCTCGTCGGGCTCGGAGCCCTTGCCGAGGAAGCCGGAGGCGCCGGCCCGCAGCGACTGCACCACGTAGTCGTCGACCTCGAAGGTCGTCAGGATCACCACCCGGACCCCCGCGAGCTCCGGGTCCGCGCTGATCATGCGGGTGGCGGCGAGTCCGTCGGTGCCGGGCATCCGGATGTCCATGAGGACGACGTCGGCGCGCTGCTCCCGGGCCAGCCGGACCGCCTCCGCGCCGTCGGACGCCTCGCCCACCACCTCCATGTCCGGCTCGGAGTCGACGAGCACCCGGAAGGCGCTGCGCAGCAGTGCCTGGTCGTCGGCGAGCAGGACACGGATCGTCATACGGGCTCCAGCGGGACGGTGGTCACGGGCTGCTGTCCTGAGCGGCGGTCGTGCGGGTCTCGACGGGCAGGATCGCATGGACGCGGAACCCGCCGCCGTAGCGGGGGCCGGTGGTGAGGGTGCCGCGCAGCGCGGTGACACGTTCGCGCATGCCGAGCAGTCCGTGCCCGCCGCCGGGGGTGTGGTCCCGGTCCTCGCCGGTGCCGTCGTCGAGGACGGTGATCTCGATGTGGGGTCCGACGCGTACGACGCTGACCTCGGCCCGCGCGTCGGTGCCGGCGTGCTTCTGCACGTTGGTCAGGGCCTCCTGGATGATCCGGTACGCGGCCAGGTCGACGGCGGCGGGGAGGTCGGCGCCCTCGTCGCCGCGGGCGACCTCGACGCGCAGTCCGGCGCTGCGGAAGGTGCCGGTGAGTTCGTCGAGGCGGTCGAGGCCGGGCGCGGGTTCGGTGGGGGCCTCCGGGTCGCCGGACTGGCGCAGCAGACCGACGGTGGCCCGCAGCTCGCCGAGCGCGGAGCGGCTGGCCTCGCGGACATGGGCGAGGGCCTCCTTGGCCTGGTCGGGCCGCTTGTCCATGACGTGGGCGGCGACCCCGGCCTGGACGTTGACCAGGGCGATGTGATGGGCGACCACGTCGTGCAGGTCGCGGGCGATGCGCAGGCGTTCCTCGGCGACACGGCGGCGGGCCTCCTCCTCGCGGGTGCGCTCGGCCCGTTCGGCGCGCTCCCGGATGGCCTGGACGAAGGCGCGGCGGCTGCGGACGGCGTCCCCGGCGGTGGCGCCGATGCCGGTCCAGGCGAAGATCGCCAGGTTCTCCTGGGCGTACCAGGGCAGGGGGCCGGCCACCGTCGCGGCGCCGGTGAGGACGGTCATGGTGAGCAGGCCGATGCGCCAGGTGGTGGGACGGTCGGTGGTGGAGGCGACGGTGTAGAGCGCGATCACGGCACACATGGCGACGGGGGCGCGGGGGTCACCGGTGACGGACTCCACGACGGAGAGGCCGCCGGCGAGGGCGAGCACCGTACGGGGTGCGCGACGGCGGAAGGCCAGCGCGACGGCGCCGAGGGCCATGAGGACCAGGCTGAGCGGGTCGGGTGTGCGCAGTCCCCAGGTGACGCCCTCGGGGCCGTGCGGCTCGACGAAGGAGCCCGCCACCATGCACGCGAGGACGCCTGCCGCCAGGGCCGCGTCCAGCGCGAAGGGGTGTGCCTGTGCCCGGCACCGGGCGCGGGTCAGGGTGCTCACGGGTGTTTACGGTAACCGGGGTTCGTCTTCCGGCGTGTGCCCCGGACCCCCTTCGGCTCCGAACGGGCCTCGTCCTCGGACTCCCCCGGAGGGGGTACTCCCGCACGGGCTGACTCACGTACCCGGGATCAGCCCGTCGTCGCTCAGGAGGTCCTGGACCTCCTCGAGCGTCGCGTCGGGGGACGGGAGGATCAGGTCGGAGGGCTCCAGGGAGTCGTCCGGCAGGGGCTCGCCGAGTTCGCGTACCTTGGCCAGCAGCGCCTTCAGGGTGGCGCGGAAGCCCGGCCCGTCGCCGCTCTCCATCTCCGCGAGCAGTTCCTCGTCCAGCTTGTCCAGCTCGGCGAGCCGGCTCTCGGCCAGCGTCACCTGCCCCTCCCCCATGATCCGTACGATCATGTCGCCCTCCTCGGCGTGGGCTACTGCTTGTCGAAGCGCGGGGTGTCCTGCGGCTGGGACTGCTGCCGGTCCTGCTGCTGACCGTCGCCGCCCTCGATGGCCTGCTGTCCGGCGGACGGACCTCCGGCCAGCTCGGCCTTCATGCGCTGCAGCTCCAGCTCTACATCCGTACCACCGGAGAGCCGGTCCAGCTCGGCCTGGATGTCGTCCTTGTGCATACCGGACTGGTCGTCGAGGGCGCCGGAGGCGAGCAGTTCGTCGATCGCGCCGGCCCGCGCCTGGAGCTGGGCGGTCTTGTCCTCGGCCCGCTGGATCGCCATCCCGACGTCGCCCATCTCCTCGGAGATGCCGGAGAAGGCCTCGCCGATCCGGGTCTGCGCCTGGGCGGCGGTGTACGTGGCCTTGATGGTCTCCTTCTTGGTGCGGAAGGCGTCCACCTTGGCCTGGAGGCGCTGGGCCGCGAGGGTGAGCTTCTCCTCCTCGCCCTGCAGCGTGGCGTGCTGTGTCTCCAGGTCCGTCACCTGCTGCTGGAGCGCGGCGCGGCGGGAGAGCGCCTCACGGGCCAGGTCCTCGCGGCCGAGCGCGAGCGCCTTGCGGCCCTGGTCCTCCAGCTTGCCCGACTGGGACTGGAGCTGATTGAGCTGGAGCTCCAGCCGCTTGCGCGAGGTGGCCACGTCGGCGACACCGCGGCGGACCTTCTGGAGCAGCTCCAGCTGCTTCTGGTACGAGTAATCGAGGGTCTCGCGCGGGTCCTCGGCCCTGTCCAGGGCCTTGTTCGCCTTCGCGCGGAAGATCATCCCCATACGCTTCATGACACCGCTCATGGGCTTCGCGCGCCCCCTTCTGACGGACTCCGGCTTCAGCACCTGCGACAGAACCCACAGTACGGGCCCTGCATCCATTACCGCACTGTTCGGGGACGGATGCGCTCATCCCCAAGGACGACTGAGTACCCTCCCGATCCGGCGTAGGGAGTAGGTGGCCCCCGGGGTCGGCCGGCCGGACCACCCGGAGACCCGCACAACGTCCCCTCTGTCCTTTTGGAGACGTCCGGTGTTGCCGGATCGTTCCCCAGGGGGCTGGGGTCCAACCCCGGGCACCCCGTACCCTTGGGTTTTGTGTTCCGTAGCCGCGCCAAGGAAGAGAAGGCATCCGCCGCCGACAAGGCGACGATGACCGACTCCCAGCAGACCCGTCACCCGGAGGCCCCGAAGGGCCGCCCCACGCCCAAGCGCAGCCAGGCCCAGAGCCAGCGCCGCAGCGTCGCCAATACGTCGATGACGCGCAAGGACGCCGCCAAGCGGCAGCGTGAGGAGCGCCGTGCCGCGCTGGAGCGTCAGCGCCAGGCGCTGGCCAGCGGCGACGAGCGCTATCTGCCCGCCCGTGACAAGGGGCCGGTGCGCCGGTTCGCGCGCGACTTCGTGGACTCGCGGTTCAACATCGCGGAGTACTTCCTGCCGATGGCCGTGATCATCCTGGTGCTGAGCATGGTCCAGGTGCCGCAGCTGCAGAACGTCGCGCTGCTGCTGTGGCTCGTGGTGATCGTGATGATCGTCCTCGACTCGATCGTGACCGGGTTCCGGCTGAAGAAGCGGCTGGCGGAGCGCTTCCCCGACGACAACCGGCGCGGCGCGGTGGCCTACGCGCTGATGCGTTCGCTCCAGATGCGCCGGCTGCGGCTGCCCAAGCCCCAGGTCAAGCGCGGGGAGCGGCCCTGAGCGCCACGCCGTTCGCGGACGGTGTCGCTCCGGGCCCGTCGAGCGGGCCCGGCGGTCTGCGCGATGTCGTCCGGGAGGAGCTGGTGGCCCGCCAGCTGGAGGAGCAGATAGTCGGGCGCTTCCCGGTCGGGCGGCGGCTGCGGGTGCTCGACGTGGGCATGGGCCGGGGGACGCAGGCGCTGCGGCTGGCCCGGGCCGGCCATCAGGTGACCGGCGTCGAGCAGGACGTGACGATGATCGCCGCCGCGCGGGAGGCGTTCGCCGGGGAGCCGGAGGGCATCCGGGAGCGGATGCGGATCGTCGAGGGCCACGCCGGGGACACCGGTGTGCATTTCCTGCCGGGCAGCTTCGACGTCGTGTTGTGTCATGGCGTGCTCATGGACGTCGAGGATCCGGACGCGCTGCTGGCGGGGGTGGCACGGATGCTCGCGCCCGAGGGCCTGCTGTCCCTGCTGGTGCGCAACGGGGACGCGCCGGCGATGCGGTCCGGCCTGTCCGGTGACTGGGCCGGGGCGCTGGCGGGCTTCTGCACGACGGCGTACGGGCTGAAGAGGCTGACGTCGACGCTCGCGGGGATCGGGGCGCCGTTGCACACCTGGTACGGGGTGCGGGTCTTCACGGAGACCGTGGCGGACGACGCGTGTCTGCCGGCCGACCTGGACACGCTGCTGGCGGTCGAGGACCGGGCCGGCCGCACGGACCCCTACCGGGGGGTCGCCTCGCTGCTGCACCTGTGCGGGGTCCGGGGCTGAGAGCCCGGCCCCGGACGACGGCGGAACTCCTGGAGAAGCCGGAGCGGGCCAAGACGGCTCCGGCGCAGGACACCGAGCCGTTTCCATCCTGTCTCCGCAGAGTGAAGCGGCAGGTCAACGGGGGTGGGTGACAAGACGGAGCTTCTGGCCGTCGCGGTGGTGTTCTCTACGCACCACGCATCATTCGAGGAGCCTCGCTCGATCCCGTGTCGAGCCGCGCTCGACGTCCCTCATGAGCCGGTCGAGCACGTCTCCCGGCTCGTCCACGCACGAAGGTGTGAACGCCGCACGCGTCGGCGCAAGTCGAGCTGTTTCCGTCAGGCACGGCTCACCCTTGCCCACCTGCGTACCAGACCCCGTTCGCACCCATGCCGCGGAGCCGCGTGTCGGCACAGCCCCGCACCCCTGGAGGGACGCGGGGAACCGCGCGAGCAATCGACCCACCACCCGTACGTCCGGGAGCGAAGGGGCAGCGCCCCTTGGGGACGCGGAGGGACGGCGGGGACGAGAAAACCCACAGGCGCCCGCCTCCGTCACTCCGGCTCCGCCGGAACCGTCGGCTTCGCCGGAGTCTCCGGGAGTTCCGCCGCCAGCGCCGCCGCCGCCTGGACCAGGGGCAGCGCCAGCAGACCGCCCGCGCCCTCCCCGACCGTGACACCGTGCGACAGCACAGGATCCAGCGCCATCCGGTCCAGCGCCTTCGCCTGCCCCGGCTCACCGCTGTCGTGCGCCGCCACCCACCAGTCCGGTGCCCGGAACGCCACCCGCTGCGCCACCAGCGCACACGCCGCCGTCACCACCCCGTCCAGCACGACCGGCAGCTTCCGCACCGCCGCCTGCAGCAGGAACCCCGTCATCGCGGTGAGATCCGCCCCGCCGACCGTCCCCAGCAACCGCAGCTGATCACCCAGCACCGGCCGCGCCCGCCGCAACGCGTCCCGGATCGCCGCACACTTGCGCATCCACGCCAGGTCGTCGATCGCCAGCCCTCCGCGCCCGGTCACCACCGACGCGTCGGTCCCGCACAACGCGGCCACCAGCACGCCCGCCGCCGTGGTCCCGCCCACGCTCACATCGCCGAGCACCACCAGATCCGTACCGGAGTCGGCCTCCTCGTCGGCCACGGCCATGCCCGCGCGGAACGCCGCCTCCGCCTCCTGAGGGGTCAGCGCGTCCTCGATGTCGATGCGCCCGCTGCCCCGCCGCACCCGGTGCCGTACGACGTCCTCGGGCAGCGATTCCGGATCGCAGTCCAGGGACATGTCGACCACCCGCACCGGCACCCCCTGCCGCCGGGCGAGCACGGACACCGGACGGCCGCCCTCCAGGACGTCCCGCACCAGCTCCACGGCGCTGCCCGCCTCCCGCCCGGAGACACCCAGCCCGGCGATCCCGTGATCGCCGGCGAACAGTACGACCCGCGGCCGTTCGATCGGCCGCACCGGCACCGCGGACTGCGCCGCCGCCAGCCACTCACCCAGGTCGTCCAGGCGGCCCAGCGATCCGGGCGGCACGATCTGGCGCTCCCGGCGCGCCTCCGCGTCACGGCGCACCCCGCCGTCCGGACGCTCGATCAGATCGGTGAAGTCGTCGAGATTAAGCGAGCTCATTCGCCGAACAGTACCGGCCCCGATCGAACACGACGGCGCACCGGTCGGCCTCGCGTACGGCACCTCACCCCCACCACGCCACCCCGGCGCCGGTCCACCCCGTGACGCCCTCCCATCCGTAACGTTTTGCCATGGATCGCCGGACATCCGTCCATCCGTCCCACCCGTCCCGTACGTCGCGCCACCCGAGCGCCGTACGCCCTCACGCCGGGAGCCGCCCATGTCCGCAACCGACCCCGCCCGCGCGATCCCCGCCTCCCACGGCTCCGCCCGGGTGCACGAGCCGCGCCGCGCGGACTGCCCCTGGTGCGGCTCCGCGCGGCTGCGCAACCGGCTGAGAACGGGCGATCTGCGCCGGCACCGGCCGGGCCTGTTCACCGTCGACGAGTGCCGGGACTGCGGCCACACCTTCCAGAACCCCCGCCTCACCGCCGAGGGCCTCGCCTTCTACCGGCGGGCCGTGCGCGGCGCCCCCCGCGACCCCGCCACCGAACGCGTCCTCGCCCTGCACACCGTCCGGCACCGCCGCCGGGGCGCGGCCCGCGCGATGCTCCCCTTCGGCGAGCCGGAGAGCTGGCTGGACGTCGGCACCGGACTCGGCCGCTTCCCGCTGACCGCGCGCGAGTTCTTCCCGTACACGGCCTTCGACGGCACCGACCTCACCGCGCGCGTCGAGAGAGCCCGCGACCTCGGCCGCGTCGAGGAGGCCCACATCGGGCCGCTGACCGACCCGCGGGTCATGGCCCGGCTGGCCGGCCGCTACGACGTCGTCAGCCTGCTGCACCACCTGGAACACACCACCGACCCCCGCGCGGAACTCCACGCGGCCCTCGACGCGCTGCGCCCCGGTGGCCACCTGCTCATCGAGACCCTGGACCCGCGCTGCGCCTTCGCCGCCCTGTTCGGCCGCTGGTGGCTGCCCTACGACCAGCCCCGCCGACTGCACCTGCTGCCCCCGCGCAACCTCCGCGCGGAGCTCGGGAAACGCGGCTGCGCCCTCGTCACCGGCGGGCACCGCGCCACGCACGTACCGCACGACCTGGCCGGCCTGACCGCCCTCGCCCTCTCCCACGCGCTGCCCGCCCCGGACACCCCCTGGCGTGCCGTCCCGCCGACCCCGTTCCAGCGGCACCTGCGCACGGTGCTGCTCCGCGCGGGCACCCCGCTGGTGGTCGTGGCGGCGGTGGCGGACCTGGCCCTCGCGCCCGTGGCGCGCCACACCCCGTTCGCCAACGCCTACCGGATCATCGCGCGCAAGCCGGAAACGAGGCCGAGGACAGAGCCGGAACGCTGACCCGCCGGGCCCGGGTCACCCCCGCAGGACCACCGCCTGTCCCGCCACCACCAGCAGCACCTGCTCGCACTCCTGCGCGAACGCCGCGTTCAGCCGACCGAGTTCGTCCCGGTACCGGCGGCCGGACGCGGTCGCGGGCACGATGCCCGAGCCCACCTCGTTGGACACGGCGACCAGCGTCCGCCGTGTCCCGCGCACCGCGTCCGTCAGCTCCCGCAGCCGGTCCCGCAGCGCCCGTTCCCCGCCGTCCGCCCACTCCGCGTCGTCCCACGCCCCCACGGCGTCCATCGCGTCCGTCAGCCACAGCGACAGACAGTCGATCAGCAGCGGCGGCCCGTCGTCCTTCAGCAGCGGCACCAGATCGCACGTCTCGACGGTCCGCCACGACCCCGGCCGCCGCTCCTGATGCAGCGACACCCGTGCCGCCCACTCCGTGTCCCCGTTGCGTGACCCGCCGGTCGCCACGTACAGCACCTCAGGGAACGACTCCAGCCGCCGCTCGGCCTCCACCGACTTGCCGGAGCGCGCCCCGCCCAGCACCAGCGTCCGCCGCGGTACGTCGGGCACGTCCTCGTAGGCGCCCACCTCCAGCACGGTCCCGTCCGGCACGGCGCGCGCCCCGGCCGCCGCGAGCCGGCGCCGCGCCTCCGCGCCCGGCGGCACGTCGTGGTCCAGATGGACGGCGACGACATCCGTGGCCGGACCCACCGCCCCCACCTCCCGCAGCCTCGCCAGCGCGTCCGGCCGCCCCACGACGTCCAGCAGCACCATGGCGTACGACTCGGCCGGCTCCTCGAGACCGGCCGGCGCCCCGCCCGGCGGCAGGTACAGCAGCCGCTGCCCGTCCGGGCCGGTCACCGCGTACCCGGTGCCGGGCGCGTCCAGCGCCACCGCCCGCACCCGATGCCCCGTCAGCAGCGCCAACTCCCGTCCGTCCGGCACCCGTCCCGGCTGCGGCAGTCCGGCCGGCACCTCGAGAGCGGGGCCGTCGTGCGGGTGCGACAGCAGCACCTGGCGCACGCCGCCCAGCGAACGGCCCGCGCGGGCGGCCGCGAACGCGGTGCCCGGCGTGAGGTCGAGCAGCAGTACCCCGTCCACGAGCAGCGAGGTGGCCGCCCGCGCGCCCGCACCGAGCGCGGACGCGCACGCGGCGCAGGGACAGTCGGGGCGGGGCAGTCCCGCCGGGGCACCGGTGCCGAGCAGAGTCAGTTCCACGCCCCGATTCTCACCTGCCCCCATGGTGACTGCCCGTCCGACTAGGCTTTGGGTTCTGTGTGATCACACTCTTGGGAGGCGTACATGGCGGCATGGACGTGGCGGTTCGAGAAGACCGACGGGACGCAGGTCGAGCCCGCGGTGCCGCCGGAGGAGTTCCCCACACAGGGGGACGCCGAGTCCTGGATCGGGGAGCACTGGAAGGCCCTCGCGGAGGGCGGCGCCGACCAGGTACGGCTCCTGGAGGACACCACGGAGATCTACGGCCCGATGAGTCTCCACGCGGAAGCGGAAGCGGAAGCCGAGGCGGAAGAGGCGTAGGCCCCAGGGCGCGGGTCCGAAGGTTTCCTCGCCCCCGCCGCCCCTTCCCGTCCCGTCCTCAAGGGGCGCCGCCCCTTTGCCCCCGGACGCGCGGGCGGGTGGGTGGTTGCTCGCGCGGTTCCCCGCGCCCCTTCAGGGGCGCGGGGCTGTGTCGACATGCGGCTCCGCCGCGTGGGCGCGAAGAGGGTCCGGGGGCGCAGCCCCCGGGAACGAGAAGGGGCGGCGAGGGCGAAGGACCTCTCGGCCACGCAGGAACGGCACCCGGTCCTGTGGGTCCGTGAGGTCAGCCCCGTTCCAGGGGACGCGGCGCCGGGTCCGGTGTGCCGCCGAGCCAGTTCTCGAAGGCCCGGCGGGGACCCGACCAGCGGCGGTCGTGGTGGTAGGCGCGCAGGATCGCGCGGGCCCGGGCACGGGGACGGCGACGGTAGAAACGCCGGGCCCACAGCGACCCCGGCCGGGCCAGCCGCAGTGAGCCGATCACGGCGACGACCGGAACGATCACGCCGAAGACGGCGACACGCGCCTTGCCCTTGCTCAGGGCGATCAGCGCGAACAGGAAGTTCACCCCCACGCTCGCGGCGGCCCCCGCGCGGTTCTGGAGCTCCTCCTGGGACAGGTCGTTGACACCGAACGGCGCGAACCCCGCCAGCAGCAGGCCGACCAGCGCGGCGGTGAGCACGACCGCCTCGACACTCTTGCGGCCGGCCTCGGTCCAGTACACGTCGTCGAGGTGCAGGATGAGCGCGAACTCGTCCAGGACCAGCCCCGCGCCGATACCGAACAGCACCGCGGCGAAGGCGAAGCCCAGCCCTTCCCCGCCGCTCGCCACCGAGCCGAAGCCGCCGACGACCGTGAGGACGACACCGGGCACGACGTGGTGGATGTGCAGTTCGCCCGCCGTGACGTTGCCGAAGGGCCCCTTCCCGGCCCGGATCAGACGGGTGATGGTCCGGGTGATCACGAAGGTGAGGACGAAGGCGGCGAGCGCGAGGAGCAGCGGCAGCTTGCCCGGCTCGATGATGTTCCGATCCAGCCAATGTCCCATATGGGCACTTTATCCACGGCGGCCGCGGACACCGCGGTGACCGCCGGGTAATCTGCGCCGGTGCCCGCACCCTCCTCCGAGTCCCCCCAGGCCCCCGCCTCCCCCGTCGACGGCCTCCGCTTCGCCTTCGGCACCCTCACCGCGCTCCCGGTCCGGGTCACCCGCTGGGACCGGCCGGCCGCGCGCACGGGCATGCTGTGCGCCCCGGCGGCCGGGTTGGCGGTCGGCGTCCTGGCCGCCGCAGCGGGGCTCCTCCTGCTGCTCCTCGGCGCGGGCGCGCTGCTCGCCGCCGTCGCCACCGTCACCGTACCGGCCGCCCTGACCCGGGGACTGCACCTCGACGGGCTCGCCGACACCGCGGACGGGCTCGGCAGCGCCGGGCCCGCCGCGGACGCGCTGCGGATCATGAAGCAGTCGGACATCGGCCCGTTCGGTGTGCTCACGCTCGTCCTGGTCCTGCTGGCCCAGGTGGCCGCACTGGCACAGGCGTACGGCCAGGACTGGGCGCGGGGTGCGTTCGCCGCCGTCGTCTCGGCGGTCGTGGCGCGGCTGGTGCTCACCCTGGCCGCCCGCACCGGTGTGCCGCCCGCCCGGCCGGAGGGGCTGGGCGCGGCGGTCGCGGGGGTGGTGCCGGTGGCCGGCGCGGCGGTCGCCGCGCTCGCGGTCACCGGGCTCGCGGCGGCCGGGGCCGCGTTCCTGGGGGCGTACGACGTCCTGCGTGCCGTGCTCGCGGTGGTGCTGGCCGTCGCCGTGGCCGAGCTGCTGCTGCGGCACTGTGTCCGCCGTTTCGGCGGGGTCACGGGCGATGTGTTCGGCGGCCTCGCGGAGACGGCGGCGACGACCGCGCTCGTCGTGTCCTCACTGGGCTGAGACCACCCCGGAACCGGGTCGTCATCGCCTGGTGAGGATCGTGGCGATCGCGGTGCCCGCGCCGCTCGCCACCGCCACGGCCGTCAGGGCGACGCAGCGTGCCCTCAGCCGCCGGTAGCGGGCCTCGTACTCGGTGCGCAGTTCGGCCGCCCGGTCGCAGATCCGCACCAGCGTGGCCCGGGAGGCGGCGATCCGGTCGGCCCGGTACACCCGTTCCACCTCTTCGCGCTGCGCGGTCGTCAGCCACGGCAGTTCCCCGGCGAACCGGTCGGCCCGCCGCCGGGCCTCCTCGACCTCGGCGGCCCACAGGAGGTGGCCCTCGAGCCGGTTCAGACCGAGGGCGCTGTCCTGACGGGGGTTCACACGCTCCTCCACGTTCCGGACCGTGCTCTCATCGCTGTTTGTCGCCGGGAGCCACGGTCACGGAGGCCGCAGGATGGTTCTCGAGGTCGTCCAGTGCGGCGATGTCCGGGTGGTGCAGGTCGAACGCGGGCGATTCGCTGCGGACCTTCGGCAGGGTGGTGAAGTTGTGCCGCGGGGGCGGGCAGGAGGTCGCCCACTCCAGCGAACGGCCGTAGCCCCACGGGTCGTCGACGCCGACCGGCTCGCCGTACTTGGCCGTCTTCCAGACGTTGTAGAAGAAGGGCAGCATCGACAGGCCGAGCAGGAACGAGGCGATCGTCGAGACCGTGTTCAGCGCGGTGAAGCCGTCCGCGGCCAGGTAGTCCGCGTACCGGCGCGGCATGCCCTCGGCACCCAGCCAGTGCTGGAGGAGGAAGGTGCCGTGGAAGCCGACGAACAGCGTCCAGAAGGTGATCTTGCCGAGCCGCTCGTCGAGCAGCTTGCCGGTGAACTTCGGCCACCAGAAGTGGAAGCCGGCGAACATCGCGAAGACGACCGTGCCGAAGACCACGTAGTGGAAGTGCGCCACCACGAAGTACGAGTCCGTGACGTGGAAGTCCAGCGGCGGCGAGGCCAGCAGGACGCCGGTCAGACCACCGAAGAGGAAGGTGACGAGGAAACCCAGCGCCCACAGCATCGGCGTCTCGAAGGAGAGACTTCCCTTCCACATGGTGCCGATCCAGTTGAAGAACTTCACCCCGGTCGGCACCGCGATCAGGAAGGACATGAAGGAGAAGAAGGGCAGCAGGACGGCACCGGTCGCGAACATGTGGTGCGCCCACACGGTCACCGACAGACCCGTGATCGCGATCGTCGCGCCGACCAGGCCCATGTAGCCGAAGATCGGCTTGCGGGAGAAGACCGGGATGACCTCGGAGACGATGCCGAAGAACGGCAGCGCGATGATGTACACCTCGGGATGGCCGAAGAACCAGAACAGGTGCTGCCACAGGATCGGCCCGCCGTTGGCCGCGTTGAAGATGTGCGCGCCGAACTGGCGGTCCGCCTCCAGGGCGAACAGCGCCGCCGCGAGGACGGGGAAGGCGAGCAGGACCAGCACACCGGTCAGCAGCACGTTCCAGGTGAAGATCGGCATGCGGAACATCGTCATGCCCGGCGCGCGCATGCAGATGATCGTGGTGATGAAGTTGACCGCGCCGAGGATGGTGCCGAAGCCGGAGAACGCCAGACCCATGATCCACAGGTCGCCGCCGATGTTCGACGAATAGGCCTTGGTCGACAGCGGCGTGTAGGCGAACCAGCCGAAGTCCGCCGCCCCGTTGGGGGTGAGGAAACCGGAGACCGCGATCAGCGAGCCGAACAGGTACAGCCAGTAGGCGAACATGTTCAGCCGCGGGAACGCCACGTCGGGCGCGCCGATCTGCAACGGCATGATCCAGTTGGCGAAACCGGCGAACAGCGGCGTCGCGAACATCAGCAGCATGATCGCGCCGTGCATCGTGAACGCCTGGTTGTACTGCTCGTTCGAGACGACCTGCAGGCCCGGCCGGGCCAGCTCGGCGCGCATCACCAGCGCCAGGATCCCGCCCAGCACGAAGAAACCGAACGACGTCGTCAGGTACAGCGTGCCGATCGTCTTGTGATCCGTGGTCGTCAGCCACTTGACGACCACGTTGCCGCGCCTGTGGCGCCTGACCGGCAGCTCGTCCTCGTAGGTCTCCTCGTCGAATGAGCCCACTGTGCTCTTGTCCGCCACTGTCCAAGTCCTCCTATGGGCTCGGGAAGAGTTCCGAAGGCAGCATGACGGGACGTTTCCCGGCTGCGCCCGGAACAGGACGCCGTGGCGCACTTTCCACTCGGCAATCGGGTGACGCCGGTTCTCCCGCACCGTCGTGTCACCGGGCCGGAACGGTCTCCCCGTCCCCCTGTGGCCCCGTGGTCCGCGCCGCCGGCCCGAGCCGCCGGACCGGCAGGACGCGGAGGGCGTCGACGGACGACCGGGTGGCGGGGCCCGGGCCGGGTCTCAGCAGGCCCGACGCCATGCGTCCAGTTCGTACTTCTTGAGCAGGGAACTCAGCCCCAGCCGCCGGGAGTCGGCGCAGAAGCGGTCGGTGGCCAGCTCGTACTCGACGTGGAAGACGGCCTTGTCCGCCTCGACGAACGGTGTCAGCTCCGCGCACTCGCCGTACTGGGCGCACTGTTCGTTGACCGCGAAGTCGAAGTCGTCGACCAGCTCGGGGATCTGGTCCAGGTCGTTCTTCAGGCCGACGGCCATGCCGCGCTCGTGGGCGAGCCGGGCGACGAGCCGGTTGTAGCGGAGCTGGTCGTCAGCGGTGAGCGGGAACCCGGTGCGGTTGCGGTAGCCGTCCATGTTGTCCGGCTCCACCGCGTCGAAGCCCTTCTCCCGGCACATGTCGAGACGCTCGGCCATCAGCGGCTCCAGTACGTCGGTACGGCGGATGTCGAGCCAGCGCTCGCCCTCCCAGCCGTTGCCGCGGCCGATCACCGACTTCGGGAAGTCGTCCGCGTCCGGGCGGAAGTCCTCCCAGGCGCCGGTGGAGAGGTAGCAGATGACCTTGCGGCCGTCGCGGTGCAGCTCCGCGACCGTCTCCTTCGAGTGGTCGAAGCCGTCGATGTCGTAGACCGGGACGTCGACGGAGGTGTCGAGCCGTCCGCTGAGCTGCCACTGCCAGTCGGTGCCGGGCCGGGGCCGCCAGCGGTCGCCGGCCGGCGTCTTCGCGGCCTCCGCGTCGTCGGCGCCGGGTCCGGGCGCGGCCGTACAGGCCGCCAGCAGCAGGGCGAGCAGGGGGACAAGAAGGAAAGGTCGTCTCACCGGGCGGTCTCCAGAACGGGCGGCGGTGCGGTCGGCACCGCGGACGGCACACAGGAACCTCAAGGATGATCGTCCCCGCCTCCGGGCGCGGCGGCGGGGCCCGGAACACGGCAGCGGCGTCACCACGAGGTGAACACCCGCGGGAATGAGCGAACGCACACACGCGCGTAGGCTCGTCCCGAGTGTTCGCCGCACCGGGGACGACCCCGACGGGACCGCGCCCGCACATCGCAACTAGGGTCGGCTGCCGGGCCCGGTCGACCCACACCTTTCGGCCACAGCAACTTCACATCGGAAGCGAGATTTCACCACCGTGACTGCTCTCACTCTCAGCACCGCCGCGGTCCCCGGTCTGCGGGCCGACGCGATCGTGATCGGTGTCGCCAAGGGCTCCGCGTCGAAGGCCGGGGGTCCCGTCGTCGCACCGGGCGCCGAGGCCGTGGACCGGGCGTACGACGGCAAGCTCGCCGGCGTCCTGGAAACCCTCGGCGCGTCCGGTGCCGAGGGCGAGGTGACGAAGCTCCCCGCGCCCGCCGGCTTCAAGGCACCGCTCGTGGTGGCGGTGGGCCTCGGCGACCGGCCCGGGAAGGGCGCCGGCTACGACACCGAGGCGCTGCGCAAGGCGGCCGGTGTGGCCGCCCGCGCCCTCACCGGCGTCAAGAAGGCCGCGTTCGCCCTGCCCCTGACGGACGCCGCCGACGCCGGCGCGGTCGCCGAGGGCGTGCTGCTCGGCGCGTACTCCTTCGACGCCTACAAGGACAACGGCAAGTCCGCCAAGAACGGCAAGAACGGCAAGGCGCCGCTCGCCGAGGGCGTGCTGCTCGGCGGCAAGCCCCGCGACAAGGCGTACAAGGCCGCGGTCGAGCGCGCCGTCGCCGTCGCCGAGGAGCTCAACCGCGCCCGCGACCTGGTCAACACCCCGCCGAACGACCTCGACCCCGAGGCGTTCGCGGCCGTCGCCCAGGCCGCGGCCAAGGAGCACGGCGTCAAGGTGCAGGTGCTCGACGAGAAGGCCCTGGCCAAGGGCGGTTACGGCGGCATCCTGGGCGTCGGCGCCGGTTCGGCGTCGGGCCCGCGGCTGGTGAAGCTGTCGTACACCTCGTCCAAGGCGAAGAAGCACCTCGCGCTGGTCGGCAAGGGCATCACCTACGACTCGGGCGGCATCTCGCTGAAGCCGGCCGGACACAACGAGACGATGAAGTGCGACATGAGCGGTGCCGCCGCCGTGTTCGCCGCGGTCGTCGCCGCCGCGCGCCTCGGCCTGGAGGTCAACATCACCGGCTGGCTGGCGCTGGCCGAGAACATGCCGTCCGGCTCGGCGACGCGCCCGGGTGACGTGCTGCGCATGTACAGCGGCAAGACCGTGGAGGTGCTCAACACCGACGCCGAGGGCCGGCTGGTCCTGGCCGACGCGCTGTGGGCGGCCTCCCAGGAGAAGCCGGACGCGATCGTGGACGTCGCGACGCTGACCGGCGCGATGATGCTGGCGCTGGGCAGCCGTACGTTCGGGATCATGGCGAACGACGACGCGTTCCGCTCCGCGGTGCACGGGGCGGCGGAGGAGGTCGGCGAGCCGGCGTGGCCGATGCCGCTGCCGGAGCACCTGCGCAAGGGGATGGACTCGGCGACCGCCGACATCGCCAACATGGGTGAGCGGATGGGCGGCGGGCTGGTCGCCGGGCTGTTCCTGCGCGAGTTCGTGGGTGAGGGGATCACCTGGGCGCACCTGGACATCGCCGGGCCGGCGTTCAACGAGGGCGGGCCGTTCGGGTACACGCCGAAGGGCGGGACGGGGTCGGCCGTGCGCACGCTGGTGCGGGTCGCCGAGCTGGCGGCCGCGGGGGATCTCGGCTGAGGTCGCCCGATGGCTCAGGGGTGCGGGGCGGTGCGCGACCGCGGGTCCGGTGTGGCTCGTCGCGCGGTTCCCCGCGCCCCTTCTGGTCGGCTGCCGCCGACCCTCCCGGCACGTGCTGCGGAACCGGTCGCGCCCACGCGGCGGAGCCGCAGATCAGACCGTGCGCCGCGGCCCCGGAGGGCTGTACCGGCGGCCGTTGGACCGGGACGTGGGGTGTCTCACACCACGGCCCGGCGTCTCGTTCGGCTCCTACAGGTGCGAAGATGGGACTCGGCAGGACAGGGCCCCACCCAAGGGCCGAGAACATAGAGCGGCCGGACACCAGCCGCCGACCGGTCACTGGAGACCGGCGTGGCGCACATGCATGGAGGACGTGACGTGGCGAACGACGCCAGCACCGTTTTCGACCTAGTGATCCTCGGCGGTGGCAGCGGTGGTTACGCCGCGGCCCTGCGCGGGGCGCAGCTGGGCCTGGACGTCGCCCTGATCGAGAAGGGCAAGGTCGGCGGTACCTGCCTGCACAACGGCTGCATCCCCACGAAGGCCCTGCTGCACGCGGGCGAGATCGCCGACCAGGCCCGCGAGAGCGAGCAGTTCGGTGTGAAGGCCACCTTCGAGGGCATCGACATGGCGGCCGTCCACAAGTACAAGGACGACGTGATCGCGGGCCTGTACAAGGGCCTCCAGGGTCTGATCGCCTCGCGCAAGGTGACCTACATCGAGGGTGAGGGCCGGCTGTCCTCCCCCACCTCCGTGGATGTGAACGGTCAGCGCGTCCAGGGCCGCCACGTCCTGCTGGCGACCGGCTCCGTGCCGAAGTCGCTGCCGGGCCTGGACATCGACGGCGACCGGATCATCTCCTCCGACCACGCCCTCAAGCTGGACCGCGTGCCGAAGTCCGCGATCGTCCTGGGCGGCGGCGTCATCGGCGTCGAGTTCGCCTCCGCGTGGAAGTCCTTCGGCACCGACGTCACGATCGTCGAGGGCCTCAAGCACCTCGTCCCGGTCGAGGACGAGAACAGCTCCAAGCTGCTGGAGCGCGCCTTCCGCAAGCGGGGCATCAAGTTCAACCTGGGCACCTTCTTCCAGAAGGCCGAGTACACCCAGGACGGCGTCAAGGTCACCCTGGCCGACGGCAAGGAGTTCGAGGCCGAGGTCCTGCTCGTCGCCATCGGCCGCGGCCCGGTCTCGCAGGGCCTGGGCTACGAGGAGGCCGGGGTCGCCATGGACCGCGGCTACGTCCTGGTCGACGAGTACATGCGCACCAACGTCCCGACGATCTCCGCCGTCGGTGACCTGGTCCCGACGCTCCAGCTCGCGCACGTCGGCTTCGCCGAGGGCATCCTGGTGGCGGAGCGCCTGGCCGGTCTGAAGACCGTCCCGATCGACTACGACGGTGTGCCGCGGGTGACGTACTGCCACCCGGAGGTCGCCTCCGTCGGCATCACCGAGGCCAAGGCCAAGGAGATCTACGGCGCGGACAAGGTCGTCGCTCTGAAGTACAACCTGGCGGGCAACGGAAAGAGCAAGATCCTCAAGACCGCGGGCGAGATCAAGCTCGTCCAGGTCAAGGACGGTGCGGTGGTCGGCGTCCACATGGTCGGCGACCGTATGGGCGAGCAGGTCGGCGAGGCCCAGCTGATCTACAACTGGGAGGCGCTGCCGGCCGAGGTGGCCCAGCTCATCCACGCCCACCCGACGCAGAACGAGGCGATGGGCGAGGCCCACCTGGCGCTGGCCGGGAAGCCCCTCCACTCCCACGACTGACGCTCTCGGTCATCGGGCGCGACGACACAGACTTCCGCACTTTTAAAGGAGCAACCGAAACCATGGCGGTTTCCGTAACCCTTCCGGCGCTCGGCGAGAGCGTCACCGAGGGCACTGTCACCCGGTGGCTGAAGGCCGAGGGTGAGCGCGTCGAGGCCGACGAGCCGTTGCTCGAGGTCTCCACCGACAAGGTCGACACCGAGATCCCCGCACCCGCCTCCGGCGTGCTGTCCTCCATCAAGGTCGCCGAGGACGAGACGGTCGAGGTCGGCGCCGAGCTGGCGCTGATCGACGACGGCAGCGGCGCCCCGGCCGCCGAGCAGGCCCCGGCCGCCGAGCAGGCCGCCCCGCCGGCTCCCGCCCCTCAGCCGCAGGCCCAGCCCTCCACCGAGCAGGCCGCCCCGGCCCCGGCGCCCACCGCCGAGGCCACGGCCGGCGGCGGCTCCGCCCAGGGCACGGACGTGGTCCTGCCCGCGCTCGGCGAGTCCGTCACCGAGGGCACCGTCACCCGCTGGCTGAAGTCGGTCGGTGACACCGTCGAGGCCGACGAGCCGCTGCTGGAGGTGTCGACGGACAAGGTCGACACCGAGATCCCCGCTCCCGCGTCCGGCACGCTGCTGGAGATCGTGGTCGGCGAGGACGAGACCGCCGAGGTCGGCGCCAAGCTCGCCGTCATCGGCGAGGCGGGTGCCGCTCCGGCCGCCGCCCCCGCCCCGGCCGCCCCCGAGGCCCCGGCGCAGCCCGCACCCGCTCCGGCTCCGCAGCAGGCCGCTCCGGCTCCGGCTCCGGCTGCCCCTGCGGCTCCGGCTCCGGCTCCTGCTCCGGCTGCCCCCGCGGCCCCGGCCCCTGCCCCGCAGGCGCCCGCGGCTCCGGCCGCTCCGGCGCCCGCCCCGGCCCCGGCTGCCGCTCCGGCCGCCCCTGCCGCCGCCCAGGCCACGGACGAGGGCGCCTACGTGACCCCGCTGGTGCGCAAGCTCGCCGCCGAGAACGGCGTCGACCTGTCCACCGTCAAGGGCACCGGCGTCGGCGGCCGTATCCGCAAGCAGGACGTCATCGCCGCCGCCGAGGCCGCGAAGGCCGCCACCGCCGCCCCGGCCCCGGCCGCCGCGGCGCCCGCCGCGAAGAAGGCCCCGGTCCTCGAGGCCTCCCCGCTGCGCGGTCAGACCGTGAAGATGCCGCGGATCCGCAAGGTCATCGGCGACAACATGGTCAAGGCCCTGCACGAGCAGGCCCAGCTGTCCTCGGTGGTCGAGGTCGACGTCACCCGCCTGATGAAGCTGCGCGCCCGCGCCAAGGACGCGTTCGCGGCGCGTGAGGGCGTCAAGCTCTCCCCGATGCCGTTCTTCGTCAAGGCAGCGGCCCAGGCGCTGAAGGCGCACGCGCCGATCAACGCCAAGATCAACGAGGCCGAGGGGACCATCACCTACTTCGACACCGAGAACATCGGTATCGCGGTGGACTCCGAGAAGGGCCTGATGACCCCGGTCATCAAGAACGCCGGTGACCTCAACATCGCCGGTATCGCCAAGGCCACGGCGGAGCTGGCGGGCAAGGTCCGCGGCAACAAGATCACCCCGGACGAGCTGTCCGGCGCGACCTTCACCATCTCCAACACCGGTTCGCGCGGCGCGCTGTTCGACACGATCATCGTGCCCCCGGGCCAGGTCGCGATCCTCGGCATCGGTGCCACGGTCAAGCGTCCGGCCGTCATCGAGACCGAGGAGGGCACGGTCATCGGCGTCCGCGACATGACCTACCTGACCCTCTCCTACGACCACCGCCTGGTGGACGGTGCCGACGCGGCCCGTTACCTGACGGCGGTCAAGGCGATCCTGGAGGCGGGCGAGTTCGAGGTCGAGCTCGGTCTGTAAGCGCCTTCGCCGCATACGTCGGTGCCCCCGCCCGGAGAC
>NZ_JBHYVC010000069.1:0-40181 GCF_042749965.1 Streptomyces sp. NPDC059454 | reverse complement strand
CCACGCACGTGGCGGGGCCGGGGCCTGCCACACCGTCGGGGCGTCCCCCGTGGTTTCGCAGCCCGTGTTGCCCTGGGCTCCTGAGCCCTTTCTCGCCCCTGCCGCCCCTTCCCGTCCCTGGGGGTTCTGCCCCCAGACCCCCGTACGCGGTTCCCCGCGCCCCTGAAGTGGTCAGGCCGGGTTCGCGTGTCTCCAGCGGTTCGCCGGGGGCGGGCTTGCCGTCGGCCGTTGTCGCGGCCGGAACCGGGGTGCACGCCCGTGGTCCTGCCGGGCGGGGCTTCGGTGGCGGGTCGTCGGCCGTGGGGGTCTGCGGCTGTCGGGGCGTGGCGGGGTCGGTCAGGGGCGGGGAGTGTCCCCGGCCATCGCACCGGGCGGGCCGTGTCAGCCGCTCGGCAGCGCCCTGAGCAGGAGCAGGGCGATGTCGTCCAGCCGGTTCTCCGCGTCCGCGCCGTGCTGGACCAGGGAGTCGGCGAGATCGTCCAGGGGAAGGTCACCGAGGTCGGTGAGACGGCGGCACAGGCCGGCGACGGCGTCCTCGAAGTCGGTGCCGGGGGCTTCCACCAGGCCGTCGGTGTAGAGGACGAGCAGCGAACCGGGGGAGAGGTCGACCTCGGTCGACGGATACGCCGCCGAGCCGTCGATGCCCAGCAGCGGGCCCCCGGCCAGGTCCAGTACCCGCACCCGCCCGTCCGGCCTGCGCAGCAGCGGCGGCGGGTGACCCGCGCGGGACATCACGGCCCGCCCGTGCGCGGGATCGAGCCGCAGGTACAGACAGCTGGCGAACAGGTCCGCACCCAGTTCCAGCAGCAGCCGGTTGGTGCTGCGCATCACCTCCTCGGGCGCCTGCCCGACGGCCGTGTACGCGCGCACCGCGGTACGGACCTGCCCCATCAGCCCGGCCGCCGTCACGTTGTGCCCCTGCACGTCCCCGATCACCGCCGCCGCCATCCCCTGCGTCGGCACCAGGTCGTAGAAGTCACCCCCGATCTCCATCCCCTGGGTGGCCGGCAGATAGCGGGCCGCCGCCTCGATCCCCGCCAGCGACGGCAGCGTGTGCGGCAGCAGCGCCTCCTGCAGCCCGTGCGCGAGCCGGTGCTTGGCGTCGTAGAGCAGGGCCCGCTCCAGCGCCTGGGCGATCAGACCCGCCAGGTTGGTCAGCACCGCCCGCTCCTCCGTCGCGAAGTGGTGCGGCGCCGCGTACGACAGCACGCACGTCCCCACCGGGCGCCCCGAGGCGATCAGCGGCAGATACGCCCACGCCGCGAACTCCGACGGGTTCACCAGCAGCGCCGGATACAGATGCTCGACCTCCTCCCGGCTCTCGAAGAAGGCGGGGACGCCGGAACGCAGCACCTGGCTGCCGGGAGTCGGCTCCGACAGCGGCATCCCGTCGAACCGCTCCACGACCCGCGCGTCCGCGTACCCCTGGTGGCCCAGCACGCGCAGTCGGCCCGCCCGGGACCCGAGCATCACCAGCCCCTGGCTGCCGACCGCCGGCGCGATCTCGTCCGCGACCAGCTGCACCACGTCCTGCACCCCGACCGCCTCGGTCAGCGCCCCGGCGAGGCTCAGCACCTGGGTGATGGTGACCAGCCTCGGGTGGCCCTGCCCGGGCCGCGCCGCCGAGCGGTTCATCTCCGCCACCGCCCGCGCCCGGCTGATCCGCACACTGAGTCCGGTGGTACTCGGATACAGCCGGAACGACAGCCACTCGCCCGGCGGGCGCAGCGCGACGAACGAGGTGACGTGCTGGCTGAACAGCGCGGCCCGGTACCGGTCCTCGTACACGGGATCGTTCAGCCACGGCACCGACGCCCACATCTGGGCCCCGAGCAGCCGGTTCGCCGGAACGCCCAGCAGCTCCGCGGCGGCGGCGTTGGCGAAGCCGACCCGTCCGTGCAGATCGAGCGAGCACAGGCCGTACGGCAGCCGGGACACCATCCGCGCCGCCTCCACCGTGCCGAGCGTGCCGGCCATGCCGCCCACCGGCGGCGCCGCCAGCAGGTCCGGCTCAGGAGCCAGCGGCAGGCTCTGCTCGGCGGCCCGCTCCAGCCGCACCGCGAGCCGGTCACAGGCGGCGGTCAGATGATCGCGCTCCCGGTCGGACAGCTCCGGCGGATGGGTGCCGGGCCAGGTCACGAAGACCGCGCCGTACGCCTTCGTCCCCGTCGCCACCGGCAGCGCGGCCAGCGAGAAGGGATACGGCAGCACCATGGCGATACGGGGATAGTGGCGGGCCATCTCCTCCTCGCCGCCCACCCACACCAGCCGTCGTTCGCGCACCGCGTCGGAGACCGGGATCGGCGCGCTCAGCCCCACCCGTTCCCACGGGGCCGCGAAGGCGCGGGGCAGCCCCGCCATCACCGCCATCTCCAGTATCGGCTGGTCCGGCGAGAGCAGGTACACGGCTCCGGAGTGGGCGTGTACCTCGTCCATCATCGAGGCCAGCGTCAGCGACAGCAGCGGCCGGCCGACCGGCGCCCGCCCATCCGCCGGCGTCCGCGCGGACGACTGCCCCTCGGACACGCCGACCACCTCCTCTCCAGGCCGCGCCACCGGTCCCGGGACCCAATCTCCCCCTTGCCGGACCGTCGAGCACGACGAGCGCCGGGGAAGGGACCGCACGCCCCGCCGGGCAACGCACTCTCCGTGTACCCCGGACCTGGGCCCGTAGGGCTCCGGGGGCGTCCGCGCCCCGCGCACCTCGGGGGCCGCCGAACGCGCACAGGGGCTGCGCAGGTGTTCCGTAAGCGCTGTAATGGCCAATGTGGTCGGTGAGGGCGCTGCGGGACGCAGCACGAGAACGCTGCGCGCGGAAGGTGCCCTGACGGCGATCGCGGTCGACCCCGAGTCACCCGAGCGGGTGCGCAGAATCCTGGAGCAGGCCCTGGTCTTCGCCGGTGCCGTGTTCGCCGCCGTGTACACGGCGGGCGCGGACGGAGAACTGCTGTACCTGGCGGAATCCGTCGGGGTGCCGCGAACCCTGTGCGGAGTGCGGGACAGCTACCCCGTCGCCGGGCGCGCTCCGGTGGCCGAGGCCCACCGCGGGCGGCCGGTGTGGCTGGGCCCGGACGACCTCGCCGCGCAGGCGCAGTCACGGCGCGTGCCCAGCCGTGACTTCTTCCTGGCGGCGCTGCCCCTGCGCGGCGACGGCGGCGGCTGCCTGCTCGCGGTCGGCGAGCGCGCCGACGGCTTCGACGCCGACGACCGCTTCTGCCTCGGCCTCGTCGCCGACGCCCTCGCCCTCCCCGCGCAGGCCGCCACCGCCGAGGCCGCCGATCTGCAGCCCGGGGGCTTCAGCCTCGCCATGGACACCGGGCGGGTCCGGGTCGGCGAGGACATCCTGGAGCTGTTCGGCCTCGACCCGGACGACTTCGACGGGCGGGTGGAGACCCTGCTGAGCCTGACGGTCCCGGAGGACCTGCCCTCACTGATGTCCGTCGTCGAGGCCGACCACATGACGATCGGGGACCGCGAACTGGAGTTCCGGGTGCTCCAGCCCACCGGCCCGCCCAAGTGGCTCCGGCTGCGCGGCCGGCTGGTGCACGGCGGCGAGGGGCGTCCCGCCCGGCTGGTGGGCTCCGTCGCCGACGCCTCCACACTGCGCTCCGACATCACGGACGTGGCCCGCGTCCAGCGCCTCGCCGCCGCGCTCGCCACCGCGGTCACCGTCCGCGACGTCGGCAAGGCCGTGGTCGCCGCGCTGCGCCGGCCGCTGCGGGCCGACCGGATCGCACTCGCCGAGCTGGAGAGCGAACGGCTCGTCGTCACCGTCCTCGACCCGCCGGAACCGGAGGCCTGGCCGGATCAGTGGCGCGCGGAGTGGCGCACCGAGTGGCCCGACGCGCCGGTGCGCACCATGCCCACCCTCGCCGCCGCCCTGCGCGAGGGCCGCGCCGGCATCTGGCCGGCCGGTTCCCCCCTGGAGACCGCCCTCGCCCAGGTCGGCCCCGGCGGACTCGCCGTGCTGCCGCTGCCGGCCGGGAACCGCATGGCCGGCGCCTGTCTGATCGGCTGGGACATCCCGCACGACTTCGGCCCCGACGAACGCGCCCTCCTCACCGCCGCCGCCGGCCTCGCCGGACAGGCCCTGATGCGGGCCCGCGCCTTCGACGCCGAGCACGAACTGGTCGGCATGCTCCAGCGCCAGCTGCTGCCGCGCCGCCTGCCCCGGCTCCCCGGCGCGGTCGCCGTCGCCCGTTATCTGCCCAGCACCGCCGGCCTGGAGCTGGGCGGCGACTGGTACGACGTGATCCCGCTGCCGGACAACCATGTCGCCCTCGTCATTGGCGACGTCCAGGGGCACAGCGCCGGCGCCGCCACCCTCATGGGCCAGATGCGCACCGCGCTGCGCGCCTACGCCGTCGAGGGACACCCCCCGGACGTGGTGGTCTCCCACTCCAACCGGCTCCTCATGGACATGGAGACCGACCTCTTCGCCACCTGTTGCTACGTCGACGTCGACATGGAGGAGGGCTTGGCCTGGTGCGTCCGCGCCGGCCATCTGCCGCCGGTGCTGCGTCACCCGGACGGCCGTACCGAGATCGCGGAGGTCGAGGGCGGCCCGCCGCTCGGTGTGGTGCGGCAGAGCGACTTCCCCATGAGCCCGCTCCGCCTGCAGCCCGGCACGATGGTCGCGCTCACCACGGACGGCCTGGTCGAGTCGCACGAGGCCGACATCGACGAGGGAATGGACCGCTTCGCCCGGCAGCTGTCCGCCGCCGACCCCGCCCACCTCGGGCCCGTCGCGGACGCCCTGCTGGGCAAGGCCCCGCGCAGCGACGACGTCGCCCTGCTGCTGATGCGCTACGACGGCATGGCCTCCCGCCCGCTGCGGGAGAGCTGGACGGTGTGGCGGGTACCCCAGGCGGTCGGGCACGCCCGCCGCTTCACCCGGCGCACCCTGCGCTCCTGGGGTGTGACCGCGGACCTCGACGGCGCCCTGCTCGTCGTCTCCGAACTGGTCACCAACGCCCTGGTGCACACCGACGGCCAGGTCCGCCTCGACATCACCCTGGTCAACGACCGGCTGCGCCTCGCGGTCGCCGACGCCTCGCCCCGTACCCCCGTGAAGCCCACCAGCATCGGCTGGGAGGCCACCGGAGGCCGGGGCATCCTCCTCGTCGAGGCCGTGTCGGCCACCTGGGGGACCCTTCCGGTCAGTGGGGGCAAGCAGGTGTGGGCGGAGTTCGTGCTGCGGCCCTGACGGTCGCCGGGCCCGCCGGCCGGGAACGCCCGCGCCCGGTGACCGTACGGCTCCGCCGGGTACCCGGGACGCCACCGGGAGATCAGGAGAGAGGACACGTCATGACACAGCACGTGCGCGACATCATGACCGGCGCACCGGTGACCGTCGGGCCGCAGACCTCCGTCGCGGAGGTCGCCCGCATCATGCGCGACCGCGACCTCGGGTCCGTCCTGGTGACCGACGGCGACCGGCTGCGCGGACTGGTCACCGACCGCGACCTGGTGGTGCGGTCGGTCTCCGGGGGCGGTGATCCCGAGGACACCACCGTGGCCGGCGCGTGCAGCGACGACCTGGTGACCGTGGCACCGGACGACGACCTGGACCACGCGGTGCGGCTGATGCGCGAACACGCCGTGCGTCGCGTCCCGGTCGTCGAGGACGGACGCCCCGTCGGTGTCGTCTCGCTGGGCGACACCGCCATGGAACGCGACCCGGAGTCCGCCCTCGGTGACATCAGCGTGGCCCGGCCCAACACCTGATGAGGACGTCGGCCCGGACGGGCCCCCGCCCGGGCGGGGGTGTCGGGGAGGCGGAGGCCCGTACGGCGGGCGGGTGTTTGTCCGGCGCGGCACCGGGGACCCGAAGGGCAGCGGAGCGGAAGGAAGATGATGAGTCGTGACCTCGGAGACCAGTGACCGGCCCCGCCGGGTGGAGACCGGCTGGGCGCGAGCCCGGCGACTGCGCGGCAAGGACCCGCTGCGGACCTGCCTCCCCGCCGTGGACCGCGGTACCACCTCCACCACCTCGAACACGAGTGTGGAGGGAAATATCGTAAGGGGTGAGGATTAGCCCGCACTCGGGCGACTCGTCGGCCGTCTCGCAGGATTTCGCGACGCACGGGTGAAGCAAGTGATCTCCCATCCGCCGGAACACGACCATGGTGAGCCGGATGAGGACTCTCGTGCTGTCCGGCGGTACCGGGACCCGGCCGGGCCGATCCCCCGCACCTCAGCGGAACAGCCGGTGCCCGTGGCCGACGGGCCCGTACTCTCCCACGGGTCGTGGCCCCTGGCGGAAGCGGATGTCACCGAGGCCGGAACGACCGTGGGCGACACGGCCGCGGAGACCGAGGACGAAGCCGGCGACAGCGTCGCCGGCTTCGTCGAGGAGTCCCGCGGGTGCCGGCCCACACACCGCCCGCGATCGCCGTGAGCGGGCCGTACGGGAGAACCGCCCGGCGCGAGCGCGATCGCGCGTACCGTTTGGCTCCACGGGGTCCGCAGCGCTAACTTCATGCGGACGATGATCGGTCCGGAAGAAGCCCGCCACCCCACCGTCGCCACCGGCGCCGGCGGGACCACCTGGCGTGATCCGGCCCGGGAGGTGTCCCGCCCGACAGGAGCCGACCCGGAGCGGACTACGGCCCACCAGCACGGCGGCCTTCCCGTGCCCCGTACGGCGCCCTCGCGTACGACCGCGGGCAGGACATCGGCCTGCCCGCGCCGCGCGACCGGCGCAGCCCTGCACGAAGCACTGCCCCGCATCCGCAAGGAGAGTCCCCTTCGTGAAACGCCATGAGTTCCTCCGGGAACTGCACAAGGTCAGCGCCAACCGCAACTACCTGGAGATCGGCGTCAACGACGGCCGCAGCCTGCGTCTGTCACGCGTCCCCAGCATCGCGGTCGACCCCGCCTTCAAGGTGGTCTCGGAGCTGAAGTGCGACGTCCACCTGGTGAAGGCCACCAGTGACGACTTCTTCGCCCGCGACAACCCGCTGGCCCACCTCAAGGGCGGCCGGCATCCGCTGCGCAATCTGCGCCGGGGCCGCAGCCCGATCGGCCACTGGCGCCGCACCACGCTCGACCTGTCGTTCATCGACGGCATGCACCTGTTCGAGTACGCCCTGCGCGACCTCATGAACGTCGAGAAGCACTCCGACTGGGCCAGTGTGATGGTCCTCGACGACATGCTGCCGCGCAGCGTGGACGAGGCCGCCCGCGACCGGCACACCAACGCCTGGACCGGCGACGTCTACAAGATCACCGAGGTGCTGGCGCGCTACCGCCCCGACCTGGTGACCGTCCTGGTCGACACCGAGCCCACCGGCCAGCTCGTGGTCTTCGGCGCCGATCCCGACAACACGGTGCTGCACGACAAGTACGACGAGATCATGGCCGAGTACAAGGTGCCCGACCCGCAGAAGGTGCCCGAGGCGATCCTGGAGCGGGCCGGGGCGGTGCCCCCGGAGGCGCTGCTGCAGGCCGGGTTCTGGCGTGCCCTCGCCCAGGCCCGTAACCGCGGACTGCCGCGGCGCGTGGGCTGGGAGCCCCTGCGCCGCGCCCTGGAACAGGTCGGCGTCAGCCGCTGAACCCTCTGCCGGGCAGCCCTTCGTGGCAGGCGCGGCAGACCTCGTACGAGGGCACCGGGCCGAGGCATTCCGCCTCGGCCCGGTGCCGGTCCTTCGGCCTTTCGGTCCTTCGGGGACAGCGCCGGGCCGGCGCCCTCGGGTCGGGTGCGCCCCGTGGAGCACGTCCCCGGAGGGACACCGGGCGGCCGGCCCGCGGTCACCGCTCTTTGCCGGCCGGGGGGAACACCTTCGCGCGGACCGCGCCGAGCGCCCGCCGCGCGGCACGCACCAGTTTCCGTGCCGTGCCGGGACGCGGGACGGTCACCACCAGCACGCCGCCGCCGCCGGAGCGGAGCGCGAACGGCAGCCCGCTCCAAGCGGGTTGCGCGGCATCGGGGTCCGGGCTCAGGGCGACCCGCCAGATCCCCCGGGGGAGCCGGGCGGGCAACGTGGCCTCCAGCAGGGAGCCCGGCCCGTCCGCCTCGCCGGTGAGCGTGCCGGACGCGTGCAGCGTCCTGCCGGAAGCGGTGAACCCGAGCCCCACCCGGGCGCCCTCGGCCGCGTGCAGCGGGAGCCGGGCGCGCAGCCGGGTCCCGGAGGCGGTGACGTCCGGCCGCCGCACACCGCCCAGACCGAGCCGCTTGCCCTTCACCCCCGTGTCCAGCGAGAGATTCCCGTGCGGCTCGGTCCAGTACGGCAGGACCGCGCGACGGCCGGTCACACCCGCGTACGGCTCGGGACGCGTGGCGCGCGGGGCGGGGCCGAGCCGGCACTCCTTGGTCCAGCCGCCCAGCTTCACCCGTACGACCGCGTCCCAGACCCCGTCTCCCGGCAGTTCGGCGGGATCGACGGTGGCGGTCGCCCGCAGCACCAGCCGCACCCGCTCCCCGCCGTCGACGGGAACCGTCTCCCGGGTGAACTCCACGGGCTGGAAGTACTGGGCGGAGCTGGACCGTTCACGCAGCAGCAGATCCGCGGTGGCCTGTCCGAACCGGGCCGCGGTCCGAGCGCCGACCCACGCCACTGCCTCCTCCACGTTCTTCGGGGTGTCGGCCAGCGGCTCGCGGGCGGCGTCCGCGGGGAAGGTCATCGGCTCGCGGGCGGAGGTGTATTCGGCGGTGAAATTGATGTGCAGCGAGCCGCTGCGCCACTCCACGTCCAGGGGCGTCGCCGTCGGCGCGACACCGGCCTCCCAGGCGGCGAAGGCCACCACGTCGTCGTACCGGTCGGCCTCGGTCAGCGCGGCGACGACCTGCTGCGTCGGCTGCAGTCCGGCGGGGACACCCGGGCCGAACCGCTCGACGACGACCTTGTGGATCTCCGCGAACAGCTCCCTGCGGTAGTCGTCCGGCAGCCCCAGCAGCCGCCGGGCCCGCAGCCGCTCCACCATCTCCACCCGCAGCCAGCGGCGGAACAGCCGGTCCCGTACCGGGCCCGGCTCGGTGTACCGCTCGACGACGTCGAGCGCCTCCCGCAGGTTGCCGAAGTACCCCACGGGGTCGAAGCGCTGGAAGCCGGCGTTGGAGGCGTCGTCGCGCCTGATGTGGTAGTAGCAGACGTAGTCACTGAGCACGGACACGTTGTCCGCGCGCAGATACGCCTCGGTGACGAAGACATGGTCCTCCAGGCGCCGCCGCCCCTCCGGGAAGCGCAGCCCGATACGGTCGAGGAACTCCCGGCGGAACATCTTGTGCGGGGTGAGACTGTCGATCAGCGGGGCGCTCTCGACCGTCGCCCGCGGATGGTTGCGGCGGAACAACTCCACCGGCACCCCGCGGTTCTTGCCGGCCATCTTCCCCACGACGACATCGGCGCCGTGAGCCACGCCGTACGCGTACATCCGCTCCAGGGCCTCGTCGCCGAGATAGTCGTCGTTGTCGACGAACATCACGAACTCGCCCCGCGCGGCGGCGATCCCCACGTTGCGGGGCTTGCCCGGCCAGCCGGAGTTCTCCTGGTGGATCACCCGCATCCGGGGATCCTCGGCGGCGAGCCGGTCGAGCCGGGCCGGTGTCCCGTCGGTCGACCCGTCGTCGACGAAGATCGCCTCGTACTCGTCGGGGGGCAGCGACTGCCGCTGCAGTGAGGAGACACAGTCCTCGATGTGGATCCCCGGGTTGTACACGGGAATGATGACGCTGACCTTGACCGGCATCTGGATCTGGGCCCTTCGGGTCTCTCGCCGTCGAACGTGAGGGCTTGGCATGCGTCGCCCGATCGTAACGCCGCGGCCGCCGCCTTCCCCGCTTCGCCCCGCCGCCGGGAGCCCGCCGTGACGAGCACCGGCACCCGTCGGCCGACGTGCTCACCGGGTCACTTGAGGCGTGGCGTCCCACGGGGGACGCTCCGCCGTCTAGTCTGCCGCTCGTGCGACTGCTCCTGACCTCCGACACCCACCTGCCGAAGCGCGCCAAGCGGCTGCCCCCGGCGCTGCTGGACGAACTCCCGCGTGCGGACGTCGTGTTCCACGCGGGGGACTGGGTCGACACCGCCACCCTCGATCTCCTGGAGAGCCGCAGCCGCAGACTCGTCGGCGTGTACGGCAACAATGACGGGCCCGAACTGCGGGCCCGGCTGCCGGAGACCGCGTACGCGGATCTCGGCGGACTGCGCTTCGGCGTGGTCCACGAGACGGGCCCGGCACAGGGGCGGGAGAACCGGTGCGCCGCACGCTTCCCCGGGGTTGACGTGCTGGTGTTCGGACACAGTCACATCCCGTGGGACACCACCGCTCCCACGGGACTCCGTCTGCTCAACCCGGGATCACCGACGGACCGACGCCGGCAACCCCACTGCACCTACATGACCGCCACGGTCACCGGGGGCCGACTCATGGAGGTGGAACTCCACCGGCTGCCCCCGCGCTGACGGGCCGGGCCGCTTCGTGTCGGTGAAAGCGGCCCGGACACTGCGAGTAGTTGCGCTCTCACGGACCTCCTTCCCACGATCGGAGGTGATACCGGGCGACTACCCCCTCCCGCGGGACTCACACACCTGTTCCCGGGTTTTCCTCCGGGCCGCCCGGTCGCCGCCTTGTCGTGGCCGATGGGAACCAGGTGAACCAGGTGGCCGGAGGGGCCGGAGGGGCCGGATGGACCGTCGCCTCCGTCACGACCGGCGGCGTTCCCGTGCCGCCCCGGCGCAGTGCGGCGATCCCGGCGGCCAGGGACACGGCCACCTCCTCCGGCGTACGGGCGCCGGGGCCGACCCGGGGTGAGGGCGAGCTGGAGAGCGCCTTCGCGCACTACGCGCCCGTCACCCGCGGCACGCCACCCCGGTGCCCGCGCACGGATCACACCCCGCTGAACCGGAAGGAGTATCTGCTGAACGTGACGCGGAGGGTGGCCGGTTGAGTCACCCCCGCCCACCCTCCGCGCCCGACCAGCCGGCCTCCACATGGCCGAGGCGCACCCGCTGAGGGTGGTCGCCGACGGGTACGGACACGGTCTTCTCGCCGGTCGCGAAGTCGATGGCGGTGACCCGGTCGGCGCCGCTCTCGGAGACCACGCAGGACCTGCCGTCACCGCTGACGGTCGCCCAGTACGGCTTGGACGCGGTGACGAGTGGCCCCTGCTGAAGGGTCGCGCGGTCGACGACGGTCGCGTAGTCGTCCATGGTGCCCGCCACGCACAGCTTGGTGCCGTCGGGTTTCATGGTGATGCCGTGGTGGCGCGAGTCGTTGACCCAGGTGGTGCGGTCGTCGCTGGTGGCCGGGTTCTTGGGCAGGGTCTTGGTGCGGGTGATGCGGTCGGTGGCGACGTCGTACTCGAAGAAGCCGTTGAAGAACGACACCTGGAAGTACAGCTTCGACTCGTCCGGGGAGAACGCGGCCGGGCGCACCGCGTCCGAGTGGTCCTTCAGGCCGACGGCGTCGAGCCGGTCCCGCATGTCGATCACCTTGACCTGCTTGAACGTGGTCGCGTCGACGACCGTGACCCGGCGGTCGCCCTTCGTCCAGTCCAGCCAGGTCGCGTCGAGCGCGGTGTTCACCTCGCCGATGGACATGTTCCAGATGTACTTGCCGTCATTGCTGAAGACGTTCTCGTGCGGCTTGTCGCCGGTCTTGAACGAGCCGAGCTCGTCACCGGTCCCGATGTCCAGGACGTGCACCGTGTTGGAGGTCGAGGCCGAGACGGCGACCCGCTTGCCGTCGGGGGAGACCGCCATATGGTCGGAGCGGTAACCCGACACCGGGAAGCGCCAGTTGATCCGTCCGGTGGCGAGGTCGAGGGAGACCACGTCGGCGAAGCTCGGCCGGGAGACCACCACCGAGGCGCCGTCCGGGGTGGAGTACATGTCGTCGACGAACTGGTCGTGGCCCTCGCCGACGCCGCTTCGGATCGCCATGAAGTAGATCCAGCGGATCGGGTCGGCGTTGATCTCGGCCATCCGCTCGTCCTTGTCGGGGACGACGTCGATCCGGCCGATCCGTGCGAAGTCACCGGTGGACTCGATGACATCGGCGGTGCCGTCCCAGTTGTTGCCCACGAACAGCACCTCGCGCAGGGCGGGGGAGGAGTCGGCGGTCGCGGCGGTGGGCGCCGTGACGGTGAGGACGAGCGCGGCGGCGATGGCGCACAGGTACCTGGTTCTGCGGACCGGCATGACGGCTCTCTCCAGAATCTGGAAGCACGTGCTCTGAGAATCAACTTACTGAAAAGTAAGGAAGAGAGTCGTCCACGGCAAGACCGCGTACACGACAAAATCAAGCGGCGCCGCCATCGGGTGGCCGGCGGTCTGGAACGCCGATCCGCGCCCCGACGGCACCCGCCCCTGCGCGGTCCGGACCTCCACGACACGGAGGAGATCCTGGCGTACGTCCGTGCCGCACGCGGCGTGGTGCCGGTACCGGAGTCGGTCGGGGGCGCTCTTCCCCCGCCCCGACATCGCCTACGTCACCGTCACCGACGTCCCGCCCGGCGTGGTGGCCTCGCCTGGGACGGCACGCACCCCTCACCCCTTGTCGAGGACTTCGCGGCGGCGGCGCGCAGCACGCGCTCGCCGCCGACTCCCTAGCCGGCCGACAGGGCGACGAGAGCGGTCCCGACGGCCAGGGCACAGCCCAGTAGCATCCAGCCCAGCAGCCGTTGCCGCAGCTGCCGGTACCGGGCGTCGTACTGCGCCCGCAGTTCCTCGCCCCGTCGGGCCGTCCGCCGCCACGACGCCCGGCTGAGGGCCAGGTACCGCTCGGTGAACCGCCGGGCGACCTCCTCCTGCTGGTGCTCCGTCAGCCAGTCGAGACCGGCGAACAGCGGCGTCGCGAACATCAGCAGCATGATCGTGCCGTGCATCGTGAACGCCTGGTTGAACTGTTCGTTCGACACGACCTGCAGGCCCGGCCGGGCCAGCTCGGCGCGCATCACCAGGGCCATCACGCCACCGATGACGAAGAACACGAACGACGTCACCAGATACAGCGTGCCGATCGTCTTGTGGGCGGTGGTCGTCAGCCACGACGGGCCCTTGCGGCCCCTGAGTCCGTTGATGCTTTTCACGACCAGCCTGTGTCCGCCACCCGTCCGCCGCACGACCCCACCCGGCTGCGCGCCTATCTTGCCGAGACGGCGTACGGCGAGATCCGGACGACGCCTGAACTCCTGGACGCCACCGCCCAGTTGCTGGACCACTGGACGCTCGGCGCGCGTGAGTCCGCCGCGCTCGCCCGCCTGCTGGCGGACGCGGACGGGCTACGGCCCGCGGGCCGGGTCACGGACCGGCTGGGCCGTCCCGGCCAGGCCTATGTGTACGACGACCGCCCCGGCGTCCGCCACATGCTGATCCTGGACCCGTCCGTCGGCGCCGTCCTCGGCCTGGAGCAGACGTTCACCACCGATCAGCCCGAGTACGGTGTGCGGGCGGGCGATGTCATGCAGTACAGCGCCTGGATGCGCTGATCACCTCCGTACCGCCGTTCCTACTCGTCCCAGGCCTGGATCATCACCTGTCCGGTGATCCTGCCGTCCCGCAGCGTGAGCATCGACTCCGACAGCACCCGCATCCCGTCCGCGTACCGGCAGCTCTCGCAGTAGGCGGCGTGATCGCCCTGGACGACGCACGCCTCGAGCGTGTGCGTCATGTCGCGGCTGTAGACGTCGTCCAGCGCGGCGGCGATCTCGTCCCGGCCGTGCAGGACCTTGGGGTGACTGGGCTGGGTGTTGCGGTCCACGACGCGCAGTTCCGCGTCGTCCGCGTAGAGCGCCACCAGGTTCGCCGACGTGTCCGCCTCGATGCCCCGGCGCAGTGTGTCGGCGCCGAAGACGGGTTGTGCCGAGGTCGTCATGACGACCCACCTCCTCCGAGGGGCCGCGGCCCGGACCTCCGGCGGGCCGGGACGGCCTCTCCTACGAGCGTCCTCCGGCCCGCGGGGCCCGGCAAGCCGGGCCCCGCGCCGTCCGGCCGCGCTCACTCGGCCGTCGCGAGGAACTGCGTGGCCGCCAGCTCCGCGTACAGCGGATCGGCGGTCACCAGCTCCCGGTGCGTGCCGACGGCCCGCACCCGGCCCGCGTCCATCACCACGATCCGGTCGGCCGCCGTCACCGTGGACAGCCGGTGCGCGACGACCAGGACCGTCGTCGTGCGCGCCACGTCGGCGACGGTGTCCCGCAGCGCCGCCTCGTTCACCGCGTCGAGCTGCGAGGTGGCCTCGTCGAGCAGCAGCAGCCGGGGGCGGCGCAGCAGGGCGCGGGCGATGGCGACCCGCTGGCGCTCACCGCCGGACAGCTTGGTGCCGCGATGCCCGACGAGGGTGCCGAGCCCGTCCGGCAGCCGGGACACCAGACCGTCGAGCCGGGTCGTCTTCAGCACCCGCGTCAGGGTGGCGTCGTCCGCCTCGGGGTTGCCCAGCAGCAGGTTGTCCCGCAGGGAGCCCGACAGCACCGGCGCGTCCTGCTCCACATAGCCGATCGCGGCCCGCAGCCGCGGCAGCTCCCAGTCGGCCAGCTCACGGCCGTCGAGCGTGATCACGCCGGAGTCGGGGTCGTAGAACCGCTCGATGAGGGAGAAGACGGTGGTCTTGCCCGCGCCGGACGGACCGACGAACGCGGTCATGCCCCGGGCGGGCACGGTGAACGTCACCCCGTGGTGGACGTACGGCAGGTCGTCGGCGTACCGGAAGCGGACGTCCTCGAAGGCGAGCGCGGCGGGCTCGGCGCCGGACGTGGGCAACGGCGCGGGCGCGGCGGCCGGTTCGGCGGGCAGCCGCAGCGCCTCCTGGATCCGGGCGAGGGCGGCGCTGCCCGTCTGGTACTGCGTGAGCGCGCCGACGACCTGCTGGATCGGTGCCATCAGATAGAACACGAACAGCAGGAACGCCACCAGCGTCCCGATGTCGATGGCGTCGGTCGCCACCCGCGCGCCGCCCACCGCGAGCACCGTGATGAACGCGATCTGCATCGCGAGGCCGGCCGTGTTGCCCGCCGCGGCCGACCACTTGGCGGCGCGCACGCTCTGCCGCCACGACTCCTGCGCGGCCTCGTGCAGCGCGCGCTCCTCCCGCGGCTCGGCACCGGACGCCTTGACCGTGCGCAGCGCGCCGAGCACCCGCTCCAGCGAGGCGCCCATCACACCGACCGCGTCCTGCGCCTGCCGGGAGGCCCGGTTGATGTGCGGCACGATCACGCCCAGCACCGTGCCCGCGAGCGCGATCACCCCCAGCGTGACACCCAGCAGCACCGGGTCCACGAAACCCATCAGCACCACGGTCGCGATCAGCGTCAGCCCGCCCGTGCCGAGGCCCACCAGCGAGTCCGTGGTCACCTCGCGCAGCAGGGTGGTGTCGGAGGTGATGCGGGCCATCAGGTCGCCCGGCTCACTGCGGTCGACGGCGGTGATCCGCAGCCGCAGCAGATACGACGACAGCGAGCGCCGTGCCCCGAGCACCACCGACTCGGCGGTGCGCCGCAGCACGTACGAACCCAGCGCCCCCAGTACGGCGTTGGCGACCACGAGCGCCGACATCAGCAGCAGCGCGCCGGTGATCGCCCGGTCGTCCGAGAGATCGTCGATCAGGTCCCGGGCCACCAGCGGCAGCATCAGCCCCGTCGCCCCGGTCATCAGGGACAGCACGGCACCGCCCAGCAGGGCCCACCGGTGCGGCCGTACATATCCGAGAAGCAGCCGCCAGGCGGGCGGACCGGATTCCTCTGCTGCGATGCTCACGTCGCCCCCCATGGCGTCGGACGGAGGTCCAGGCTACGTCGCGGGGGTGGACCCGTCGCACGGCGGGCGGCGGGAGCGATCATTCCCGCGTAGGGTCGAAGGGACGGACCCGGCCGATGAAGGAGTCAGCAGCATGGCGCAGGAAGTACGCGGCGTGATCGCACCCGGCAAGGACGAGCCGGTACGGATCGAGACGATCGTCGTGCCCGATCCCGGCCCCGGCGAGGCGGTCGTCCGGATCCAGGCCTGCGGGGTGTGCCACACCGATCTGCACTACAAGCAGGGCGGGATCAGCGACGACTTCCCGTTCCTGCTCGGCCACGAGGCCGCGGGTGTGGTCGAGTCGGTCGGCGACGGCGTCACCGACGTCGAGCCCGGTGACTTCGTGATCCTCAACTGGCGCGCGGTGTGCGGGAAGTGCCGGGCCTGTCTGCGCGGACGCCCCTGGTACTGCTTCGACACACACAACGCGAAGCAGCGGATGACCCTCGCCTCCACGGGCCAGGAGCTCTCCCCGGCCCTGGGCATCGGGGCCTTCGCCGAGAAGACCCTCGTCGCCGCCGGACAGTGCACCAAGGTCGACGCGGCCGTCTCCGCGCAGGTCGCCGGGCTGCTCGGCTGCGGTGTGATGGCCGGCATCGGCGCCGCGATCAACACCGGGAACGTCGGCCGGGGCGACTCGGTCGCCGTCATCGGCTGCGGCGGCGTCGGGGACGCGGCGATCGCCGGGTCCCGGCTCGCCGGAGCGGCGAGGATCATCGCCGTCGACGTCGACGACCGCAAGCTCGACACCGCGCGCTCCATGGGCGCCACCCACACCGTCAACTCGCGCGAGAACGAACCCGTCGAGGCGATCCGCGAACTCACCGGCGGCTTCGGCGCCGACGTCGTCATCGAGGCCGTCGGCCGCCCCGAGACGTACGAACAGGCCTTCTACGCCCGTGACCTGGCCGGCACGGTCGTCCTGGTCGGCGTCCCCACCCCGGAGATGAAGCTCGAACTGCCGCTGCTCGACGTCTTCGGCCGCGGCGGCTCCCTGAAGTCCTCCTGGTACGGCGACTGTCTGCCCTCCCGGGACTTCCCGATGCTGATCGACCTGCATCTCCAGGGCCGCCTGGACCTGGGCGCGTTCGTCACCGAGACCATCCGGCTCGACGAGGTGGAGAAGGCCTTCGAGCGGATGCACCAAGGCGACGTGCTGCGTTCGGTGGTGGTGCTGTGATGGCCGCCCGCATCGAACGACTCGTCACCTCCGGACAGTTCAGCCTCGACGGCGGCACCTGGGACGTCGACAACAACGTCTGGATCGTCGGCGACGACCACGAGGCGATCGTCATCGACGCCGCCCACGACGCCGACGCCATCGCCGAGGCGGTGGGGGATCGGCGCCTGACGGCCATCGTGTGCACCCACGCCCACAACGACCACATCGACGCCGCGCCCGCCCTCGCCGAGCGCACCGGCGCCGCCATCTGGCTGCACCCCGACGACCTGGGGCTGTGGAAGCAGACCCACCCCGACCGCGACCCCGACTCCTGGCTCGCCGACGGACAGGTGATCGAGGCCGCGGGCGCCGACCTCACCGTGCTGCACACCCCCGGGCACGCCCCCGGCGCGGTCTGCCTGTACGACCCGGGGCTGGGCGCCGTGTTCACCGGCGACACCCTCTTCCAGGGCGGTCCGGGCGCCACCGGCCGCTCCTTCTCGCACTTCCCGACGATCATCGACTCGATCCGGGACCGGCTGCTGACCCTCCCGCCGGAGACGAAGGTCCTCACCGGCCACGGCGATCCGACCACCATCGGCGCGGAGGCCCCGCACCTGGAGGAATGGATCGCCCGGGGCCACTGAGCGCCCGCCCGGGTGACCGGCGCGAAAAGGTGACAGAAGATGTCCGGCTTACCCGTCACGCTCGAAGCGACAGCAGAGAGCCGTTGACGGGAGGCCGTACATGTCGGAACAGCTGAAGGACAGGGTCGCGCTGGTGGCCGGGGCGACCCGGGGAGCCGGACGGGGCATCGCCGTGGAACTGGGGGCGGCGGGCGCGACCGTGTACGTCACGGGCCGCACCACCCGCGCCCGCCGCTCCGAGTACGACCGCCCGGAGACCATCGAGGACACCGCCGACCTGGTGACCGAGGCGGGCGGCCGGGGCATCGCGGTGCCGACCGACCATCTGGAACCGGGGCAGGTGAAGGCACTGGTCGACCGCATCGCCGGTGAACAGGGCCGCCTGGACGTCCTCGTCAACGACATCTGGGGCGGCGAGACGCTCTTCGACTGGGACGCGCCGCTCTGGGAGCACGACCTGGACAAGGGCCTGCGCCTGCTCCGCCTCGCGGTGGAGACCCACGCGATCACCAGCCACCACGCCCTGCCCCTGCTGCTGCGCAACCCCGGCGGACTGGTCGTCGAGGTCACCGACGGCACCGCCGACTACAACCGCGACCACTACCGCGTCTCCTTCTTCTACGACCTCGCCAAGTCCGCCGTCCTGCGCATGGCGTTCGCCCTCGGCCACGAACTCGGCCCGCGCGGCGCCACGGCCGTCGCCCTCACCCCGGGCTGGCTGCGCTCGGAGATCATGCTCGACCAATTCGGCGTACGCGAGGACAACTGGCGCGACGCCCTCGACGACGTCCCCCACTTCGCGATCTCGGAGACCCCGCGCTACGTCGGGCGGGCCGTCGCCGCCCTCGCCGCCGACCCGGAGGCGGCCCGCTTCAACGGCGCGTCGTTGTCCAGCGGCGGCCTCGCCCAGGAGTACGGCTTCACCGACCTCGACGGCAGCCGCCCGGACGCCTGGCGCTACCTCGTCGAGGTGCAGGACGCGGGCAAGCCGGCGGACGTGACCGGCTACCGCTGATCCCGTCCGCCCCCTGCCGCCGTGAGCGCCCCGGCGGCTACCTTCGCCCCATGACGACGGACACGAGGCGTTTCGCCGGGTACGGAGTTCTCATCACCGGGGCGGCACGCGGCATCGGCGCGGCCACCGCCGCGCGGTTCGCCGAGGAGGGGGCGCGGGTCCTGGTGGCCGACGTGGACCCCGACGAGGCGGAGCGGACGGCGTCGGCGCTGCGCGAGCGAGGGCTCGGCGCCGACGCCGTCGTCTGTGACGTGACCGACCGGGCCTCGGTCGAGGCGGCCGTCGCGCACGCCGTGCACACCTTCGGCTCGCTCGACGTCCTGGTCAACAACGCCGCCCACTGCACACCGGACGCGCCCCGCTTCGAGGACGAGCCGGACGACGAGTGGGCCACGGACCTCGACGTCACTCTCACCGGCGCGTACCGCTGCTGCCGCGCCGCGCTCGAGCACCTCGCCGCCTCCGGCCGGGGCGCGATCGTGAGCGTCGGCTCCGTCAACGGCCTCCAGGACTTCGGCAACCACGCCTACAGCGCGGCCAAGGCGGGTCTGGTCTCCCTCACCCGCACCCTCGCCGGGCACGCGGCGCCCCGCGGGGTGCGGGTCAACCTCGTCGCACCGGGGACCGTCCGCACCCGCGCCTGGGCGGGCCGGGACGAGGAACTCGAAGCGGCCCGGCGCCTCTACCCGCTGGGCCGGGTCGGCGAGCCCGGGGACATCGCGGCCGCCGTCGCCTTCCTCGCCTCCCGCGACGCGGCATGGATCACCGGCACCACCCTCACCGTCGACGGCGGCATCACGGCGGTCAACTCGGGGTTCCGGCAGGCGCTGGGCGAGGCCTCGCCGCAGTAGTCGATCATTTCCGGCCTTTCCGGCCGATGTCACTGTTCGGTTGCACCCCGGTTCGTCCGCACAACCAATTTTCCTGTGAGGTCGTCTACCTGGCAGAGTGCGCAGGCCATGCGCTCACTTCTGCGGAAAGGCAAAACAGACCATGGGGGACATACGTAGACGGAGTGCCGTCGTTATCGGGGTCACCTCGCTGGTGGCTCCGCTCACGCTCGCGCTCGGCGCGACACCGGCGCAGGCCGCGAGCTGCACCACCTCGACGGGCCCGTACCAGAAGAAGGTGGAGAAGTTCCTCGGCCGTCCGGTCGACGGAAAGCAGTCCTCCGCCGACTGCAAGGCCATCCGCGCCTTCCAGACCAAGCACGGCATCACGCCGAACATCGGGTATGCCGGCCCGGTGACCTGGGGTGTGATGGACCTGATGAACAAGCAGAAGGCCGTCGGAAAGAACCCGAACAAATCGGGCAAGTGCCCCACGAACAAGGGCCGTATCGCCTGCGTGAACCTCACGCTCCAGCTCAGCTGGATCCAGGACGGCAAGAAGCTCGTCCACGGCCCCGTCCCGGTCCGTACGGGACGCGACGGGTACGAGACCCGCACCGGCCTGAAGAAGATCTACTGGCGCAACATCGACCACGTCTCGACCATCTACGACGTACCGATGCCCTACAGCCAGTTCTTCGACGGCGGCCAGGCCTTCCACTCGGCCGGCGTCAGCATGTGGAACCCGCCCGGCTCCCACGGCTGCGTCAACATGACGAAGACCACCGCCAAGAAGTACTGGTCGCTGCTGAAGAACGGCGACGACGTCTACGTGTACGGCCGCAAGCCGGGCACCTGATCGCCGCGGGCGCCCGGCCTGCCGGGCGCCTCGCACCCCGGACGCGCCCCGAGGGCCGGGATGTGAACTCGCCCACGTTCCATGGTAGATGGACGTGATCAGCGACACTGCCCGAAATGTCCGATAGGCGTGCGATTACTCACAGCGCCTTCACGTCCGGCCCCGTATGCTTCACGGCATGTCCACCACTGTTGAACGCTCCTCCGAGCGATCGGCTGCCGAGGTCAACGAGGAGATCCGGGCCCTGTGGCTCCGGTCGGGCGGGACACTGAGCGTCGAACAGCGCGAGGAGTACCAGCGCCTGGTCCAGGAGTGGGCCTCGGCCCTCCCGCAACCGGCCAGGGCCGCCTGAGCGGCGATCCGAACCGCCTCGGCATCGTTACACCGCCATAAGGGCACCCGTGACTGAATGGGTGCCCTCCTCGCACTGACCTCGGCCCTCTGCTACGGCATCGTCGACTTCGCCGGCGGCCTGCTGTCCCGCCGCGTCCCGCATGCCGCCGTCACCTTCCTCGGCCAGCTCGGCGGTCTGCTGCTCGCCGCGGGGGCCGCCCTCCTCCTGCCCGCCGACGCCCTCGCCGGCTCCGACCTCCTCTGGGGCGCCCTGTCCGGCGTCGGCAGCGCCACCGCCATGCGCTTCCTCAACCGTGGCCTGAGTCACGGCGCGATGAGCGTGGTCGTGCCGGTGAGCGCCGTCACGGGCGTCGCACTGTCCGTCCTGTGCGGCGTCCTCCTCCTCGGCGACCGTCCGGGCGCCCTGGCCTGGGCGGGGTCGCCGTCACCGGACCCGCCCTGTGGTGGGTGTCCGGCGGCGGCACCCGTATGGGCCGGGAGGCGACGGACGGGCTCTGGCCGGCGCCGGCGTCGCCGTGCAGTACGTCGCCCTGGGGCAGGCCGATCCCGCGAGCGGGCTGTGGCCGGTAGTCGCGGGCCGGATCGCCGCCGTCCTCGTCCTGCTGCCCGGCGCCGCCCGCCGCCCCGGCCTCCTGCGGCTGCCCGCGCGGCCGTGCGCCCAGGCCCTGCTGATCGGGGCGGGCGCCGCCCTCGGCCTCATCCTCTACCTGCTGGCCGCCCAGCGGCAGATGCTCGCCGTCGCGGTGGTCCTCGCCTCCCTCTACCCCGCGCTCCCGGTCCTCCTCGGCCTCGCCGTCCTGCACGAACGCGTCTCCCGACGGCAGGCCGCCGGGCTGCTGGGAGCCGCCCTGGCGACCGTGCTGCTCACCATCGGCTGACGGCCGGCCCGGACCCGCCGCCCGCTCAGCCCCATGTCGCCGAGTAGTGACGCCGGTACGCCTTGCGGTCCTGCTCCGCCCGTATCCAGCGCGACGCCACCAGGGCGACCAGACTGCCCGCGATCACCAGCAGCCCGGGTCCGACGTTACGGGGGTCGGCCAGCCGGGACAGCAGGGTCGACGCGTCCGGGACGATGCCCCGCACCGGAGTCGACGACCCCGGCGAGGCCGCGTCCGGAGCCGCCGCACCCTGTGCGTCCGACGGAGCGGGGGAGGGCGCCGCCGCACCGCCGTCGGCCCCGGGTGCCACGACGAGCCGTACGTCGAGCTGCGCCAGCGCCTTCGTCACCGGCTGGAAGTACGTCGTACCGCCCGTCCGGCAGTCACCGCTGCCGCCCGACGTGACACCGAGCGCGATGCCCTCGGAGAACATCGGACCACCACTGTCCCCGGGTTCGGCGCACACATTCGACTCGATGAGACCGCTGACCGTGCCCTCGGGATAGTTCACCGTCGCGTCGAGCGCGGTCACCTCACCGTCCCGCAGCCCGCTGGTGCTGCCGCTGCGGAACACGCGCTGGCCCACCGCCGGATCCGCCACCCCCGTGATCCGCACACCCTTGCCGTCGCCGACGGCCACCACGCCGGCGCCCTCGCCGGCCCGGCCGCCGGCGTACTCGATCAGCGAGTAGTCGTCCCCGGGGAAGCTGCCGCCGACCGTCGTCCCGACCTCCTGCCTGCCCTGGTTGTCGGCGAACCACACCGACCCGTCGGGCCCGCAGTGCCCGGCCGTGAGGATGAAGTCCCGCTTCCCGTCGGTCACGTTGAACCCCGCCGAACAGCGGCCGGCCGTCGACAGGATGGGCCGCGCCCCGTTGATCCGGGTGGTGAAGGTGCCCCCGCTCCGCTCCATGCGGACGAAACCGCCGATGCCGTCCGCCACTTCGGTCAGCTTCGACCAGTCGTCCGCCGACACCGTGCTGTCGCCCCGGACCACCACCTCGTTGGTCCGGTAGTCCACGGCCCACGCGGTCCCGGGCACGCGCGGCGCCGAACCCAGAGTCTCGGCGGCGGACTTGAAGTCGTCCATGCTGTGCCGCACCATCTTCGGCTCGGCGCCGGCCTCGCGCACCTCGGCCGCTGCCTCCTCGTCGGTGACCGCGACCACCGCCCTGCCGTCGTCGGCGATCCAACTGCCCGCCGTGCGGGACGTGCCGAGCTTCGACACCAGGCCGGCGCCCGGCCCGGCCGCCGGCTCCCCGGCGGTGGCGAACGGAACCGCGTCGGGCGCGCGGGGCTCACTGGCGACGGCGTGAGTGACCATCGTGGCCCCCAGGAGGAGTCCGCCGACGGCCGCCAGCCGTGTCACTCGCCGGACGGCCCGTCGTCGTGCGTGCCTCATGCGTGGCTCCCGAACGTCAGCGGCGCGGTGCGCACACCGCGAGGGCCTCCCCTGAGTCGAAGGCCCTCTTCCCATACGGGTCCGCGACCCGGCGCGTTCAGCCCGGACGTGATCCCGTCCGGCGGAAGGCGGAAGGCGGAAGGCGGAAGGCGGAAGGCGCCCCGCCGTCCCGGTGCCCACCCGCACCACGGCCGCCTATCGTGTGCCCATGACCAGGATTCCGCACGAGACGTCCGGTGAGCCGAATCCGCTGCACGCCCTCGACCTGGACCGCCTGCGCCGCCGCACCAGCATGAAATGGCGCACCTACCCCGAGGACGTCCTGCCCCTGTGGGTGGCCGAGATGGACGTCCCCCTGGCCGAACCGGTCGTCCGCGCCGTCACCGGGGCGATGGAACTCGGCGACACCGGCTATCCCGCCGGCACCGCCTACGCCCAGGCGCTGGCCGCCTTCGCGGACAAGCGGTGGGACTGGGGCGGGCTCGCCGTGGAGCGCACCGCGATCGTGCCCGACGTCATGCTGGGCGTCGTCGAGATGCTGAAACTGGTCACCGGGTACGGGGACGCGGTGGTGGTGAACTCACCGGTGTACCCGCCGTTCTACGATTTCGTCGGGCACATGGACCGCCGGGTGGCCGAGGCCCCGCTGGGCGCGGACGCGCGGATCGACCCCGATGTCCTGGAGGACACCTTCCGGCGGGTGACGGCCGGCCGGCGGCGGGCCGCCTACCTGCTGTGCAGCCCGCACAACCCCACCGGGACCGTGCACACCGCCGACGAGCTGTCCGCCGTCGCCGCCCTCGCCGAGCGGTACGGCGTACGCGTCGTCGCCGACGAGATCCACGCCCCGCTGGCCGTCGGCGGCACGCGGTTCGTGCCGTATCCGAGCGTGCCGGGCGGTGAGCGCGGCCTGTCGCTGATGTCGGCGTCGAAGGCGTGGAACCTGGCCGGGCTCAAGGCGGCCCTCGCCGTCGCGGGGCCCGAGGCCGCAGGCGACCTGGCGCGGCTGCCCAAGGAGGTCGGCCACGGTCCGAGTCACGTCGGCGTCCTCGCCCACACCGCCGCCCTGCGCGACGGCACGGCCTGGCTGGACGCCCTGCTCGCCGGACTCGACGCCAACCGCCGGCTGCTCGCGGACCTCCTGGCCGAGCGGCTGCCGGCGATCCGCTACCGGCCGGGCGACGCCACCTACCTCGCCTGGCTGGACTGCCGCGCACTCGGCCTCGGTGACGACCCCGCCGACACCTTCCTCCGGCACGGCCGCGTGGCACTCAACTCCGGCCTCCCCTTCGGCACGGGAGGAGCCGGCCACGCCCGGCTGAACCTCGCCGCCTCGCCCGAGGTGCTCGAGGAGGCGGTGCGGCGGATGGCGGACGCCGTTCAGCGTGCGGGCGGTGCCCGTGGCTGACGAGTGCTACGGCCACCCGCGGCTCGCCGCGGTCTACGACCCGCTCGACCCCGACCGGGGCGATCTCGACGCGTACCTCGGTATGGCGGAGGAGTTCGGCGCCCGGCGGGTGCTGGACATCGGCTGTGGAACAGGGGTGTTCGCCCTGCTGCTGGCCGGCCGGGGGATCGAGGTCGTCGGCGTCGACCCGGCCGAGGCGTCCCTCGACGTGGCGCGGGGCGGGCCGGGCGGCGCACGGGTCCGCTGGATCGAGGGTGACGCGACGGCGCTCCCGCCGCTGCGGGTCGATCTGGCGACCATGACGGCGAACGTCGCCCAGGCCATCGCCGATCCCGGCGCCTGGCACGGCACCCTGCGGGGCGCCCACGCGGCGCTGCGGCCCGGGGGGCGCCTGGTGTTCGAGACCCGCGATCCGGCCCGGCGGGCCTGGGAGGGATGGACCCGTGAGAAGTCGTACCGCAGGACGGACGTACCCGGCGTCGGCACGGTCGAGCACTGGCACCGGGTGACCGGCGTGGACGGCCCGCTGGTGACGTTCCGCACCACCTACGTGTTCGCCGCGGACGGGGCGGTGCTGACCTCGGACTCGACGCTGCGCTTCCGCGAGCGGGGGGAGGTCGAGGCGGACCTCGCCGGGCACGGCTTCGTGGTGGAGGAGGTACGGGACGCTCCCGACCGCCCGGGCCGCGAGTTCGTCTTCGTCGCGCGCCGTCCGGACGCCTAGACTTCCCCGTATGGACGACGCGTCGAGGGACCGGCTGGGGGCGGGGAAGTACCTGTTGGTCACCAGCTACCGCAAGAACGGCACGCCCGTCGCCACGCCGGTGTGGGTGGTGCGGGACGGTGACGCGCTCGGGGTGTGGACCGTCGCCGACTCGTGGAAGGTGAAGCGGATCCGCGCCCGCCGCGACGTCCTCGTCGGCCCCTGCGACGTACGCGGCAACCCGACCGGTGACCAGGTCCCCGCCACGGCGGAGATCTGCGACCCGGCCACCACCGCCCGCTACCGGAAGCTGCTCGCCCGCAAGTACGGCCTCCTGGGACGGCTGACCCTCCTGGGCAGCCGTCTTCGCCGGGGACCGAACGGCACGGTCGGGATCCGCATCACCCTCTGAGCCGCGTGCCGGACCGCGTCCGGCGGTCCGTCAGGTCCAGGCTCGGAACGGCTCGTCCACCAGCTGGAAGACCGGTTCGCCCCGCACCGGGTCCTGGGCCGTCGACAGCCGTACCCGGTCGCCGCTGTGGATGCCGATGGGCGGACCCATGACCCGGCCGCGTACCACGAACCCCTCGGCCATCTCGATCAGGGACGCATTGCGGGCCATCGGGGTGTTGCGGTGCAGCACCGTGGAATGGCGGACCGTCCCGACGCCCCCGCTGCGCTCCGTGCGCAGGTCGCTGCCCTGGCAGACCGGGCAGAGCAGCCGGTGGTACATGGCGGTGCCGCACCAGGTGCAGCGCTGGAAGAGCATGGCCTCCGCGCGGCTCTCGCCCTGGGGATCGAGGACGCCCGCCGCGGAGCCGGCTGCCTGCTGAGCGACGCTTCCTGAGTGGTGGTACACGCTGGTCAACTCCCTGCACTCGGCCGGAATCCCGCGTGCGCGGTCACCCGGCACGCGCGTGCCGGTGCGTCCTGCCACCGCGCACAGCCACAGAGTATGGCACTCAGTGCCACTCGTAAAGGCACTCCGTACCCTCATAGGGGAGTGGACGTCCGCGCCGGGTCACCCGCGGCCGAGCGCGGTCTCCAGTTCCTGCACCACCCGCCACAGCGGTGCCCCGCGCCGCGAGACGACCACCACCACGTCCTCGGGCCCCTCGCCCGCCGTGGCGACGGGACAGGCACCGAACGCGGCCCGCACATGTCCCAGCGCATGGTCCACCGCGGCCTCCGCGTCCCCCATCCCGTCCGAACGCAGCCAGGAGCGCAGCGCGTTGTTGTGCGCGGCGACCACCGCCGCCGCGATCACATCGGCCCGCAGGACGCCGTCGCGCAGACCGGCGAAGCGCGCCCGCAGATATCCGGCCAGCGCCCGCTCGTACCGCCAGACCACGGACAGCTCGTACGCCCGCAGTCCGGGCACGCTCTTGGTGAGGCGGTAGCGCTGCACGGAGAACGCCGGGTTCTCGGCGTACATCAGCAGCACCAGCCGGGCCGCGTCGCAGACCCTGCGCACCGGATCGTCGTCACCGGAGCCCTCGGCCAGGAAGGCCGTCATGTCGGCCAGGCACCGCTCGTGGTCGGGGAAGACCACGTCCTCCTTGGACGGGAAGTAGCGGAAGAAGGACCTGCGGCCCACCCCGGCGAGTGCCACGATGTCGTCGACCGTGGTCTGTTCGTAGCCCCGCTCCAGGAACAGCCGGAACGCCGCCGTGACCAGGGCGTCCCGCATCGGCGGCTTCTCGGCCCTGTCCCCGCGGCCGGGAGCCGCACTGCTGGAGCTCATGCACGGAACGTAGCACCGGGGAGCCGCTGGTGGCACTCGGTGCATGCCGGGACGGAACCCAGTACCGCCGGGGCAGTACGCCCAGGTCGTTCCTATGATCGGGTCACCCCGTCCTCGAGGAGCCCGTATGCCGCCCGCCCGTCCCCGCGTCCTGTACGTCACCGACCTGGCCTACCCGGCCCGCGGACGCCGCTACGGCGACGAGGACGTCTTCCTCACCTCCCGGCTGCGCGAACACCTCGACCTGGCCCTGTGCCACCCGCGGGACGCCGTCGCCCTGATGGACGGCTTCGACGCCGTCGTGGTCCGCAACAGCGGTCCCGTACTGGCGTACCAGGACGCCTACGACGCCTTCCGCGAGCGCGCCACCGCGACCGGCACACCGGTCTACAACCCGCTCACCGGCCGGGGCGACATGGCCGGCAAGCAGTACCTGCTCGACCTGACCGCCGCCGGCCGCCCGGTGATCCCCACCGTCGACCGGCCGGAGGACCTGCACCGGCTGCCCGAGGCGCAGCGGTACGTGGTCAAGCCCAGGCTCGGCGCCGACTCCATAGGCCTGCGCGTCGTCCCCGCGGACGAGGTGCGCGGTCACGCCGACGGGGACGTCCTGGTGCAACCGCACATCGACTTCGCCTACGAGGTCTCCTTCTACTTCGTCGACCACGACTTCCAGTACGCCCTCCACGCCCCGCACACCGAGCGCCGCTGGCAGCTGGAGCCGTACGAACCCACCCGGGACGACCTGGGCTTCGCCCGGGGCTTCATCGACTGGAACACCCTCGACCACGGCATCCAGCGCGTCGACGCCTGCCGCGCGCCGGACGGCGAACTGCTGCTGGTCGAACTGGAGGACCTCAATCCCTATCTGTCCCTCGACGCCCTCGACGACGCCGGCCGGGAGGCGTTCGTGTCCGCCATGACGGCATCCCTGCGCCGCTTCCTGCACGTCGGCTGAACCCGCGGCCCCTTCGTCACGTATCCCTCTGCGCAGGCGGCTCAACTCCCCGCGCGGCACGGAAGGAGAGCGACGTGACGACACCGTCCGAACCGGGGCGGCCGGACGACGGGCCGCCCCTCGAACCCGTCCACGTCCTGCGTCCGCGCCGCACCGACGCACTCGCGGAGCTGTTCCGGGAGTTCGAGCGGGAGGAGCGGGGCGGGTACGAGTCGGTGCCGCTGCCCCGGCCGCCCGCCGGATCCGAGGACCGGACACAGGAAATCCCGCCCGTACCCGCGGCCCGGCACACCTCCGGGATCCGCCGCACGGCCCTGGTGCTGGCCGTGGCCGCCGCCGCGGTGGCGGGCTTCGGCGGCGCGCTCCTGCTCACGGAACACGACGCCGGCGACCGCGCGGCACCCGACCCGCGTCCGTCCACGGCCGCCCCCGTCCCCCCGGCCCCGCCCGCCCCCGCCGAGCCGGGCTTCCTCCGCGAGGGCGACTCGGGCCCCGAGGTGACCGAACTCCAGGAGCGCCTGCTGCGCATCCCGGACGTCTACCGGCCCGGCACCACCGACGGCCGCTACGACGCCACCCTCTCCGCCGCCGTCGCCCGCTTCCAGCTCTGGTACGGCATCCGGGGCGACGAGACCGGCGTCTACGGCGACGACACCCGCCTCGTGCTGGAGTCCCGCACCGGCCGGCCGGACGGCTGACCGGTGGCTACCGATCCTTCGGCACCCGGATGTCCAGCACGCACACGTCGTCGCGGCGTTCGTCCTCCAGCATCGCCTCCAGCAGCGTCCCCAGGGACCCGCTCTCGTCACCGGGGTGGGCCGCCACGGCCGCGGCGAGACGCCCGAGGCCCACGTCGATGTTCTCCGGGGGCCGCTCCACCAGGCCGTCCGTGTAGAGCAGCACCCGGTCGCCGGGTTCGAGGCGGCACTCGGCCTCCTCGAAATGCGGCCCGGCGGCACCGCCGAGCAGCATGCCCCTGGGCCGGCGCAGGTACGTCGCCTCGCCGTCGCGCAGCAGCAGGGGAGGGGTGTGTCCCGCCTGGGCCCAGACCAGGCGCCGCTGCGCCGGCCGGTAGCGGGCCAGCACCATGGTCGCGGTGCCGTGGCTGTCCCGGGAGTGCAGCAGCAGGGTGTTGAGCCGGGCGAGCGCGCCGGTCAGCGAGGACCCGGTGATGACCATGCCCTTGGCGGTGAACCGCAGCTGGGCCATGGTGGCCACGGCGCCGATCCCGTGCCCGGCGACATCGCCGACGACGAACAGGGCGTCGCCGTCGGGCAGTTCGATGGCACTGAACCAGTCGCCGCCGACGTGTATGCCGGCCTGGGCCGGAAGGTAGGCGACCTCGACGCGCAGCCCGGCCAGGTCGACCGCCCCTTCGGGCAGCGGCAGCAGGGCGTTCTGCAGCCGGGCGACCAGGGACCGTTCGGCCTGGAGCACGTCGTGCTGGGTGAGGATGGCCCGCTCGGTCTCCACCAGGGCGAGCTCGGCCCGCCGCCGTGCGGTCAGGTCCTGCACGAAGCCGTGCACCTCGACGGGCGTGCCGTGCAGGTCGGCCACCGCCTCCGCGGCGAGCCGCAGATGCCGGACCCCGCGCGCGCCGCGGACCCGGAACGGGGTGTCCGACGGCAGCCCTTCGTGTATCAGGGCGTCGACGGCGCTGCTCAGCGCGGACCGGTCCTCGGGCACCGCGAGGCCGGGGAGGCCGGCGAGCCGGACGGGCCCGTCCGCCGGGTCCCGGCCGAGGATCGCGAAGACCTGCGACGACCAGGAGGCCTCGGACGTGGTCAGGTTCCAGTTGGCCCAGCCGAGGTTGCCCAGCCGCTGCAGGTCGGCGAGCCGCTGCTCCTGCCGGTCGGAGGAGGCGTGCCGGACCCAGGTGACGACCAGCGCGTCCACCGGCCGAGTCACCCGTACGGAGTACGTGGCCAGCTCGGTGACGCCGTCCACGACCTCCTGGTGGGCGAACGGCTCGCTCTCGTACGTCCCCCCGCCGGCCAGGGTGTCCAGGAAGCCCTGCCACACCGGTGTGTCCGCGAGGTCGGGCCGCACCTCCCGCAGCCGTCGTCCGGCCGGATCACCCCCGGTGCCGCCCAGGACATCGGCCGCCTGCGCCGTCACGGCGTCGACGCGGAAGTCCTCGGTCCCGCCGGACGGGCCACGCAGCGGGGTCAGCAGCATCGCCGGGACCGGCAGCGCCGCGAAGAGCGCCCGTACGGCGTCCGGGAGGGGGTCGGCCGCGGGTTCGGACGGGGCGGTGAACGTACGCAGCCGGCCGGCGCAGAGCCGGACCACTCCGCGCAGATGGGCGCGGTCGCGCGGGGTGAAGGGGCCGGAGCGCCCGCGCAGCACACCGACGCAGATCTCGGGGCCCTCCCCGCCGGGCAGCGGCAGCCAGGCGCGCGAGCGCCATCGCTCGGGCGGGTCGCCGATCAGCAGGTACCGCGTGCTGTCCTCGGCGAAGTCCTCCAGCCAGAGAGGCTCACCGGACTCGAGGGCGTCCAGTACGGCCACCCCGCTGAAGGGGGGCACCTGACGCCACCGGGCGGCCAGCCGTTCGTCGATACCGGCGTGCCCGACCAGTTCGAGCCCGCCGGTCCGGCGGGCGTAGATCATGACCGAGTCCGCGGCCAGGTCCCGCCCGAGGTGTTCCAGCAGGCACCGGGCCAGCTCCTGGGGGGTGCCGGTGTGCACGAGGGCCCGGGCGAGGCGGCTCAGGGCGTCGGCGACGTCGTCGGGAACCGAGGGCGCCGTCGGGTCGGCCCCGGGGAGGCCGGCCGTCGCGTCCCCGGTGTCCTCGGCCGGCCGTGCGGACGGCTCACCGGACCGGGCGGGCGCCAGTTCCCCCAGGACGATCCAGCACTCCTCCAGCAGGGTGCGGCGGGCCGCCTTGGCACGCTGGAGCAGGGTCTCGCCGGCGGCGTCGGCGGAGCACCCGCTCAGCGCCATCACGGCGCCCTTGGCCCGCTCCACGACGGCCGATGTCGCGACCTGCTCGCGCAGCCGGTCCATCTCGGCGCGCTGCCGGGCGACGACCCTGGCCAGTTCCACCAGGTCGGGCGTGGTTCCGGGCTCCACCGGGACAACAGGTTCCCTCATCACGCGACGAGCATCGCACACGTCTCCGGGTTCGTTGACCGGCTTGTTCGCCCGGGATCCGCGGGCGGCCCGGGCCAGGGGTTGTGCGGCCCGGACCAGGGGTTGTGACGTGTGCGCCCGGCGGGGAGCGCGGTCAGCGGCCGGATTCGGCCAGGGCCCGGGTGACCGCCCGTACGCTGCGGGCGATGTGCTGGAGCTGTGTGACCTCGGCCGCGTAGAGCTTGATCGTGTGCTCGATGACCCCTTCGCGCAGTCCTGCCTGGGGCAGGTCGGCCCGGGCGGTCTGCAGGGCGGTGCGGGCCACCCGGATCTCGTGCTCGACCTGGATCTGGGCGTGCCGGGCCAGCAGGACGGGGTGCCGGACGAACGCCGGGTAGCTCGCGTAGCGCGCGGGCACCAGCTCGCGCAGCCACTTGGCCGCCGAGCGTTCCCAGTCGTAGCTGCCGGGGGTCTTGACCTGACAGGGCCAGTCGGGACCGAGTCGCGTGGTCGTCAAGGGCATGATCATCGCTTCCGGGTGTACGGCGTCGTGCGGGTGGACGACGGAGTGGGGCGGCCCCGGCCTAGGGGATGACCGGGGCCGCCACGAGTGGCCGGGCAGGGGATGCCCGGCCGAACACCCCGGCCGCCGGAGCGGGCAGGAGCCGACGGCTTCGGGTGTTCGTGCAGGCGCCCGGTGCTGAGCGGCCGGGCCGTGATCCGTGAGCAGTATTTATATATGCCATCTGGTTTGCAAGACGTATGAAAACATTCATGCGCGCTTTGATGTGGGCGTTTCCCGTGAGGTGCCCCCGGCGGGGTCAGTCCCTGAGGAAGAACTGGTGTTCGTCGGCGACGTGCTCGTACTCGTCGAGCCGGGCCTGCGTCCGCTCCGGATCCGCGTCCGTCATGGCCTGCAGCAGCGCCGCGCACATCACGCCCGGGGCGGCGTAGGAGTCGAACACCAGCCGTGACCCGGTGCCGGTGGCGAAGGTGACGTCGGCCTCGTCCACGATCGGGCCCAGCGCCAGATCGGTGATCAGCGCGACCTTCAGCCCGGCGCTGCGGGCGACCCGCACCGCGGTCAGGGTCTCCTGGGCGTGCCGCGGCATGGAGAACGCCAGCACCCAGGTGCCGCCCGCTTCCCGCGACTGCAGCAGCGCGTCGTAGGCGACGCTGCCGCCCAGCGTCACGAGCCGTACGTCCGGGTGGACACGGCGGGCGGCGTAGGCGAAGTACTCGGCCAGGGAGACGGAGATGCGCAGCCCGAGGACGGTGAGCGGAGTGGACGCGGACAGCCGGCGGCCGACCTCGATGAACCGGTCGGCGTCGGCGAAGTCCCGCCGCAGGTTCTCCAGGTTCTCGATCTCGGCGTCCACCGCCGCCTGCAGCTCGTTGCCCCGGAACTCCTCGGCGGGGCCGGCGGAGCGGGTGCCGAGCGTGATCGACTGGAGCTTCTCCCGCAGCGCGGGGTAACCGCTGAAGCCGACCGCCGAGGCGAACCGGGTCACCGAGGGCTGGCTCACCCCGGCCCGGTCCGCGAGATCCGTGATCGACAGGAACGCCGCCTCGGCGATGTGCTCGATCAGGTACTGGGCGATGCGCCGCTGGCCGGGGGAGAGCCGGGGCCGGTCGAACAGCGTGCGGAGCTGGGCCGTCGGGGAAACCTCCGGGTCCTGGCCCGCCTTCCCCGAGGTGATCGCGGATGCCTGTGCGCGTGCCTGCTGCGGCGATCGCACCGGTGCGCCTCCTTCGTCTCCCACGAGGGTTCAACATAGCCCACCCACCGTGATGACCAGGCCGCTCGCCGGAGCACACCGGACCGCTCCACCGGGGATATCCGCGCCTCCGGCGGGAACCCGCCGACACAGCGAAGCAGAAACCCCCTGACACACCAGGAGCCACCGGACATGACCGTCCCCGAGGAGAACCGGCCGAAGACCCGGGACACCGACGACACCGCGGAGCGGCGGCAGGACGACAAGGAGACGCGCGATCAGGGCGGCACCGGCCGCACGATGCGCGAGGCACTGGAGGAGGCCGAGATCGGGCCCGACGACTTCCAGGAACGCTAGACCACTTGCCGTCCCCCGCCCTCGACCACATCTCAAGCAGGTGAAAGCATGAGCGCCCTGAGCGCACTGGAAGACGCCTTGGAGAACCGATGGGAAGCGCTGTGGGCGCGGCTGTTCGACCGGGAGCCGGTCGAACTCGTCGACGCCCTGCGGCGCGAGTGCGACAGCCACGCCGTGGTGTGCCGGGCGGGCCGGGTGATGGTCCCCAACGCCTACGACGTGGAACTCGCCGAACCCGTGCACGAGGAACTGACCCGCCGCGGCAGCCGCGTGGGACAGGCGCTCACCGACCGGCTGGCCCGGCACGCCGCGCGCCACGGCTACGAATGGGCGGGCCCGCTCACCGTGCACGTCCGCCGGTCCGCCGAGGTCCCCAACGGCCGCTTCCGCGTGGCGAGCAGCGTGATGCCGCATGTGAGCGCCGACGCCTTCCAGCGCGTGGGGCAGCCGACGCGCGGCTGACGGCACGGGCCGGCGCCGGCCCGCGCGATCCGACGCGGTCCGGTCATCGGCACCGACGGACCGGACCGCGTCCGCCCGCCGCCCCAGGACCTCTCATGGACCGCTGCTCCCGCACCGGCCCTTTGCCCACGGGCGGAACCGCCCGCGCGGCGAGCTCCTCCAGCGGGCCACCGGTCAGCCGGCACACCGTCCACTCCTCCAGCAGCTCCGCGCCGAGCGACTCGTAGAACGCGATCGCCGTTTCGTTCCAGTCGAGCACCACCCACTCGAACCGCTCGAAACCGTTCTCCCGGCAGATCGACGCGAGGGCGGCCAGCAGCGCCTTGCCGTGTCCGGCACCCCGGGTGTGCGGGCGGACGTAGAGGTCCTCCAGATGCATCCCGCGCGTGCCGGTCCAGGTCGAGAAGCGCGGGAACCACAGCGCGAACCCCGCGACGCCGCCGGTGTCGTCGTCCTCGGCGATCAGGACGGACGCGGCGGGGTGCTCGCCGAACAGGGCCGCGCGGAGCTGTTCCTCCGTGGCGCGGGCCTGACCGGCGGCCTTCTCGTAGGCGGCGAGTTCGCGGATCAACGCGCGGATCTCGGGGACGTCGTGCACGGTGGCTTCTCTGATCACGGGAGGAGAGCCTGCGTCACCGGGCCGCATCCCGTCCAGCCGGTTCCGGCCGGCGGACCACCAGGTCGGCCCTGTCCCGCGTCGACGCCACCAGCTCGGCGTTGCGCCGGTCGCTGCGCTCGGCCCACGCCACCGCCTCCTCGTGGCTCTTGCCGAACTCCTCGTGCCGGGCGATCAGCCGCCGCAGCCGCTCCTCCTCGTCCAGGACGCAGAACCACACCTCGTCGAGGAGCGGCCGGACCCGCGCCCACGCACCGGTGTCCAGCAGCAGGTAGTTGCCCTCCGTCACCACCAGCCGGGCCGTCGGCGGTACCGGGAGCGCGCCCGCGACCGGCTGCTCCAGCACCCGCTCGAAGCCGGGCGCGTACACGACGTCGTCGTACGCCTCCTCGCGCAGCCGCCGCAGCAGCGCCGCGTACCCGGCCGCGTCGAAGGTGTCCGGGGCGCCCTTGCGGTCGCGGCGGCCGAGGCGTTCGAGTTCGGCGTCGGCGAGATGGAAGCCGTCCATCGGCACATGCGCGACCCACGGTTCCCCGGTGCCGTTCAGCTCCCGCACCAGCCGCTCCGCGAGCGTGGACTTGCCCGCGCCCGGACTGCCGGCGATGCCGAGGATCGCGCGCCGGCCGCCTTGCGGGAGGGCACGGGCACGGCGGAGGAGGTCGTCGAAGGTCGGTGCCACACAGGAGAGTGTGTCACCGGAGAAGCAGGCGTCCTGCCGCCATGTGGTCCGCGCCACTCACTGTTCGGCGCCGTACGGGGAACGGTGTCCCCTATGACGGATCTGGGTCTGCCCGATGACATCCTCGCCTGTCTCTTCGACCTCGACGGCGTCGTCACCAAGACGGCCGTCGTCCACGCGGCCGCCTGGAGGGAGATGTTCGACGCCTTTCTCCGGGAACGGGACGGTGACGACTTCCGGCCCTTCACCGACGCCGACTACGACGAGTACGTCGACGGCCGCCCGCGCGCCGACGGCGTCCGCACCTTCCTCGCCTCCCGCGACATCCGACTGCCCGAGGGCGGACCCGGTGACACGCCCGACGCCCGCACCGTGCACGGCCTCGGCAACCGCAAGAACGAACTGCTGCTGGCGAAGATCCGCACCGACGGCGTGGAGGCCTACGACAGCACCCTGCGCTACCTCGCCGCCGTCCGCGCCCGCGGACTGCGCACCGCGATCGTCTCCTCCAGCGCCAACTGCCGTGACGTCCTGCGGTCGATCGGTGCCGAGGACCTCTTCGACGTCCGCGTCGACGGCGTGGTCGCCGCCGAGCGCGGGCTGCCCGGGAAGCCGAAGCCCGACACCTTCCTCGCCGCCGCCCGGGACCTCGGCGTGGAGCCGTCCCGGGCCGCCGTGTTCGAGGACGCGCTGGCCGGCATGGACGCGGGCCGCGCCGGGCACTTCGGATACGTCGTCGGAGTGGACCGGGTAGGTCAGACCGACGCGCTGTACGCGCACGGCGCCGACCGGGTCGTGACGGACCTGGCCCACCTCGGAGGTGACAAGTGATCACACAGCGGGCGTATGCCGTCGAGCCGTGGACCGTGCGCGAACGCAGCCTGGACCTGGGCGTCCTGGCGCAGAGCGAGTCGGTGTTCGCCCTGTCCAACGGCCATGTCGGCTGGCGCGGCAACCTCGACGAGGGCGAACCGCACGGCCTGCCCGGCTCCTACCTCAACGGCGTCCACGAACTGCATCCGCTGCCCTACGCCGAAGCCGGTTACGGCTACCCGGAGTCCGGCCAGACGGTCATCGACGTCACCAACGGCAAGGTGATCCGGCTGCTGGTCGACGACGAACCGTTCGACCTGCGCTACGGGCGGCTCGTCAGTCACGAGCGGACCCTGGACCTGCGCCGGGGCGTCCTCGAGCGGGTCTGCGAATGGACCTCCCCGGCCGGCTCCACGGTCCGGGTGCGCTCCACCCGGCTGGTCTCCCTCACCCAGCGGGCCGTCGCCGCCGTCGCCTACGAGGTCGAGCCCGTCGACAGCCGCACCCGTGTCGTGGTGCAGTCCGAACTGGTCGCCAACGAGAGCCTGCCCGGACCGGACGGCGACCCGCGCGCCGCCCGCGCCCTGAAGTCCCCCCTGGAACCCGAGGAGGCCTTCGCCGAGGACCACCGGCTGCGCCTGGTGCACCGCACCCGGCGCAGCGGCCTGCGGGTCGCCGTGGCCGCAGACCACGTCGTCGACGGCCCCGAAAGCACCACCACCGGCTGCGAGAGCAACGAGGACGTGGCCCGGCTGACCGTGACCTCCGTCCTGGAGCCGGGACAGCGGCTGCGGGTGGAGAAGCTGGTCGCGCACGGCTGGTCCGGCGCCCGTTCCCGGCCCGCGATGAGCGACCAGGTGGAGGCGGCGCTGGCGGCCGCCGCGCACAGCGGCTGGCAGGGCCTCCTCGACGAACAGCGCGCCTACCTCGACGACTTCTGGGCCCGCGCCGACGTCGAGGTCGACGGCGACGAGGAGATCCAGCAGGCCGTCCGCTTCGCCCTCTTCCACGTGCTGCAGGCAGGGGCCCGCGCCGAACGGCGCGCGATACCAGCCAAGGGCCTGACCGGCTCCGGCTACGACGGTCACGCCTTCTGGGACACCGAGGTGTTCGTGCTGCCCCTGCTGATCTGCACCGTGCCGGACGCCGCCGCCGAGGCGCTGCGCTGGCGGCAGAGCACCCTCCCGGACGCCCGCGAGCGCGCCACCCAACTCGGCCTGCGCGGGGCCGCGTTCCCCTGGCGCACCATCGAGGGCTCGGAGGGCTCCGCCTACTGGCCGGCCGGCACCGCCGCCTTCCACGTCAACGCCGGCATAGCCGACGCCGTGGTGCGGTACGTCCAGGCCACCGGTGACGAGCGCTTCGAACGCGACACCGGTGTGGAACTGCTGGTGGAGACCGCCCGCCTCTGGCGCTCCCTCGGCCACCACGACGACCGGGGAGTCTTCCACATCGACGGCGTCACCGGACCGGACGAGTACAGCGCCGTCGCCGACGACAACACGTACACCAACCTGATGGCCCGGGCGAACCTGCTGGCCGCCGCCGACGCCTGCAAACGCCACCCCGACGCCGCGGCGGCCCTCGGCGTCGACGAGGAGGAGAGCGCCGGCTGGCGGGACGCCGCCGAAGCCGTGCACGTCCCCTACAACGACGAACTCGGCGTGCACGAACAGCACGCGGGCTTCACCCGCTACCAGCGCTGGGACTTCGCCGGCACCCGCGCCGACCAGTACCCGCTGATGCTGCACTTCCCCTACTTCGACCTCTACCGCAAACAGGTGATCAAGCAGGCGGACCTGGTGCTGGCGATGCACACCTGCGCCGCCTACTTCGAGGAGGTCTTCGACGAGGAGCAGATCGCCCGCAACTTCGCCTACTACGAGCCGCTGACCGTACGGGACTCCTCGCTGTCGGCCTGCGTCCAGGCCGTCCTCGCCGCCCGCACCGGCCACCTGGACCTGGCCCACGCCTACACCGCGGAGGCCGCCCTGATGGACCTCGCGGACCTGGAGCACAACACCCGGGACGGACTGCACATCGCCTCCCTGGCCGGCACCTGGACGGCGCTGGTCGCCGGGTTCGGCGGCATGCGCTGGGACGACGGCAGCCTCCGGTTCACCCCCCGGCTGCCGTCGAGGCTGCGCCGCCTGGCCTTCACCCTGCGGTTCCTCGGCCGGTGCCTGCGCGTGGAGGTCACCGCGGACCGGGCCACGTACACGCTCCGGTCCGGACCACCGCTGACCATCCGTCACCACGGCACCGAGCTGACCGTGCGCGAGGGCGCCCCCGCCGAGCGTCCCGTCCTGCCGCCCCGGCCCCGCCCGGCGCCCGAGCAGCCCCCGCACCGGGGCCCGCACCCGCGCTGACCGGCGGCGGGCCCCGGGACGGGTGGCCGTATCCCGCCCTGCGGGCCCGCCGCACGCGGGTTAGGTTGTCGGTGATCTCCGGAACGCAGGTCTCCTGGAGCCCGTCCTTCAGAGCGCAGGGCCCGTGGAACCCGGGACCCGATGACGCGCGGGAATGAGGGACGGACGATGACCGACGGCACCGGTGCCCTTCTCACCGGCACACGGCGCGAGCAGCGGGCCGGGCCGGGCCCCTCACGGCGCGGCGGCACCCGCCCGCTCGCGGTGCTCGCCGCCGTCTTCGCCCTCGCCCAACTCGCCCTGGTCCGCCCCGTGCTGGGCCTCGGCTGGGACGAGATCGTCTACATCAGCCAGGTCACCTCCCACCACCCGGCCGCCTTCTTCAGCGCCCCCCGCTCCCGCGGGGTGTCCTTACTGGTGGCGCCCGTCGCGTCCTGGTCCGATTCCACGGCGCTGCTGCGCGTCTACCTCGCCCTCCTCTCCGGCCTCGCCCTCTTCCTGGCCCTGCGCTCCTGGCGCGGCCTGTTCCCCACCCGGGTCCTGGTCACCGCCGGCGCCTTCTTCGCCTCCCTGTGGATGACGCTCTTCTACGGTCCCCAGGCCATGCCCAACTACTGGGTCGCCATCGGCGCGCTGACCGCGGTCGGCTGCTTCCTGCGCCACCGCGCGGACCCCTCGTCCGGCGGCCCCCTGTGGGGAGTCGTGGCGGGGTCCGCGCTCATGGCCTGGATGCGGCCCACCGACGCCGTCTGGGTGACGGTCCCGCTCCTCCTCCTCGCCCTGGCCGGCCGGCACGGGCGGTCACTGCTCGCCCTCGCCGGCGGTCTGCTGGCGGGAGCGGTCCCCTGGGTGGTCGAGGCGTACACCGCGTTCGGCGGCCTGCGGGAGCGGCTCGCCGAGGCCTCCCGCGTCCAGGGCGGGCTCGGTCTGAACATCGCCGTCGACGACCAGCTGCGCAGCCTGGGCGGACGCGCCCTGTGCCGTCCGTGCACGGGCTCGATGCCCCACCCGGTGATCACCCTGTGGTGGTTCGTCCTGCCGCTGCTCGCCGTCCTCGGACTGATCGTCGCCGTACGGGCCCGCCGCGCCCTGCGCACCGTGGTGCCGCTGGCCTGTGCCACGACCGCCGGCCTGCCGTACCTGTTCATGATCGAGTACGCGGCCCCCCGCTTCCTCCAGCCCGCCTACGCCCTGCTCGCGATTCCGGTCGCCGACGCGCTGTGGCACCTGGTCACGGCACCGCGCGGAAAGTGGCGGCCGGCTGCCACCACCCTGGTCGCACTCGGGCTGGCCGGTCATCTCGCGGTGCAGCTGACCGTCCTCGTGCACACCGTGGACCGCAACGTCGACAGCCGCCGGGACTGGGCCCGCACGGCCGAGGAGCTGCACCGGCTCGGTGTCCGCCCGCCCTGTCTGATCACCGGCCACGAGGCGATCCCCATCGGCTACTACACCGGCTGCTCCTCCGGCTCGACCGCCGGGAACAACGAGAACACCACGGCCGGGGAGATCCTGCGGACCGCGGACCGCGTCCCGGTCGCCACCCTCACCGGGCCCGGCGGCACGCCGCCCCGGTACGCCCGCCCCTGGCCCGTCCACCGGCTCGGCGATCTGGAGGCCCGTGTCGCCCCGGCGCCCGGGCCGGAGGGTTCCCGCGGGTGACGGGCTGCCCGCGCGCCCGCAGGGGTGACGGACGACGCGGGGGAAGTCCGGCGGAGCCCGCGTGAGGGCACGAGAGCCGGAAGTCTCGGGGCGGCCGCGGGATGCTCCCCGCCACCGGGCGCACTGGGTTAGGGATCGCGTGACGGGAAACGCGGATCTGACACCGCGGACGAACGAGCCGACGCAGCGTGACAGGGAGGAAGCCATGGGCACCGAGCCGATGGGGGACGACGCGTACCAGCCCACCGGGAGCAATGAGGAGCAGGAGGACGCCGCGCCGCTCGACATGCAGGACGCCCTCGACGAGCGGACCTACGACGACACCCTCGACGAGGGCTACTCCCCGCCGGAGAAACCGCTCGGTGTGACCAAGTACGGCACCACGGCCTCGGAGCAGCACGACGGGGAGACCCTCGACCAGCGGCTGGCCCAGGAGGTGCCGGACGCGTCCGCGCCCGCCGGGGACGAGGTGGGCGACCTCCCCGGCGGCGAGGGCGAGCCGGTCGACCCGGAGGCGGGCACCGCCCGTGCCGGACGCCTGGTCGCCCCGGACGAGGGCGCCCGCACCGACACCACGAAGGAGTCCGTCGCCGAGGACGTCGGCATCGACGCGGGAGCGGCCGGCGCGGAGGAGGCCGCCATGCACGTCGTGGAGGACGGGACGGCGCTCCCGGAGGACCGGGACGGAACCTGACTGACCCCGGCACGGCGCCGCCGGCCCGGTGCACGCTCGCAC
>NZ_JBHYVC010000068.1:0-40340 GCF_042749965.1 Streptomyces sp. NPDC059454 | reverse complement strand
CCCCGGGGGGGGGGGGTCCCGCGGGGGCCGCCACCACGGCCGGCCGCGGCCGCCGTGCCCCGGGGCGCGGGGCGGGCGGGGGGGGGCCCGTCCCCGCGGGGCCGTTCCTCACAGGGTGCCTCCTCCGCCGCCGCGGCCTCCGCGGGAGGGTGGTGCGCTGCCGGTGCGTCGGTGTCCTCGCGGTCCGGGTCCGTGTCGCCGGCGGGCCCCGCCGTACCGCGCCGGGCCCGTACCGCCTGCCGCAGCGCCTCGCGGGCCACGTCGCCCGGGCGTGCTTCCCGGGTGTCGGGCGGAGCGGGCCGGCGGGGGCGGTCGGGCTGTCCGGCGGTCGGGGCCGGGGCTGCCGGCTGGTCCGGAGTGGGCCGGTGCCCCGGCGTGTCCGTGGCCGTCGCTTCGCGGGTCGCCCGTGCGCGGGCCGCGCGCAGGGCCTCGCGGGCCTCGTCGGAGGGGCGGGGGGTCATGCCTGCCTCCGCAGGGACACCAGGTCGGACAGGTCACGGTCGGACAGCTCCGTGAGGGCCGACTCGCCGGAGCCGAGGATCGCGTCGGCGAGGGCGCGCTTGGACTCCAGCATCTCGGCGATGCGGTCCTCGACCGTGCCCTCGGTGACCAGGCGGTGGACCTGGACGGGCTGGGTCTGGCCGATGCGGTAGGCGCGGTCGGTGGCCTGCTCCTCCACCGCGGGGTTCCACCAGCGGTCGAAGTGGACGACGTGGCCTGCGCGGGTGAGGTTCAGGCCGGTGCCGGCGGCCTTGAGGGAGAGCACCAGGACCGGGGTCGCGCCGCTCTGGAAGCGGTCCACCATGCGCTCCCGCTCCGCCACCGGCGTACCGCCGTGGAGGAGCTCGACGGGGACCGCGCGCCCGGTGAGGTGCGCGGTGATCAGGCGGGCCATCCCGACGTACTGCGTGAAGACCAGGGCGGAGCCGTCCTCGGCGAGCAGGGTGTCCAACAGCTCGTCCAGCAGGGCGAGTTTGCCGGACCGGGCCGCGAGCCGGTCGCCTCCGGCGTGCACGTGCTCCTCCTTCAGGTAGAGCGCCGGGTGGTCGCAGATCTGCTTGAGCGAGGTCAGCAGCTTCAGCACCAGGCCGCGCCGGCCCATGCCCTGCGCGCTCTCGATGGCGTGCATCGACTCGCGCACCACGGCCTCGTACAGCGCGGCCTGTTCGCGGGTGAGCGGTACGGGGTGGTCCGTCTCGGTCTTGGGCGGCAGCTCGGGGACGATGCCGGGGTCGGACTTCTTGCGCCGCAGGAGGAAGGGGCGGACCAGGCGGGCGAGGCGCTCGGCGGCCTCCTCGTCCTCGCCGGTCTCCACGGCGCGCGCGTGCCGGGCGCGGAAGGACTTCAGCGGGCCGAGGAGTCCGGGGGTCGTCCAGTCGAGGAGGGCCCACAGCTCGGAGAGGTTGTTCTCCACGGGGGTGCCGGTGAGCGCCACCCGCGCGGGCGCCGGGATCGTTCGCAGTGCCTTCGCGGTCGCGGAGTGGGGGTTCTTGACGTGCTGTGCCTCGTCGGCGACGACCATGCCCCACGTCCGCCCGGCCAGGTCCGGTGCGGCGGAACGCATGGTGCCGTAGGTGGTGAGGACGAAGCCGCCGTCGAGGCCGTCCAGGGTGCGGTCGGGGCCGTGGAAGCGGCGCACGGGGACGCCGGGCGCGAACCGGGTGATCTCCCGCTGCCAGTTGCCGAGCAGCGAGGCCGGGCAGACCACCAGGGTCGGCTCGGCGCGGGCCCGCTTCAGGTGCAGCGCGATGAGGGTGATGGTCTTGCCCAGACCCATGTCGTCGGCGAGGCAGCCGCCCAGGCCGAGGGAGGTCATGAGGTCCAGCCAGGCCAGGCCCCGCAGCTGGTAGTCGCGCAGGGTGGCGTCGAGGCCGGACGGCGGCTGCGCGGGCCGCACGCCGGCGGTCAGGCGGTCGCGGAGGACGGCGAGGGCGCCGGCCGGCACCGCCTCGACCGTCTCCCCGTCGACCTCCGCGTGGCCGGTGAGGGCGACGGACAGCGCGTCGACCGGGTCGAGCAGCCCCAGGTCCCGTTTGCGGGCCTTGCGGACGAGGGCGGGGTCGACCAGCACCCACCGGTCACGCAGCCGTACGACCGGGCGGTGGGCCTCGGCCAGGGCGTCCATCTCGGCCTCGGTGAGCGGGTCGCCGCCGAGGGCGAGCTGCCAGCCGAACCGCAGCAGGTCCTCGCTCTCGAAGAAGCCCGTGCCGTCGGTCGCCGAGCCGGGAGCCGGGCGGACCACCGCCGTGACGGTCAGGTCCTGGGCGAGGTCCCGGGGCCAGTGCACGGCGACCCCGGCCGCGGCGAGCCGGGTGGCCGCCACGCCCAGCAACTCGTTCAGCTCCTCCTCGGAGAGGGCCAGTACATCGGGCACGTCCTGGTCGGAGAGCCGGTCCAGCGGCGGCCAGACCCGGGCCGCGCGGCGCACCGCGAGGGCGGCGTCCACGCGTGCGCGGGGGCCGAAGGCGCTGTCCGCCGCGCCCGCCCACAGGGCCGCCGCGTCGGCCACCAGGGTCGGGTCGGCGAGGCTGTGCACCTGCACGATCGCGGCGCCCGCGCTCCGCGCGGCGCTCCCGTCCCCGCCGGCTCCCTCACCGGCGTCGAAGAGGTCGTACGCGGACAGGTCCAGACGGAGCGAGATCCGTACGCCGGCGTCCATGCCGGCGGCGACCTCGGCGGCCCAGTCGTGGGCGTCGGGCAACCGCTGCGCCTTTCGCGCGGCGAACGGCGGCCCCGCGGCGTACGGCGCGGCCGGGGTGCGGGGCAGGGTGTCGGCGACCGCGTCCAGGAAGGCGCGCACCAGCGCCTCCGGCCGGGGCAGCCGGAGCGGGCCGGGGCCGGGCAGCGGGACGGCGTGGCCCTCGGGGGGCAGGGCGGCGGCCACCGCGCGCAGGTGCGCCACGTCGTCGGGGTCGAGCGGGCCGGCGCGCCAGGCGTCGTGGCCGGTGGCGGTCAGACCGGGCAGCAGCCGGCCGCGGGCGGTGAGCCGCAGGGCGTGCAGGGCGGCGGCGCCCCAGCAGGCGGTGGCGGGGTGGGCCGCGGGATCGTGCCGGGCGCGGACCAGCAGCGGCAGGGCCTCGTCGACGGGGAGGAGGAGCGCCGGGGTCGTCCGCCGCCGCACCCCCGTGCCGTGCGGGCGGACGACGGTGAGGTCGGTGCGCGGCGCGGGCGCGGAGGCGTCGGGCGGTCCGGGCGGTCCTTCACCGACGGGTGGTCCGGGCGGTCCTTCGCCGTCGGGGCCGCCCTCGGGGTCGTAGAAGGCGACGCGTCCCTCGCGCGGGAGGGGCGCCGGGAGGAAGACGGCCGCGAGCCGGACGGGGACGTCCGCCCCGTCCGCGCCGCCGGGCCCGGCGGTGTCCCGCCCGGCCGTCACGGTCCGCTCGCCCATACGTCCTGTCACCTCCCGCCCGTCTGTCGGATCAGTCGTCTCCGACTCTACGGGCGGGGTCTGACAACCGGCCCCGGCGGCCGGTGGGGCGGGCGGGGTCAGGGCACGGTGCGGGAGACGACGTACACCCTCGGGTAGCCCGGCTTGTGGTGGTTGACGACGACGTCGTGCGTGGGCGCCGGGTCCTTCTGCTCGTGGACGAGGCCGGACCAGGTGCCGGGTCCGTCGAACGTCCAGCCGGTGACGTCCCGGTCGCGCTCGCCGATGGTGATGCCGCCCTGCCGCAGGTCGTTCTGCTGCACGCCCATGCTGGTGAGGAAGGCGCTCAGGCCCGCGTCGGTGGTCTCGAACTCGACGTAGAGGCGGCTGGTCTTCCAGTTGTTGGTCTCGTAGGAGGCCACCCACCAGGCGGGGTGCGGTACGGGCACCTGGTAGAGGCGGCGCTGCACCTTCGACGGCCAGCCCTCGGTGAGGCCGGTCGCGGAGTACTTCGCCTCCTTGTCCTTGCCGCTGGCCCGGCTCTGGTTCGCGGAGATCACCAGATATCCGGCCGGGATGCCGATGAGCAGCACGATGATCAGCAGGGTGAGCGCCCTGCGGCGGATCATGTGCCCCCGGCCCTCGGCCGGGCGGGGCGCGCCCGGGAGAGCCGTCTGCCGGGAGGACTCGTCGCTCACAGCGACTCCTGGGTGGTACGGCGGGCCTCCGCGTACCGCTCGTAGCGTTCGTACCGCTCGACCCGGCGGCGCTTGGCGCGGCGGAAGCGGCGGGCGACCAGCCGGGCGAGGTCGGCGGCGCCGACCATGCCGGCCTCGGGGCCGAGCTGGGCGCGGACGATGCGGGCCTCGGGGCGGTAGCCACGACCGGTCAGATGCCGCTTGAAGGCGTCCCGCGCGGGGCCGATCAACAGGTCGTCGGCGGCGGAGACGCCACCGCCGATAACGAAGCAGGAGGGGTCGAGGGCGGCGGCGAGGTTGGCGATGCCGACGCCGAGCCACTGCCCGATGTCCTGGAGCAGTTCGATGCACATGGCGTCGCCCTCGCGGGCCAGCTCGGTGATCATCGGGCCGCTGATGTCGGCGACGTTGCCCTTGACGTGCTCGACGATCCCGTACGCGACCGGCGAGTCGGCGGCGGCCAGCTCGCGGGCCTCGCGGACCAGCGCGTTGCCGGAGCTGTACTGCTCCCAGCAGCCGCGGTTGCCGCAGGGGCAGCGGTGGCCGCCGGGGACGACCTGCATGTGGCCGAACTCGCCGGCCACCCCGTACTTGCCGCGCTTGACCTGCCCGTCCTCCAGGATCGCGCCGCCGATGCCGGTGCCGAGCGTGATCATGACGAGGTGGTCCTCGCCGCGGCCGGCGCCGAAACGCCACTCGGCCCAGGCAGCGGAGTTGGCGTCGTTGTCCACCAGGACGGGGACGGCGAGGCGGTCGGCGAGGCGGTCGCGCAGCGGTTCGTTGCGCCAGGACAGGTGGGGGGCGAACAGCACGCGGTTGCGGTCGGCGTCGACCCAGCCGGCCGCACCGATGCCGACCGCGTGCACGTCGTGCCGGTCGGAGAGGTCCAGCACCAGTTCGACGATGGTGTCCTCGACGACCTTGGGGCTCTTGGACTTGTCCGGGGTCTCCGTGCGCAGCCGCTCCAGGATGTTGCCGTCGGCGTCGACGACGCCCGCCATGACCTTGGTGCCGCCGATGTCGATGCCCACCGTCGGGACACGGGGCGCCGTCAGGTGGGAGCGGCGCTCCCGGGTGCCGACGGTTCTCAGGACCGGGGCGCGGCGGGAGCCGATGGGAGCGGTGAAGTCGCGGTAGGTGCTCATCGTGTGCGATTGTGCCCCACTGCTCCGCCGGGTGCCGAATGGATCCCGGGTGCGTGGTGCGTTGTCGGGTGCGGGTGCGTTGGGGTTGATCGCGCAGTTCCCCGCGCCCCTGTGGGGCGCGTCGCAGCTCGTGGCGTAGAGCGTCGAGCTCCGTTCCACCTGCCATCTGCCGGGTCTGCCCGTCCAGCGTGATGTCGTCACGCGTGTGGTTGCCTGCCATCGTGCCGCGTTTCAGCAGGACGAATCTGTCGCCCACCAGATACGCGTGATGCGGGTTGTGGGTGATGAGAACGACGCCCGGGCCCTCGTCGCGTGCTGCCGTCACATACTTCAGGACCACGCCCGACTGCTTCACGCCCAGGGCCGCCGTCGGCTCGTCCAGGACGAGGACCTTCGCTCCGAAGTGCACCGCGCGGGCGCCGGCCACGTACTGGCGTTCGCCGCCGGAGAGGGTGCCGATGGGCTGGTCGACGTCGCGGAGGTCGATGCCCGTGCGGAGGAGTTCCGCGCGGGTGGTGCGGCGCATGTGGTCGACGTCCAGGCGCTTGAAGGGGCCGATGACCGCGCCGGCCCCGAACGCCCCACTGTCGAACACGGGCATCGGGCTTCCCCGCGCGGGGACCGCAAGCCGGTCACATTGTCCTGACATGACGACGGCCCAGTGTGCACGTCGCGTCGGATTGTCAGGACCGTACAAGCAGCTGGAACTCGAACGAGTAGCGGGAGGGCCGGTAGGTGTGAGTGCCGAACTCCACCGCGCGGCCGGTGTCGTCGAAGGTCACGCGCTCCATGGTGAGCAGTGGGGCGCCGGTCTCCTCGTCCAGCCGCTCGGCCTCGCCGGCGGTGGCGGCACGGGCGCCGATGGTCTGGCGGGCGCTGTGCAGGGTGATCCCGGCGGCCCGCATCAGCCGGTACAGGCCGGTGGCCTCCAGCCGGCCGGTGTCCAGGTCGAGCAGGCCGGGCGGCAGGTGGTTGCACAGGTACGCCATCGGCTCCCCGTGGGTGAGCCGCAGCCGTTCGATCCGGTGCACCTCGCTGTCCGCGGCCACGCCGAGCGCGGCCGCGACCTCGGCGGACGCCGCCACGACGGTGTTGACCAGCACCTTCGTCCCGGGGCGCTGGCCGGCCGCCTCCAGGTCGTCGTAGAGGCTGCTGAGCTCCAGGGGACGCTTGACCTGGCTGTGCACCACCTGGGTGCCGACCCCGCGGCGGCGCACCAGCAGTCCCTTGTCGACGAGGGACTGGATGGCCTGGCGGACGGTCGGCCGGGACAGACCGAGCCGTGCGGCGAGCTCGATCTCGTTGCCCAGCAGGGTGCCGGGGGTCAGCGCGCCGTGCTCGATGGCGGACTCCAGCTGCTGGGACAGCTGGAAGTACAACGGCACGGGGGAGCCGCGGTCCACGCTCAGCTCCAGCTGTACGGTCGGGTCCACTTCTGGTTTCGGCACGGGCCGAGCGTAGCCCCGTGCGCTGTTGACGGGAAGTTGTGTAGTTCGGTTGTCCGGACATACGCATTGACAGGGAGCGGCGCGGGCCCCACTTTGTTTCCATGCGCATCGGGGTCATCGGTACGGGCCGCATCGGCACCATTCACGCCCACACACTCAGCAGGCACCGCGACGTCGGCTCCCTGATCCTCACGGACGTCGATCCGGCGCGGGCCCAGGCCCTCGCCCAGCGGCTCGGCGAGACGGCGGCACCCGGGGTGGACGAGATCTACACCTGGGGAGTGGACGCCGTGGTGATCACGGCGGCCACGTCCGCCCACGCCGATCTGATCGGCCGGGCGGCACGCGCGGGGCTGCCGGTGTTCTGCGAGAAGCCCATCGCCCTGGACCTGGCGGGCACGTTACAGGCGATCACGGAGGTCGAGACCGCCGGAACGATCCTGCAGATGGGCTTCCAGCGCCGTTTCGACGCCGGTTACACGGGCGCGCGGGAGGCGGTGCGCTCGGGCAGGCTCGGGCGGCTGCACACCGTACGGGCGATGAACAGCGACGCGGAGCCGCCGCCGGCCGGGTATCTGCCGCAGTCCGGCGGGCTGTACCGGGACTCCCTGATCCACGACTTCGACATCCTGCGCTGGGTGACCGGCCGGGAGGTCACGGACGTCTACGCGGCCGGGTCCGACGCCGGGCCCGCGATGTTCCGCGAGGCGGGCGACGCCGACACCGGCGCGGCGCTCCTCACCCTCGACGACGGCACGCTCGCCACGGTCACGGCGACCCGGCTGAACGGCGCCGGCTACGACGTGCGCATGGAGCTCGCCGGGGAACGCGACCAGATCGCCGTCGGCCTGGACGACCGTACGCCGATCGCGTCCACCGAGCCGACCGGGCCGCCGGCCGCGGACAAGCCGTGGACCGGCTTCCTCGATCGGTTCGGGCCCGCGTACGAGGCCGAGCTGATCGCGTTCGTCGAGGTGGTGCGGGGCGAGCGGGCCAACCCGTGCGACGGGCGGGAGGCCCTTCAGGCGCTGCTGGTCGCGGAGGCGTGCGAGCTGTCCCGGCGGGAGCGCAGGCCGGTCCGGCCGACGGAGCTGGTGCGCGGGGCGACGGCGGCGTACACCTGAGTCAGCGGTCCCCTGGTTCCTCCAGGAGGCCGGCGTCGTGGGCGAGCAGGGCGATCTGTACACGGTTGTTGAGGCCCAGCTTGGCCAGGATGCGGGAGACGTGGGTCTTGACGGTGGCCACGCTCATGTAGAGCTCCGTGGCGATGTCGGCGTTGGCCAGGCCCCGGCCGACCGCGACGGCCACCTCGCGTTCGCGGTCGTTGAGGTCCGCGACGCGCGCGCGTGCGCGCGTGCGCCGCGTATCGGCGGCGGTACCGGCCGCGTGGGCCATCAACTGCCGGGTGACCGTGGGCGACAGCACCGGGTCGCCGACCGCGACCCGGCGCACCGCGGCGACGATCTCGGCGGGCGGGGTGTCCTTGAGGACGAACCCGGCGGCGCCCGCGCGGAGCGCGCGCAGCACCTGCTCGTCGGCGTGGAAGGTGGTGAGCACCACGACCTGCGGGGCGTCCTCGCGCCGGCGCAGCGACTCGGTGGCGGTGAGACCGTCCACCGCCGGCATCCGGATGTCCATGAGGACGACGTCCGGGCGGGTGCGGTCGACGAGCGCCTCGACCTCGCCGCCGTCGGCGGCCTCACCGACGATCTCGATGTCGTCCGCGCCGCCCATCATGAGGGACAGCCCGGCCCGCACCAGCGGGTCGTCGTCGACGAGGAGCACTCTGATCGCAGTCATGGCCCGTAGGTAATCACGGTCGCGCGGCGCGGCGACACACGCACCGGCCGGTCCCCGTTCACCCCCACGGCAGCCGTGCCCGTACCCCGAACCCGCCGTCGGACGTGGGCCCGTGCTCCAGGGTGCCGCCCGCCAGGGTCGCCCGTTCGGTGAGCCCGATCAGGCCCTGCCCGGCGCCGGGCACGTGCGGTACGTCCCCCTCCGGCGCGGGGTTGCGCACGGCCACGGTGAGGCCCTCCCCCGGGCCGCCGGTGACCGACACGGTGACCTCCGTGCCGGGGGCGTGCTTGCGGGCGTTGGTCAGGCCCTCCTGGGCGATGCGGTAGGCGGTGCGGCCGACGGAGGCGGGGACGCCGGCCGGGTCGGTGACCCGCTGCTCCAGGGCGACCTTCATGCCGGCCTGCCGGGACTCGGCGACCAGGGTGTCGAGCGCCGCGAGCGTCGGCTGCGGCCGGCCCGTGTCGTCGGAGTCGCCGGCCCGCAGCACGCCGATGATCTCCCGAAGGTCCTGCAGCGCCTCGTGCGCGCTCTCCCGGATGACACCGGCCGCCCGCACGATGTCCTCGCGCGGGGCGTCGGGCCGGAACTCCAGGGCGCCCGCGTGCACGCTCAGCAGCGTCAGCCGGTGCGCGAGCACGTCGTGCATCTCCCGCGCGATGGCCTCGCGCGCCAGCCGCTGCGCCTGCTCGGCCCGCAGCCGCGCCTCGGTCTCGGCCCGCCGCGCCCGGTCCCGCAGGCTCAGCATGAGCTGCCGCTTGGACCGTACGAACATGCCCCAGCCGACGGTCGCGGCCGTCAGCACGAGGAAGAGGACGAGCACGGCGAGGTACGGCAGGTCGGGATCGGGGCGCCACCAGAAGTAGAGCGGTCCCAGCAGCACCTGCACGCCGCCCACCCAGGCCACGTACCGGAAGGGCCGGTGCACGGCGAGCGTGAACAGGGCGATGATCGCCACGCCGCCGGAGGTCTCCGAGACGAAGCTGACCGGGACCATCACGACGGCCAGGGCGAGCGGCCACCGCCGGCGCAGCCAGATCGCGGCGCACGACAGCGCGCCGAGCACCTGGTCGGCGACGGCCAGCGCGTGCGGGATGTCGTGGTTGTCGCGGAGCGTTTCGGCTCCCGCCAGGCCCACGAGCACGGCCAGCAGGAAGCAGGCGAAGTCGACGACCCAGTCGCGCGCGGTGCGCCGGGGCCGCCGCCCGGAGCGGGCCACGTCGGGGGCGAGCTCGTGGATGAGGGCGGACGGGAAGAACCATCGGCGCCCCGTGAACACCGAGGCGGTCTGCACCGCCTTGTCACCAGTCACGGCCAACAAATCTACGCAGGAGTCGACCCCCGCACAGCCTCGCCGGCGGGATCGGCTACCGAAGTCGCGGCACCGCGGACTTTCGGCGCTCCGGCCGGCGCGAAGCACCTCCTTCCGTCGGGAAGGGCTCGCCCCGCGGCCGATGTGGGTGGGGGGTCCGCGGGGCGAGAGTCGGTGGCATGAAGCAGACACTGGAAGTTCTGGGGTTCCTCACCGGGGTGCAGGGGGTGGCGGGTCTGGTGAGCGAGCTCGCCGGCTGGGACTGGGGACTCGTCTACCGGTTTTCGTTCCTCGACGGTTACGAACTCTTCGCGAGCATCGCCCTGCTGGTGCTGGGCGGCGCCCTGATCGCCGCCGCGGAGAGCCGGAAGCCCGGCTGATCCCGGGTCACCCAGCAGGGCACCGGCGATCCCCCGGCGCTACCCCGTACCGAGCGAGCAGGAGTCGGCGCGGCGTCCGGGGCGCACGGTCCTGGTGTCCGGCGGGGCACCGGTCTCCCGCAGCGGATACGCCAGTTCCGCACCAGCACGGCCGCCGGCGAGCGCCTGGCCGGACGTGGGGTGGTCCAGGCCCACGATCATCCGCATCGTGGTGGACCTGCCCGCGCCCCCGGGCCCGGGAAAGCCGGCGACCCCGCCCGCACCGATGGCCGGGGACAGGTCGCCCGCGACGGTCCGACCGCCGTACCTCTTCGTCAGACCCCGCAGGGTGATCATGCTTGCGGACTCCCGGCCGTTCCAGCGCTCCCCGCCTCACGCCGAAGGCAAGGGCTGACCGGGCGCCGCCACACCAGTCCATGGGCAGGAAACCGACCTTACTTTAGTCAGGACTTCAGCGAACCCTCGGCCAACCACCCGTCGACTCTTGCCATGATCGGACCGGACAGCGCAAGGTGGAAAGCAGCTTCCCCGAGCGGCATTTTCTCTACCGTGAGGATCGCGCCACAGAAAGCGGCACTCACACCCTCTCCGAGTCGGCGTGGCACCGAATCACCCAACGCCTTCACCGACTCGGTATTGCCGCCGGTCGCCGCCGCACAACCACTCTTCCGTGATCCGTCGACCCACAATTCCGGAAATTCACGGTTGAAATAAAAGCGTCATACGAATTTCTGGCCTTTTCGCCTGCAGCTTCACCGTCAAAGCAGGAGCGGGGCCCAACACCCGCCCTGAGCAAGGAAAAGAGTTTCATGAATATTTGGGAGGCGGCGTTCCTGGGCGCCGTTGAAGGGTTCACCGAATTCTTGCCCGTTTCCAGTACCGGGCATCTCACCATCCTGGAGAGAATGCTCGGACACTCCACCAACGACCCCGATATCACCGCCTTCACGGCCATCATTCAGGTCGGCGCGGTTCTGGCCACGCTTCTGTACCTGCGTTCGGATATTCGTCGCCTCCTCACTGCTTTATTCCGAGGGATCGCCAAGCCGGAGCAGCGAAATAATTCCGATTACAAACTCGCTTGGGCTGTTATTCTGGGTTCGCTGCCCATCGGGGTGGTCGGGCTCGCGTTCAAGGACACCATCGAGACAACTCTCCGCACCCTGTGGTTCGTCTCGGCCGCACTGGTGCTCTGGAGTGCGGTCATGTGGTACGCGGACCGCAAGGGCACTCAGGTCCGCGGCGAGAACGAGGTGACCTGGAAGGACACCCTGATCATCGGCATCGTGCAGTGCATGGCGCTGATTCCGGGTGTCTCCCGTTCGGGCGCCACCATGTCGGCGGGCCTCCTCCGCGGCCTGGACCGGGTCACCGTCACCCGGCTCTCCTTCATGCTGTCCATCCCGGCGCTCACCGCTGCCGGCGCGCTGCAGACGGTCGACGAGTTCGGGGCGATTTCCCGGGGAGTGGGATGGCCCGCGACCTTGACCGCCACCCTGGTGAGTTTCGTGACCGCCTATGTGGCGGTCTCCTGGCTGCTGAAGTTCGTGGCGAAGCACAGCTACAGCGTGTTCATCGGCTATCGGGTGGTGCTCGGCCTCTTCATCATGTTCCTGCTCGGCGCCGACATCCTGCCGTCGACCTGACCGCTTCCGACGAGGCCCGTCGGCAAACGGGTCGAGACACCGGACGTCTCGCACGACCGCCGACGGGCCTCGCCCGATGCCCGATGCCCGATGCCGAGCATCAGGTCGTTTCCGGGAGCTCGTACGAGCCGTACTCGGGGCGGCCGGAGAAGTCGTAGGTCTGGATGGACACGCCCGCGGCGGTGATCTCTCCGCCGGTGTGCCGGAAGGCGCTCGGCATCGAGCCCTCCGGGAACAGGCGGCGCCCGGCTCCGAGGACGACCGGGAAGGTCAGCAGGTGCAGGGTGTCCACGAGGTCGAGCGCGAACAGGGACCGGGCGAGGGCGCCGCTGCCGTGCAGCTGGAGCTCGCCGTCGGTGCGCTCCTTGAGGGCGGTGACCTCCTTGGCGAGGTCGCCGGCGATCACGGTGGTACCGGCCCATCCGGGGTCGGTGAGGGTGGTGGACGCGACGTACTTCGGCAGCTTGTTCAGTTTGCCGGCGACCGGGTCCGCGGGGTCGGTCATCTTCGGCCAGTACGAGGCGAAGATGTCGTACGTACGGCGGCCGAGGAGGAAGGCCCCCACGCGGGAGAAGACCCCGTCGACGAACCGGCCGAAGTCCTCGTCGCCGTAGGGAACGCTCCAGCCTCCCTGTTCGAAGCCGTCCCTGGTGTCCTCCTGGGGGCCGCCGGGGGCCTGGTAGACGCCGTCGAGGGTGACGAAGCTGGTGACCACGAGCTTGCCCATGGCGGGTTCCTGCCTTTCGGTGAGCGGGCGGATGTGACGTCATCAGCTCAGACCCCGGCGGTGCCCGCAACTCATCGGTCGTACGGCAGGTCGACGTCCGTTCGCCGCCAGCGCCCCGGGGGCGCGGGCGCTGGGATGGACGCATGACGACTCACACATCTGTGAAGAACCTCGAGAAGGCCCTGCTCGGCAAGGTGGCCCTGGTCACCGGCGGCAGCCGTGGGATCGGCGCGGCGACGGCGCTGCGGCTCGCGCGGGAGGGCGCGGACGTCGCGGTGACGTATGTGAACGGCAAGGAGGCGGCCGAGGACGTCGTACGGGCCGTGGAGGCGCTGGGGCGCCGCGCGGTGGCCCTGCGTGCGGACGCCGGTGTCCCCGAGGATGCCGCCGGGGCGGTGACGGCCGCCGCGCGGGAGCTGGGCCGGCTCGACATCCTGGTGAACAACGCGGGCCTCGGTGTGCTCGGCCCGGTGGAGACGCTGTCCCTCGCCGACGTCGACCGGGTGCTCGCGGTGAATGTGCGCGGTGCCTTCCTGGCCTCCCGGGCGGCCGTCACCCATATGACGGACGGGGGCCGGATCATCACCATCGGTACCTGCATGACCCGGCGTGTGCCCGGTCCCGGCGGCACGCTCTACACGATGAGCAAGTCGGCGCTGGTGGGTCTGACCAAGGCCCTGGCACGGGAGTTGGGCGAGCGCGGGATCACGGCGAACATCGTGCACCCGGGCCCGATCGACACCGGGATGAACCCGGCGGACGGCCCCTACGCGTCCGGCCAGGCGACGATGACCGCGCTGGGGCGCTTCGGTGAGGCGGAGGAGGTGGCGGACACGGTCGCCCATCTGGCGGGGGCCACGTACATCACCGGCGCGGAGTTCTCGGTGGACGGCGGACACGCGGCGTGACACCCGCCGTGGGGCGGCACGCCGTGTGACACCCGACGCGCGGGGGCACGCGGCGTGACATCCGACGCCCGACGCACAGGGGCACGCGGCGTGACACCCGCCGTACATCCCGCGCGGGGGCGCACCGGAACCGTAACGGCCGGTGCGTCCCCGCGCGTTCTCGGCCGGTCAGCCGCCCAGTTCCTGGTGGCGGGCCGCCAGGGCGGCCGCCCCCCGCTCGGTCAGGGAGCCGAACAGGCGCAGCCGGGAGATGCCGCCGTCGGGGTGGATGTCCACGCGCGCGTGCGTGCCGACGGCCGGTTCGGGCAGGACGAAGCGGTGGTCGGTGTCGGGCTGGAGGCGGGTGCGGGGCAGGATCTCCCGCCAGTCGCCGTCGCCGTTCCTCACCGAAACCGACGCCCAGCCGGCGCTGTTGCCCTTCAGGCAGGCCGTGTCGATCTCCAGGGCGCGGATCTGCGACCGGGCCACCAGGCGGTAGCGGATCCAGTCGTGGCCCCGGTCGCGGCGGCGGCGGGTCTCCCAGCCGTCGTCCATCGTGTGGGAGCGGCCGGGCCGGATGGTGTTGGCGGCCGGTGAGTAGAAACGGTCCGACGCGTCCTCGACCCGGCCGCCGTTCTCCAGCGCGACGACGTCGAAGGTGCCGAGTGCCGCCAGCCACACCGGGTCCGGGACCACCTCGCCGTACACGCGCAGCCGGGCGATGCCGCCGTCGGGGTGCTGCTTGAGGCGCAGGTGGGTGAAGCGCTGTTCGGCCGCGACGGCGAAGCCGTTGGCCGCGTGGCCGCCCACCGGGGTGCGCGGTACCAGTGTCGTCCACTTCACGTCGGCCGAGAGCAGTTCCCCGGGCGACGGGGAGCCCGCCACCGACGTGCCCTCGACGGACACGGCCTGCGGGTGGTTGCCGCGGAAGTGGGCGGTGTCCACGACGATCCCGCGGACGACTCCGGGCGCGCCGAGCCGGATCAGCGCCCAGTCGTGGTCCTCGGCCGCCGGCCACGGGTGGTCGGCGGAGGTGCCGCGCCGGCGCCGGGTCTCCCAGCCGTCCATGACCTTGCCCTTGTGCCCGAAGTGCTCGGGGTCGAACTCGGCGCGTCCGGGCAGCAGGAGGTTCTCGCGCTGGGCGAAGAACTCGTCGTTGGCGGCGACGACCCCGGCGCCGAGCCGGCGGTCGGCGAGGTCGGCGTGGTGGGTGAAGGGGAAGTCGGCGGTGCGGTAGTCCGCGTACGGGTCACCGCCGCTGTAGGGGTGTGCGTCGCCGGTGAAGCTCTCGATCGCCGTCACGGTGGTCCGGTCCTGCCTTCCGGGAGTCGGTGTCAGTGGGAGCGGGTGAGCGGTCGGCCCTTCGGTTCGGTGAACGCGCCGTCGGCGACGATGCGTTCACCGCGCAGCCAGGTGGACTTGACGACGCCGTACAGGGTCCTGCCCGCGTATGCCGTCACGCGGTTGCGGTGCTGGAGCGCCGCCGGGTCGACGGTGAAGGTCTCGTCGGGGGCGAGGACGGCGAAGTCGGCGTCGCGGCCGGGCGCGATGGCGCCCTTGCGCGCGTCGAGTCCGGCGAGCTCGGCCGTGCGCGTCGACATCCAGCGCACGACGTCCTCCAGGCCGTGGCCGCGCCCGCGGGCCTCGGTCCAGACGGCCGGCAGGCTGAGCTGGAGGCCGGAGATGCCGCCCCAGGCGGTGGCGAAGTCGTCCGTCTTGAGGTCGGCGGTGGACGGCGAGTGGTCGGTGACGACGCAGTCGACGGTGCCGTCCGCCAGGGCCTGCCAGAGCAGATCCCGGTTGGCGGCCTCGCGGATGGGCGGGCAGCACTTGAACTCACTGGCCCCGTCCGGGACTTCCTCCGCGGTGAGGGTGAGGTAGTGGGGGCAGGTCTCGACGGTGACGCGTACGCCGTCCGCCTTGGCCGCGGCGATCAGGGGCAGCGCGTCGCCGGAGGACAGGTGCAGCACGTGCACCCGCGCGCCCGAACGTTTCGCCTGCCGCACGAGCTGCGCGATGGCACTGTCCTCGGCGTCGCGCGGGCGGGAGGCGAGGAAGTCGGCGTACCTCGGGCCGCCGCGCTGCGGGGCGGCGGCGAGGCGGTGCGGGTCTTCGGCGTGCACGATCAGCAGCCCGTCGAAGGCGGCGATCTCGGCCAGGGAGCGGGCGAGTCGTTCCTGGTCGAGGTGGGGGAACTCGTCCACGCCGGACGGCGACAGGAAGGCCTTGAAGCCGAAGACGCCGGCGTCGTGCAGCGGGCGCAGGTCCTTGACGTTGTCCGGCAGGGCGCCGCCCCAGAAGCCGACGTCGATGTGGGCCTTGCCGACGGCGGCCCGCCGCTTGGTGCGCAGGTGGTCGACGGTGGTGGTGGGCGGGAGGGAGTTGAGCGGCATGTCGATCAGCGTGGTGATGCCGCCGGCCGCCGCCGCGCGGGTGGCGGTCCAAAAACCCTCCCACTCGGTGCGGCCGGGGTCGTTGACGTGCACGTGGGTGTCGACCAGGCCGGGCAGCAGGACGTCGTCGCCGAGATCCTCCAGGCGGGCGCCTTCCGGGACGGGTGCGTCGTACGGCAGGACGGCCGTGATCGTGCCGTCGGCGACCGTGACGGACGCGGCGCGCGTTCCCTCGGGAGTGATGACGCGCGTGGAGCGCAGCACCGGTTCGGCGTCGGACACCCGGATCCTCCTGACTTTTCGCCGGGATCGAGTTCAACGTTCTGTTGAAGGAGTCTTCACCCGCACTTCCGGCCCGTCAAGGACACTCGTCCCGTCCGGTCCGGGCCGGTGGCCACCTCTGGACGATTCCACAAGACGGAATGAGAATTTCACCCAACAGAACGTAGTGAGGCACAAGCGGGTGGCCGACCGGCCGCCGGGTAGGCTTCTGCCTTCCCGCCAGCCGCGAAAGGAACGCGCCGTGCCGACGTCCAGCGCCAGCACCACCGACTCCGCCCGGTCCGCCGCCAGTGGCGGCGTGCAGTCCCTCGAGCGCGCCTTCGATCTGCTCGAACGGATGGCGGACACGGGCGGCGTGGTCGGCCTGAGCGAACTGTCCGCGAGCAGCGGACTGCCCCTGCCGACCATCCACCGCCTGATGCGCACGCTGGTCGCCTGCGGCTACGTACGCCAGCAGCCCAACCGCCGCTACGCGCTGGGCCCACGGCTGATCCGGCTCGGCGAGTCCGCCTCCCGCCTCCTTGGCACCTGGGCACGGCCGTATCTGGCCCGCCTGGTGGAGGAGACCGGCGAGACGGCGAACATGGCACTGCTCGACGGGGACGAGATCGTGTACGTGGCCCAGGTGCCGTCGAAGCACTCCATGCGGATGTTCACCGAGGTGGGCCGGCGTGTCCTGCCGCACTCCACGGGCGTGGGCAAGGCCCTGCTGGCCGGTTTTCCGCCGGAGGAGGTACGGGCCCTGCTCGGCCGCACCGGCATGCCCGCCGCGACGGACAGGACCATCACCACACCGGAGGGCTTCCTCGCGGCGCTGGAGGACGTCCGGCGCCTCGGCTACGCGATGGACGACAACGAGCAGGAAATCGGCGTCCGCTGCCTCGCCGTACCGGTGCCGGACTCTCCCACGGCGGCGGCGATCTCCATCTCGGGCCCGGCGGGACGGGTCACGGAGTCGGCGACGGAGAGGATCGTGCCGGTGCTCCAGCAGGTCGCGGCGGAGCTCTCCGAGGCCCTCACCACGCCGGGCACCGCCCCGACCGCCTGATCACACCGATCGCCGGCGTGCGTCAGCCGCGCGGTGACGGGCCGAACAGGTCCACCGCCTCGCGCAGTTCGCGCACACCCTGCCCCAGCGCGCTCACCGAGCCGATCGCGCCCGCGATCAGCAGCAGGGAGCGGCGCAGCCGGGCGATCTCGGGGTCGCCGGCGGCGGCCGTCCCGGCCAGTTCGGCGAGCTCCTCCTCCGCGACGCTCCGGTCCCGGAACTCCCCTGGATATGCGGCAAGTTGACGGCGTAACCGGGACACGGCGGAGCACAGCTCCCGCACCCGCGGGTCCACCTGACTGCCGGGCACACGCCTCTGCTCCACACTGGGCAACGCAGTCCTCCCCCTGGCACCTCGTAGTACGCCTCCCCAACCGGCCCCGGTACCCCGCCGGCCGGTCGCGCCAGTAAACGCCACCCCGACCCCCTCGCGCCAGTCCGCTGCGTCATCAAGTTGCTCCGCAGCGTGACATGGTGGCCCGGGGCACCCGTCCCGCACCCGTCCCGCCACCCCGCGACGGGTGCGGTATGCAGGAGGCATGACGACACATCACAGGAGCGGGGACAGCGCCACGGAGGTCGTGGGACTGCTGCTGGCCGCGGGCGGCGGACGGCGGCTCGGCGGGCGGCCCAAGGCGCTGCTCACGCACCGGGGGCGGCCGCTGGTGGAGCACGCGGTGGGGGTGCTCCGCGCGGGCGGCTGCGCGCGGGTGCACGTGGTGCTCGGCGCGCGGGCGGACGAGGTGCGCGCCCGCGCCCTCCTGCCGGACTGCGTCCTCGTCGACAACCCCGCGTGGGAACAGGGCATGGGCACCTCCCTGCGGGCCGGTCTCGGCTCACTGGCCGGGACGGGCGCGCGGGCCGCGCTGGTCTCGCTGGTCGACCAGCCCGGGATCGGTCCGGAGGCGGTCGCCCGGGTGCTCGGCGCCCTCCGCTCCTCCGAGTCGCTCGTCTCGGCCGCCTACGCCGGCGTGCGCGGCCACCCGGTGCTGTTCGGCGCCGCGCACTGGGCCGGAATCGCCGCGACCGCGACCGGCGACCGAGGGGCACGCGCCTATCTGAGGGAGCACACGGAAGGGCTCACGCTCGTCGAGTGCGGTGACGTGGCCGAGGCGTACGACATCGACACCGAGGCGGATCTGGCGCACCTCGAATGAGCCGGGGCGGCGGTGGGTGAACGCTGGGGGCACCTCCCACTCGTGGGGGTACCTCCCCTCATGGGCCCCTCCCACTCGTGGGGGTACCTCCCCTCATGGGGTCCCTCCCGCTCGAGCGCAGTCGGGAGCGGGCAGGCACCGAGCGCCACCTTCCCTCGACCCGGAGAATCCCGACATCAACAGAACATTGAACTTCCACCATGAGGAAATTACTATCCACTGCTCAGGGGTGCCCGGCTTCCCCACGGGCGTCCACCGCCGTACCCGGGCCGACCGGCACCCGGTGCCCCGCACGCCGAAGGAAGTGACAGCCGATGTCCGCACCAGCGCCGTCCCCGCTGGCCATCGTCGACGCCGGACCCCTGCCCCGGCAGGAGGAGGTTCTCACCGAGGCGGCGCTCGCCTTCGTGGCCGCGCTGCACCGGCGGTTCACACCCCGGCGTGACGAGCTGCTCGCCCGCCGCGCGGAGCGCCGCGACGCGATCGCCCGTACGTGCACGCTCGACTTCCTGCCGGAGACGGCCGCCGTCCGCGCGGACGACTCCTGGCGGGTGGCCCCGGCTCCCGAGGCCCTCGACGACCGCCGCGTCGAGATCACCGGCCCCACCGACCGCAAGATGACCGTCAACGCCCTCAACTCCGGCGCGCGGGTCTGGCTCGCTGACTTCGAGGACGCCTCGGCGCCCACCTGGGAGAACGTGGTCACCGGCCAGCTCAACCTGATCGACGCCTACACGCGGAACATCGACTTCACCGACCCGGGGTCCGGCAAGTCGTACGCCCTGCGCCCGGACGAGGAGCTGGCGACGGTCGTCATGCGCCCGCGCGGGTGGCACCTGAACGAGCGCCACCTCACCGACGCCGGCGGCACCCCGGTGCCCGGCGCGCTCGTCGACTTCGGCCTGTACTTCTTCCACAACGCCAAACGATTGATCGAGCTCGGCAAGGGTCCGTACTTCTACCTCCCCAAGACGGAGTCCCACCTGGAGGCCCGGCTGTGGAACGAGGTGTTCGTCTTCGCGCAGGAGTACCTGGGCGTGGCGCAGGGCACGGTCCGCGCCACCGTCCTGATCGAGACGATCACAGCCGCGTACGAGATGGAGGAGATCCTCTACGAACTGCGCGACCACGCCTCCGGGCTGAACGCCGGCCGCTGGGACTACCTGTTCTCCATCGTCAAGAACTTCCGTGACGGCGGGGCGAGGTTCGTCCTCCCGGACCGCAACGCGGTGACGATGACCGCCCCGTTCATGCGCGCGTACACCGAACTCCTCGTCCGCACCTGCCACAAGCGCGGCGCGCACGCGATCGGCGGCATGGCGGCGTTCATCCCGTCCCGCCGGGACGCGGAGGTCAACAAGGTGGCCTTCGAGAAGGTGCGCGCCGACAAGGACCGTGAGGCGAACGACGGCTTCGACGGTTCCTGGGTCGCCCACCCCGACCTGGTCCCGATCGCCATGGAGTCCTTCGACCGGGTGCTCGGCGACCGGCCGAACCAGAAGGACCGCCTCCGCGAGGACGTGGACGTGAAGGCGGAGGACCTCATCGCCGTCGACTCCCTGGACGCCAGGCCGACGTACACGGGCCTGGTCAACGCCGTGCAGGTCGGCATCCGCTACATCGAGGCGTGGCTGCGCGGGCTCGGCGCGGTGGCCATCTTCAACCTGATGGAGGACGCCGCCACCGCCGAGATCTCCCGCTCCCAGATCTGGCAGTGGATCAACGCGGGGGTCGTCCTCGACAACGGCGAGCGGGTCACCGCCGAGCTGGCCCGCAAGGTCGCGGCCGAGGAACTGGCGGGCATCCGCGCGGAGCTCGGCGAGGAGGCGTTCACGGCGGGCAACTGGCAGCAGGCGCACGACCTGCTGCTGAAGGTGTCCCTCGACGAGGACTACGCCGACTTCCTCACCCTGCCGGCGTACGAGCAGCTCCAGGGCTGAACCCCACGTCTCCGAGTGGCCCCCGGAGTCCGCCGGGGGCCACTCAGCCGTCTCCTCCCAGGTGCACCGACCAGTCCTGGGCCGCCGCCGGTCTGCCGTGCAGGTCGGGCACCCGCTTCAGCCAGTCCGGCCGGCCCCGCCGCGTCCTGGCCGCCCGCCGGGCGTTCTCCTCGGCGAGTTCGTCCTGGCTGGGGAAGCCGGTGGGCAGCCACGCCCCCGACGTCCGCACACGCGCGTGGAGGTACGCCACGTACGCCTCGCGGACCTCGTCGGGCGTGGCGAAGCGGGTGTCGTCGGCCAGCCAGTCGTCGGGGACCTCGGCGGTGATGGACCGCAGCAGCTCCTCGGTCACCTTCGGCGCGAGCTCGGCGTCGGCGGCCCGTACATCGGGTCCGCAGTGGCCGAGGGCGTGATGACGGAAGTCGTACGCCTTACCGGGGTCGGAGCCCTCCCAGCGGTGATGGAAGACGAGCGCGGCCCCGTGGTCGATGAGCCACAGCCGCGGCGGCGCGACGCCCAACGTCGGCCACACCACCAGGTTGGAACTGTGCACGGTGCGGTCCACGTTCACGGTGAGGGCGTCGAGCCAGACGATCCGTCCGGCCTCCAGCGGTTCGACGGGGAAGGCCTGGGCGACCTCGGGGGTGAGGTCCCGCGCGCCCGACAGGTAGTCCATGCCGAGATTGACCCCGGCGCTGGCGGCGTGCAGTTCCCGCACCTCCTGGTGCGGCTCGCCGTCCGCCACCGCCGGATCGAAGTGCACCAGCACCAGCTCCGGGAACCGCAGCCCGAGCGCCCGCGCCAGCTCCCCCACGATCACCTCGGCGACCAGCGCCTTGCGCCCCTGCGCGGAGCCGGTGAACTTGACGACGTAGGTGCCGAGGTCGTCGGCCTCGAAGACGCCGGGGACGGAGCCGCCGGACCGGAGGGGCTCGACGTAGCGGGTCGCGGTGACCTCTCTCAGCATTTTCCAAGGCCCCATAGTTCGTTTACCTTATATTTCACGGCACGTTCCAGTGCAACACACCCCAGGAAGACCTCCCGATCAGCCCTGGGGAGCATTCGGGGAGTTTCGACCGACATCCCCGCCCCCTGTCTCCCCAGCAGTCCGTCAATGGCGGCGCGGCCCTTGCTTCCGGCTTCCGGCTTCCGGCTTCCGGCTTCCGGCATAAAGTGAGCATAGTAACCAGGCGTGACAGCCGGGGACGAGTGCCCGAGGCCATCGTGCCGGCGTCACCGCGGACTCCCTGCCTCCGGCGTGATCGAGGCGCAGGTGTGCCGCGGACCGATCCCGTCCCGGACTCGATGCGCGTCGTGTCCGGGCCCGTACTGCGGTCCGTACATCGTGAAACCTTTCCGGTCCTCCTCGTGTACTGCTCAACGCCGGGAGGGACGACTCGGTGCCCGCCCCGCGGACAGCTCGTCCGGCCCCGGCCGCCCACGTCCTGCAACCCAGGCGGGCTGTACACCCAGGACGCCGCACGGCCGCGAGAGACATGACCGGCTCCGCGCCCCGCGCGCGCTGTTCACCTGGACCGAGCGGAGCTGAACAGCGCCTTCGCGATGTGATCGGCCGAGCCGTCCGGCCGCCCCGGCTCCCGGTCACGTAGTGCCCGCTCACCGTCCGCACGGCTCCGGATTGGGCGGAGGAACAGATCTGCTCTCGGGGCGTGCGTGCTCGTGCATGCGTCTGATTGACTCCGCGCCCACCCCCACACCCGTACTCGCACCCCTTCCGGGGTGCCGGATCGACGTGAGCGGAGCCGCCCCCATGTCCTTCGGACCGCAGCCCTGGCACGGGCCGCCGCACCATGACGAGCCCGCAGCAGGCGCTCGACCTCCGGCGGAGCACGAACGACACGACGACGGGGAGGCGGCGCGGCTGGCCGTCGGGCTGCGGCTCGGCGTCCGGATCGCCGTCGCCTGGCTGCTCTACGTGCTGCCCGCCGCCCTCGTACCGGCCGTGTACGGCACGCGGATCGCCGGACCGGTGGGCCTCGGCGTGGTCCTGGCCGTGGTGCCCTTGGCCGTCGGTGTGCACGCGCTGGTGGTGTACGGGCGGCGGGTCGACCGGATCGAGCCGCGGCCGGGCGCCCGGAGGTGGTCGTGACCACGCTGCTCGATCCCTCGTCCCGGTCCCTCGTCTTCGCCGTGTTCTCGGTGTTCGTCGTGATCTGCCTGATGCTGTGCATCGTCACCGGCGCCGACGAGGACGACCGGGCTCTCGTACGGTCCGACAGCCGCCGGCTGCGTTCCTGGCAGCAGGGCATCGCGATGGGCGGCGACACCACCACGGTCGCGACGGTCACCGTACTGGTCGGCATGGTCGCCTCGTTCGGCTTCGACGGCCTCGGCGTCATGCTGGGCAGCCTGATCGGGGTCATGCTGCTCCTCGTGCTGATCATCGAGCCGCTGCGCGGGCACGCCTCGCTGACGGCCGCGGACATGCTGGACGCGCGCGGCAGCGGCGGGCCCGCCGTACGCGTCTCGTGGGGCCTGGTTACCCTGCTCGTCTGCTTCCCGCTGCTGGTCGTGCAGTTGGTGGTGGTCGGCAATGTCGCCGCGGCGCTGATCGGGCAGCCCGGTGTGCGGGCCGCCTGCATCGTGGTGATCGGCTGCGTGATGACGGCGTTGGCCGTCAGTGGCGGGATCCGGGGCACGGGCGTGGTGATGATCGCGAAGTCGGCGATCGCCCTGCCCGTGCTGGTGGTCGCCGCCGTGCTCGTGCTCCACCGCTTCGGCGGGGACCTGGGGCGGCTGCTCGACGCCGCCGCGCACGGCTCGGGGACGGGCGAGGCGTACTCGCGTCCGGGCGGCTACACCGGTGAGGGGTGGGCGGGGGCCGTGAACCGGATCGGGCAGATGCTCGGCATGTCGATGGCCACGCTGGCGATGCCCGCCGTGCTGATGCGGGCGATCGCGACGAAGAGCCCGCGCGGCGCCCGGACCGTCGGCCGCTGGATGCTCGGCGAACTCACCCTGCTGTACGGCGCGCTCGCCGTCGTCGGCGTCGGTGCGGCGGCCCTCGCCGGCGAGGCGCTGCGCGAGGCCGGTCCGGCGGCGCAGGTGTTCACACCGCTGATGCTCGGGCGGGCGCTCGACAGCGGCGGCGTCCTGGTCGCGGCCCTGGCCTGCGTCCTCTTCCTCACCGCGCTCGCGGCCGTGGTGGATGTGACCCTCGCCGCCGGCATCGCCCTGGGACGGGACGTGCTGGGTGCGTCCGGCAAGCCCGCCGGCAGGCGCCCGGCAGGCAAGGCGGACGGTGCCGCGTCGCGGTGGTCGGCGGCGCTGACGGGGGCCCTCTCCGCGGCCGTGGCGGTCGTCGTCGCCGACTGGAACCTGGTGGTCGTCTCGACGCTCTGGCTCGCCGTCTGCGGCGCCGCCCTCGCGCCCGTTCTGCTGTACGCCCTGTACTGGCCCGGGTTCACCGCCCGCGGTGCGCTGTGGTGCCTGTGGGGTGCCACGGTGCTGAGCATCGCGGCGCTCGCGCTGTCGCCGTACACGTCCGGCGCACCCGGGTCGATCTTCCCGGAGCACGACTTCAAGGTCTGGGACGTGACGATCCCGGGCCTGGTGACGGTGCCGGCCGGATTCCTGCTGGGCTGGCTGGGCAGCGTCACGGATCCGCGCCGGGCGGCGGGCGACGCACCGGGGTCGGACCACCGCCGCCGGGAACTGGACACCGTCTGAACATCCGCGTGCCGCCCACCGATGAGTTCCGGTGGGTGGCACGGTCGTATCCGGTACCCGCACCCGGATTCGGAGGACACCATGCCGCGGAAGATCAACGCCAGCCTGTTCATCTCGCTCGACGGCGTCGTCGAGGCGCCCGACCAGTGGCATTTCCCGTACTTCGACGACGCGATGGGAGCCGCCGTCGGCGCGGGCCTGGACACCACGGAGGTCCTGCTCTTCGGCCGCAGGACGTACGACAGCTTCGCCGGCGCCTGGCCCGAGCGGGAGGCGGCGGGCGGCGAGGACGCGGGCTTCGCCAAACAGCTCGGCGACATGCGGAAGATCGTGTTCTCACACCGGCGGCTCGACCTGCGGTGGCGGAACTCCGAGCAGGCGGAGGGGGATGTCGTCGAGGTCGCCGCCGCGCTGAAGAGCGAGCCGGGCGGTGACATCTCGCTGAGCGGCTCGGTCTCCGTCGTCCGGCAGCTGCTGGCCGCCGGCCTCCTCGACGAACTGCGCCTCCTCGTCCACCCGATCGCCGTGCGCAAGGGCATGCGCCTGTTCGACGAGGGCGAGCCGCCGATCCCGTTGAAGCTGCTGAGGTCGGAGACGTTCACGACGGGCGTGCTGAACCTCGTCTACGGCCCCGACACCGCGCCGCCGTCGGGTGGTTACGAGGAGGCCGTCGCCACGCTCGGGAAGTGAGGGCCGCCGCGGAGAACGGGGGCCCGGCCGCCCCGGAGGTCCCCCGGTGCCGCCCCGCACGGCAGGAACGGCGGGGCGGCGCCGGCGTTCCGGGCACGAGCCGCCCTCACGCAGCGGCGCGACACAGTGGGTGGCGGTGGCCCCGGTCGACGTGCCCCGGACCCTACCCGCGGTCTTGTCGCAGAAGGACGAGTTCCCGGTTCATCTCCCTGAGGAACCGTACGACCACCGTCAGTTCGTCGGGGGTGAAGCGGCCGCGCGCCGTGTCGGTACTGCGCGCCAGTGGCCGGAAGTAGTCCCTGGCCAGGCTTCTGGCCTGCTCCGCGTACTCCAGGTGCACCACACGGCGGTCGCCGGCCGCCCGGACGCGCCGGATGTGCCCCGCCCTCTCCAGCCGGTCGAGACACGCGGTCACCGCTCCGGACGTGAGGTTGAGCTGCTTGCGCAGGCGGCCGGGCGTCATGGGCTCGCCCGGCGCGTCGGCATCGGCGTCGGCGTCGGCGTCGGCGTCGGCGTCCAGGATCGCGATCAGGGCCTGCATGTCGGTGGGGTGCAGGCCCTGTGCGTGCGCGAACTCCTGGGCGATGCGGTTGAACTCGCTGTTCATCCGGCGCAACTGAACGGCGAAGGACTGCAACCCTGTCGGGTCGTCCGCCGAAGTAAGTGCCGAGGGGGTGCCGGAGCCGTTCATGCGGGCCAGTATAGAATCACTCGATGATTGAGATACTCAATCATCGACTTACTCCTCCGGTTCATCGGGAATCCACATGAAAAACGCACCGAGCCGAGCCCGGTGGCTCGTCCCCCTCGCCCTGCTGATCGTCTGGCTGGGTGTGGGCGGGACGCTCGGGCCGTACGCGGGCAAGCTGGGCGAGGTGGCCACCAACGACCAGGCCGCCTTCCTCCCGCAGAGCGCCGAGTCCACTCAGGTACTCGATGCCCGCGAAGCGTTCGACCAGTCCGAGACCATGCCGGCCGTCGTGGTCTGGACGGTGGACGGCGACCGGGTCACCGGGGCCCAGCAGGCCGCCGCCTCGGACGCGGTCGGCGCCCTCGCCGGTACCGCCGGTGTCGTCGGCCGGCCCTCGCCGGCGCTGGTCTCCGAGGACCGGCGGGCCCTGCAGGCCGTCGTACAGCTCCAGCCCGACCTCGGCGAGGAGCTGCCCGAGGTGCTGGACGAGGTGCGCCGGTCGGCGGACGGCGTGTCCGGGGCCACGGCGCGGATCGCCGGTCCGGCGGCGACCCAGGCCGATCTGTCGGACGCGTTCGCGGGCATCGACGGACTGCTGCTGGGCGTGGCGCTCGGCGCCGTGCTGCTGATCCTGCTGCTGGTCTACCGGAGCGTCCTGCTGCCGTTCCTGATCATCCTCGGCTCCGTGTTCGCCCTGGGGCTCGCCTGTGCCGTCGTCTACGCGTTGGCGGACCGGGACGTGGTGCAGGTCGACGGCCAGGTGCAGGGCATCCTCTCGATCCTCGTGATCGGCGCGGCCACCGACTACGCCCTGCTGCTCGCGGCCCGTTTCCGCGAGGAGCTCGCCGAGCGCGGCGACCGGTACGCGGCCGCGCTGGCGGCCGTGCGCAGGTCCTTCGGCGCCATCACGGCGAGCGCGGCCACCGTGGCGCTCGGTCTGCTGGCCCTGCTCGCCAGTGACCTCACGAACAACCGCGCCCTCGGGCCGGTCGGCGCCATCGGCATTGTGTGCGCGGTGCTCTCCACACTCACCTTCCTGCCGGCCGTGCTGGCCCTGCTGGGCCGGGCCGCGTACTGGCCCGCCCGGCCGAAGGCGTCGGACGCGTCCGTGGAGGGACACGGCGTGTGGCGCCGGGTCGCCGCGACCGTGGACCGCCGGCCGCGGCGGGTGTGGCTGCTGACCGCGCTGGTCCTCGCCGTCTTCGCGACCTTCGCTCCCTCCCTGTCCGCCAAGGGGGTGCCGCTCGACGAGATCTTCGTGAACGACGCGCCCTCGGTCGCCGCCCAGAAGACGCTCGGCGAGCACTTCCCCGGCGGGTCCGGGAACCCGGCCGTCATCATCGCCGACGCCGACCGCGCCGCCGAGGTGACGGCCGCGGCGAACAGGACGGAGGGCGTGGACTCGGCCGGCGCCGTCTCCGCCTCGGGACGACCCGGGGCCGGTGAGCCGCTGGTCGTCGACGGGCGCGTCCGCATCGACGCCACCCTCGAGGACGCGGCGGACAGCGACGCCGCGAAGGAGACCGTCGAGCGGCTGCGCGAGAACGTGCACGCGGTCTCCGGGGCCGGCGCGCTGGTCGGCGGCTACACGGCCCAGCAGTACGACACCCAGCAGACCGCCGCCCACGACCGCACCCTGATCGTCCCGGTCGTCCTGGTCATCATCCTGCTGATCCTCGTCCTGCTGCTGCGCTCCCTGCTCGTGCCCGTGCTGCTGGTCGCGACCGTGGCGCTCAACTTCCTGGCGACGCTCGGCGTCTCGGCGCTCGTCTTCGAGCACCTCCTCGGATTCGGCGGCACGGACGCGTCGGTCCCGCTGTACGGGTTCGTGTTCCTGGTGGCCCTCGGCGTCGACTACAACATCTTCCTGATGTCCCGGGTGCGGGAGGAGGCGCTCGTGCACGGCACCCGGCGGGGCGTGCTGCGCGGACTGACCACGACCGGCGGAGTGATCACCTCGGCCGGTGTGGTGCTCGCCGCGACGTTCGCGGCGCTGATGGTCATCCCGCTGGCCTTCCTGGTGCAGATCGCCTTCATCGTGGCGTTCGGCGTGCTGCTCGACACGCTCGTGGTCCGCTCGCTGCTGGTTCCCGCGCTGGTGATCGACATCGGGCCCCGGGCCTGGTGGCCCGGGGCCCTGGCCCGCGACGGCGCGGGACGGACTCCGCGGGCCGAGCGGAGCTGACTCACCCGCCGGCCAGCGGACTGGGCAGCGGGCGGTAGCGGGCGTCCGCGCCGTCCGCCCCGGTCCAGCGCAGCAGGAGGTTGGTCTTGGCCGGGAGGGTGGGGGCGGTGAGGAGGGCGGGGATCTCGGGGAGGTCGTGGCGGGCCAGTTCGCGGCGGAGAGCGGGCCAGGGGTCGAGGCCGGGGTGGTGGTCGGCGAGGGCGGCGGCGATCTCCATGAGGTGGTTGACGACCAGGCAGTAGACCAGGCGTTCCCAGCCCGCCTCCCTGGAGACCGCGGACAGCAGTTTCACGCCCTCCGCGTCCCGGTACAGGACCCGTACCGGCATGCCGTCGGGGTCCACGGCGACGAGCGTGTTCTGCAGGTGTGCCTCCAGGACGACGCCGTGTCCGCCGAAGGCCGTCAGGGCCGGGGGGACCACCCGCGACAGGTAGGCCTCCCACCAGGCCGCCGGCCGTGGGGTGGTGGCCAGCGGGTTGCCGTCGAAGCCCTCCGCCAGGGCGGCGGCCAGGTACGGGGTCGCGCCGGGCGGGACGTGGCCGCGCAGGCCGTCGCGCACGACCACGGCCAGTTGTTCGTGGGCGAAGTCCGCGGTGCGGTACCCGCGGTCGCTCTGCCAGGCCGCGTCGGACCCGGCGAAGGCGTCGCGCACGGCCGTGTCGGTCGCGCGGAGCCTCAGCAGGTCGTGACGCCACAGCCGACGGACGTCGTTGGTGATGCGCACGTCCAGGCTGAACTTCAGGAACAGGTCGCGCCCGGGCGCGTACACGGTGCGGATCGCCGCCGTGGGCCACACCGGGAAGGGGGTCGTGCCCAGCCGGATCAGGCGGCCGTCGGCGAAGGCGGGGGCGAGGTCCCGGGCCGCGAGGTCCAGTTGCCAGGGGTGCGCGGGCAGCAGGCGGTAGCCGGGCGGTGCGGCGCCCAGGCCGTCGAGGGCCGCGGTGTCGCCCTCTTCCACCACCGTGTCCTCGCGCAGCCCCAGCAGCGTCAGCGGGAAGCGGGCGTGCGCCTCGGGCGCGTACGGCAGCCAGGCCGCCGCCGGGCCGCCGCCCCGCGCCTTGGGTGCGGGATGGTGGGTGTGGCCGGTGACGAGGGCCTGCTCGGAGCGCAGATACGGGTCGTCGGGCGGAGTGGCCCGGGCGCGGGCGGCGAGCAGCGCGGCCACCGCCTCCCGGCTGTCGAGCATCTCGGCGGGCAGTTCGTGGTTGGACAGGCCGGTGTGCCGGCGCAGCTCCTCGGCGACGAGTTTCACCAGCTCCGTGTGGCCGACGCGGTGCCAGGCGCCTGCCGCGTGGACCTCGGGTTCGGCGGGGCGCCGGGTGCCGCGCACCCGCAGCAGGCGGTCCGTGCCGGGCAGGCGGTACGCCGGGCGCTCCCCCGGTCCCGGTACGGGCTGTGCCACTTCGCGCAGCAGGCAGTTCAGCAGCGGCACCGCCGCGTACGCGTCGGCACGGCGGGCCGCGTCGTCGTCCGCGGGCGGAGTGATGAGGTCCACGCGTTCTCTGGTTCCTTACGGTCTGTCCGGACGGAGACGATCAGTATGTCTGTCGCCGTCCACCCCCGCGTCCCGTCCCGCGCGCCACCGAGGAGCCCGCCCGTGCACCGTCCCCCCACCGCCGAGACCGAGGTCGCCGACGAGTTGGCCGTCGTACGGCCCGGCCTCGTGCCCCGGTACGCCGACGAACTGCCCGGCGCCCGCGCGGCCGTGCTGACCCGGCTGTGGCGCGGCCTCGCGCACGAGCCGCTGCCGTGGATCGCCCGCCGGGAAACGGGCCGCGAAGGGCTCTCCCTGCGGCTGGCGGACGGCCGGCGGCTGCGCGGCCCGCACGCGGATCCGTATGCGACCGGCGCGTACGTCACCGCCGTACGGCTGGACGAGGTGGTGTACGACGATCCGGCGCGGCTGATGACGGATCTGGCCGTACCGCACTCGGCGGTGTTCGCCGCCGAACTCGGGCACAGCGTCGCGTCGTTGGCGTTGTCCCGGACGGGGGAGGATCACCCGCCAAAGTGGCCCACCCGGGACTGGGAGTGGGAGCAGCGAGTGGTCGACGGGCATCCGTTCCATCCCAACTGCCGTGCCAGGCCGGGTTTCTCGGTGGCCGAGCAACTCGCCCACGGGCCCGAGCACGGGCCGGTCGTGGAGCTGGGACTGGTGCCCGTGCCGGAGACCGAGTGCCTGGTCTCGGGGGTCTGGCCGGAGTGGCTGCGGGAGTCGGGACGGGTGGTGGTCCCGGTGCATCCGTGGCAAGCCGCGCATGTGCTGAAGCGGACGGGCGGGCGACGGCTCGCGGCGCATCCGCTGATGGCGCTGCGCACCCTCGCGCTGCCGGAGGGGCCGCACGTCAAGACGGCGTTGAGTGCCCGGCTGACGTCTTCGGTGCGGGACATCTCGCTCGGGTCGGTGGCCGCGTCGGCGGTGCTGTCGGACTTCGGGGAGGCGGTGGCGGCACGCACGGACGGACTGCTGCACATCACCCGCACGCTGGGCGCGGTCGCGGCCGGATCGCCCGATCTGGCGGCGGTGCTGCGCGAGTCCCCGAAGGAGTACGCGGGGCCCGGGGAGCGGGTCGTCCCGGTGGCGGCGCTGACCACCACCGAACTGCCCGGCTCTCCCGATTGGTTGAGCCGTTTCGCGTGGCTCTCGCTCACAGTGGGACTGCGGCTGCTGGAGCTGGGGGTGGCCCTGGAGGCGCACGGCCAGAACCTGCTCGTGGTGCTGTCGCCCGGCGGGGATCCGGTACGGCTGGTCTACCGCGATCTGGCCGATCTCCGGATCGGCCCCGCCCGCCTCGCCCGGCACGGCGTCCCGCTCCCCGGGCAGTTGCCCGCGCGCATGGTCACGGACGACGAACGCACCCTGCGGCGCAAGCTGTTCGGCTCGCTGGTGGCCGGTGCGCTGGCGGGCACGGCGGGGTCGGGGCCGGTGCTGCGGGCGGCCCTGGAGAGCGCCGTACCGCATCTGCCGCGCACCCCGGACCTGACCGCCCTGCTCGACGAGCCGTTGCCGGCGAAGGCGCTGACGCTGATGCGGCTGTCGCCGCGGACGGCGGGGGACCAATGGGCGGAACTGCCCAATCCGCTCCAGTTCGAGTCCAGGTGACGTCCCGTTTTGTAGCACGGCGCTTCTGATCAATAGGATCCGCCGATGATCAGAAGAAAACGGCCGGTGGCAGGCGCCTGTGCCCTGCTCGCCGCACTGACGGCCGGGCTCGCCTTCCCGGCCGGGGCGGCCGCAGGTGAACCCACGGGTCAGGATGCCCCCAAGGTGAACCTGGTCCTCGATGTGAGCGGCTCGATGCGGGCCAAGGACATCGACGGCCGGTCCCGGATGGCGGCGGCGAAGCAGGCGTTCAACGAGGTGCTGGACGCGACGCCCGAGGAGGTCGAGCTGGGCATCCGCACCCTGGGCGCGAACTACCCCGGTGACGACCGCAAGGAGGGCTGCAAGGACACCGCGCAGCTCTACCCGGTCGGCCCGCTGGACCGCACCGAGGCCAAGACGGCGGTGGCCACGCTCGCCCCGACGGGCTGGACCCCGATCGGCCCCGCCCTGCTGAAGGCGGCCGACGACCTCGAGGGCGGCGACGGCTCCAAGCGGATCGTGCTGATCAGTGACGGCGAGGACACCTGCGCCCCGCTCGACCCGTGCGAGGTGGCCCGGGAGATCGCGGCCAAGGGCATCGGCCTGACCATCGACACGCTGGGCCTGGTGCCGAACGTCAAGATGAGCCGGCAGCTCAGCTGCATCGCGGAGGCGACCGGCGGGACGTACACCTCGGTCGAGCACCAGGACGAGCTCACCGACCGGGTGAACGAGCTGGTGGACCGCGCGGCCGAGCCGGTGGTCACGCCGGTGGCCACCCAGGGCGCCGACTCGTGCACCAAGGCACCGGTGCTGAAGTCCGGCCTCTACACCGACCGTGAGGAGTTCGGGCAGCAGCGCTGGTACCGCGTGGAGCTGCTCGCCGGGCAGGAGCTGCGCGCCTCGGTGAGCGTGGCGGCGGACCGCGCCGTACGCCCGGACCACGGCGTGCTGCTGCGGGCCGTCACCGTGTACGACCGGGAGATCGTGCGCGGCGAGGCGACCGGCAACGGCCGTACGGACGTGCTGTCCACCGGCCTGCGGTACCCGAAGCCCGAACGGGACGACGACAGCGGCAAGCCCGCGGCCGAGACCGTGTGCCTGGTGGTGACCCATTCCTTCTCCGCGGACTCCGGGGTGAAGACCACGCCCGGTCTTCCGCTGGAGCTGACGGTCGACGTCGTGGACGGCCCGGACGGGGCGGACGACGTGGCCTCCTTCGGTCTCGGCCGGGGCTGGTGGCTGCTCGGCGCGCTGATCCTCACCGGCTTCCTCACCGGTCTCGTCTGGGGCTGGCTGTCACGCTGGCGGGTCGCCGTCTGGAGGACCAACTGATGCGCGCCGTACGTGTACTGAGTGCCGCCCTGCTGGCGCTCGGGCTGGCCGCCGCCCCCGCCGCGGCCGACTCCTCCCCCTCTCCGAGCGCGTCCGGCGACGACGGGGCGCCCACCCGCGCGGGCACCTCGTTCCGCACGGCGACGGAGGTCGAGCAGGGACAGACGGCCACCGCGCGCGCCTCCACGGGCGACTACCTGTACTGGTCGTTCCCGGCGGACGCCGGGCAGCGCCCCACCGTCCGCGCGACGGTGAGGCTGCCGGAGAGCCACGCGGCCGAGACCTGGCAGATCGACGTGTACGACGGTCTGCGCCGCCGCCAGGCCTGCCAGTACGGCGCGCAGACCCGCACCGCCGGGGCGGACAAGTCCTCGGTGGAGCTGGAGTGCGTGCTGCGCACGGTCCGCGCCTGGTCGGAGCCGTGGGCGAACGACCCGCTGCCGGGCACGTACTACGTCCGCCTCACGGCGCTGCGGCTGTCGACGGCCGACCTGGGTCAGTCGGTGGACGCCGAACTGCGCGTCGAGTCCAAGGACATGGGCGGCGCGGCGGCGGTGGACGGCGCGCTGTCCGAACCGCTGGTGCCGGGCATCGCGACACGCGACGGGTCGGAGGAGGGCGAGGACTCCGCCGTACTGGCCGACCTGGAGCCGGAGGACGGCTGGACCTCCGGCTGGTGGTCCAGCCGCTGGACATGGACGGCGGCGGGCGGTGTGCTGGCCGCCCTGGCGGGTGTCGCCGGCTACCGGCTGACGCGGGGGTCCGGGCGTCCGCCCGGGGTGCCACCGACCGCGTGACGTCCTTCCGGAAGGCCCGCCCCGTGCGGGCCTTCCGCCTTTCGTGTCACATCTCCCGCAGCGCCTTGGCGAGCGTGCCCTCGCCGGAAACCCCGACCCGCCCGGCGCGCACCGCGTCCGCCAGGGTCAGTTCACCGCGGCTGATCGCCGTACAGGTGGCGGTGTCCAGGGAGAGCAGGGCGTCGGGTTCTCCGGGTGCGGGGCCGTCGCCGTACACGGGACCGTCCTCGGCGCCGACGCGCAGATGGAACCGGCCTTCCTCCAGGCGGACTTCGACGAGACCCTCGCCCTCCAGGGCGCGCAGCAGGGGCAGCGCGAACCAGTGGGCCCGCACCGCGTCCGTGGGGCGCCGCTCGCCCAGTTCGGCCTCGCCCCAGGCGCCGAGGGACTGGAGCACGGGCAGCAACGCGCTCCCGCGCGGGGTGAGTTCGTAGACGTACGCCGCTCCGGGCGGGGGCAGCCGTCGCCGGGTGGTGAGGCCGTCGCGTTCCATGTCCTTGAGCCGGGAGGCCAGTACGTCCGTGCTGACGCCGGGCAGGTCCGCGTGCAGGTCGGTGTAGCGGCGCGGTCCCGCGAGGAGCTCCCGGACGATCAGCAGGGTCCAGCGGTCGCCGACGACGTCGAGCGCGCGGGCTGCGGAACAGTACTGGTCGTAGCTTCGGCGTGGTGACATGCGACGCAGTCTAGACATGTTGTTGGACTTTCCAAGCTCCTACTTGGTAAAACCAAGCAACACGACGTGAGGGGAAGCGGCGCATGGAGTTCCGGCAGTCGAGCAAGCTCAGCGAGGTCTGTTACGAGATCCGCGGTCCGGTGATCGAGCACGCCAACGCGCTGGAGGAGGCGGGGCACAGCGTGCTGCGCCTGAACACCGGCAACCCGGCCCTGTTCGGTTTCGAGGCGCCGGAGGAGATCGTCCAGGACATGATCCGGATGCTCCCCCGGGCACACGGCTACACCGACTCGCGCGGCATCCTCTCCGCCCGCCGCGCGGTGGCCCAGCGCTACCAGACCCTGGGCCTGGAGGTCGACGTCGACGACGTCTTCCTCGGCAACGGCGTCTCCGAGCTGATCTCGATGGCCGTACAGGCCCTGCTGGAGGACGGCGACGAAGTCCTGATCCCCGCACCGGACTTCCCCCTGTGGACCGCGGTGACCAACCTCGCGGGCGGCAAGGCGGTCCACTACCTGTGCGACGAACAGGCCGACTGGTACCCGGACCTGGACGACATGGCCACGAAGATCACGGACCGCACCAAGGCCGTGGTCATCATCAACCCCAACAACCCGACGGGCGCGGTCTACCCGAAGGAGATCGTCGAGGGCATCCTCGACCTCGCCCGCCGCCACGGCCTGATGGTGCTCGCCGACGAGATCTACGACCAGATCCTCTACGACGACGCCGTGCACCACTCGGCCGCCGCGCTCGCCCCCGACCTGGTCGTCCTCACCTTCTGCGGCCTGTCCAAGACCTACCGCGTGGCGGGCTTCCGCTCCGGCTGGCTGGTGGTCACCGGCCCCAAGCAGCACGCGAGGAACTACCTGGAGGGCCTGACCATGCTGGCCTCCATGCGCCTGTGCGCCAACGCGCCCGCCCAGTACGCCATCCAGGCCGCGCTCGGCGGCCGGCAGTCCATCCACGAACTCACCGCGCCGGGCGGACGGCTGCGCGAACAGCGGGACGTGGCCTGGCAGAAGCTGAACGAGATCCCCGGCGTGAGCTGCGTGAAACCGAAGGGCGCGCTGTACGCGTTCGCGCGGCTGGACCCCGCGGTGCACAAGATCCACGACGACGAGAAGTTCGTCCTCGACCTGCTGCTCAGGGAGAAGATCCAGGTCGTCCAGGGCACCGGCTTCAACTGGCCGTCCCCCGACCACTTCCGCATCCTCACCCTCCCCCACGCGGACGTCCTGGAGACGGCGATCGGCAGGATCGGCCGTTTCTTGAGCGGATACCGGCAGTAGTGTGCCCGGGAACCGCCGGCGGAACGATCGCGTCCGATCAAGACATGCAGGAAGAGAGACTGGGCTGCACGAGCATCCTCCTGGCCGCCTCGGGGGCCGTCGTGGCGGTGCTCGCCTGGGCGCCGAAAGCGCGGGTCAGCATCCACGGCGGCTTCGAGGGCATGCACCGGGACCTGAGCGTCCTCTACGTCGACCTCCCCCTCATCGCCGTGGGCGGCGCGCTCGTCCCGCTCGCCGCCTGGCTGCTCGTCCTGCGTACGCTGCGCCGCCCGTGGCTCGCGGCCGTGATCGCGGCGGGCACGCTCGCCCTCGGCATCTGGAGCCTGCTCAGCTGGTGGACGCCCTACGAGCGGCCCGAGTTCACGGGTTAGGTCCCGCACACCCCCTGCCGATGCCGCAAGCCTGCCGCAACACCGTCAGTGCTGCGGAGGAGGCGGATCCGGGCTCCGCGGTGAAGGTGACGAGGGACTGGCGCGGCTCCTGCGGGACGCGGAACGTCTGCTGCGTGACGGTCAGGTCCCCGACGACCGGATGGGCCAGGTCGTAGACGTCGCGGCCGCAGGGCTCGACGGTGTGCTCGGCCCACAGTGAGGCGAACTCGTTGCTGTGGATCGCCAGTTCGCCGACCAGCGCGGCGAGGCAGGCATCGTCGGGGTGGCGGGCCGTCAGGATGCGCAGGTTGCCGACCACGGCGCGGGCCTTGGCGGGCCAGTCACGGTGGAGGGCGCGGGTGTGCGCGTCCAGGAAGACCAGCCGGGCCCGGATGTTCGCCTACGCCGCCGACCACAACGCCCTCGTGCTGCCCGCCCACCTGCCCGGCCACGGCGCCTTCGAGATCCGGCGCGAGGGCGCCGGGTTCGAACTCTCCGGCTGGGCGCCCTTTTCCCGTACCTGACGATCCGCCCGAAGGAGTTCCTCACCTGGAGCGAACCCTTGAGGACACCTGACGCCATCGGTCAGCGCAGGGCGACTTCACACCACACCGTCTTGGTGTACGGGTCTCCACCGGTGGTTCCCCAGTGGGTGGACAACGCCTCGACGAGGAGGAGGCCGCGGCCGGACTCCGTGTCGGGCGCTGCGGGTCGCAGCGTGCCGGGGGCCGGCGGGCGCCGGTCGGGGCGGGCGTCGGTGAGTTCGATACGGAGTGTGGTGTCCTCAGGGTGGAGCGTCAGGCGGAGCCGGAAGTCACGGCCCCGGGCATGCCCGTGCACCACCGCGTTCGTGGCGAGTTCGGCCACCAGCAGGGACGCCGCGCGGTTGGCCTCGCTGTCGTACGGCCAGCCCCAGGAAGCGAGTTGCTCGGCCGACAGGTGGCGGGCGAGGCGTGCGCCTCTGGCGGTGGCCGAGAGCCGGATGCCGAAGTGGCGCGAAGGGTCCAGGTGTTCGACGGCCGGGGCGATATCGACGTTCATGTCACTCAGCGTGTCCACACGGCTTTACCGTGAACAGTAACGACACCGGTACCCAGGGTCACCGTACGGGCGCCGTCCGGCTCTGTCCGGGCCGCGATGCGTGACGCACCGTATCGGCGGCCGGTTGGGCACGGGTGGCACATGGAGGTGTGAGGACATGAGCGTGGAGCCTTACGGCGCGGACGAGGAGTCGGCGGCCGTCCTGCGGACCGTCGGACGGATCATCAAGATGTGCCGGGAGCGGGAGGGCCTGACCCAGGCCGGTCTCGCAACGGCCATCGGGTACAGCGAGGAGCAGGTGTCCTCCGTCGAGCGCGGGCGCAGGGCGCCGATGGAGGAGTTCCTCGACGCGGCGGACCGGGTGCTCGAAGCGGGCGGGCTGCTCTCGGGGCTGAAGAACGATGTGGCGAAGGCCCGGTTTCCGAAGAAGGTACGGGACTTGGCCAAGCTGGAGGAGGAAGCAGTCGAGCTGTACGCCTACGCGAATCACGTTGTGCACGGCCTGCTTCAGACGCCGGAGTACACGCGGGCCATCTATGGCATGCGGCGACCTCCGTACAACGAGGAGCAGGTGGACGAACTCGTCGAGGCTCGCTTGGCGCGTCAGAGGATCTTCGATCAGCAGCCGGCTCCCGCCTTCGGCTTCGTTCAGGAAGAGGTGACGCTGCGCCGCCCGCTCGGGGGCAAAATGGTGATGCGGAAGCAGCTCGAACGCTTGTTGGAGGTTGGTCAGCTGCGGAACGTGGAGATCCAGGTGCTGCCCACGGACCGCGAAGACCACGCGGGACTCGCAGGGGCACTTCAACTGCTGCGGCTGAAGGAGGGAGCCACCGTGGGCCACATCGAAGTACAGCTGATCAGCCGACTGCTCTCCGACCCCAAGGAGATCCAGATCCTCGAGATCCGCTATGGCATCATCCGGGCCCAAGCCCTCACACCCCGTGAGTCACTGGCCTTCATCGAGAAACTGCTGGGAGAGACATGACGTCCAACCGCCCGACCGGGAACGGTCCCGCGCTGAAGTGGTTCAAGAGCAGCTACAGCACGAATGACGGTCCAGAGTGCGTGGAAGTCGCCTTCGCCCCCGAAACCATCAACGTCCGGGACTCGAAGCACATACACGGCCCCCGCCTCACCTTCGCCCCCCAGCAGTGGGCAGCCTTCCTCCCCTACGCCTCCGGACGCCGATGACCCGACCGCTCACCGCCGCGCAGCGCCGCATCGTCGACGCCGCCGATCCCGGCACCGGACGGCTGAGGGGCACGCCGGCACAGCTCGCCGCGCTGGTGAAGCGCGGGCTCGCCTTCCGGCACCCGAGGCCGCCGCACGATCACTTCCTGACCCCGGCGGGGCACCGGGCGCGCGAGTCGGAGGCAGAGGCCGAGGCAGCGCCCGAACCGGTGGAGGCACCGGCCGCGACCGGGGTGTTCGCCGCGCGCGTCGGCGGCGAACACCCCGCGCCGGAGTCGGGCCCCGCCCGGCTCCGGGAGGTGCGCGGCGCCTGGCAGGGGATGCTGGAGCTGCGCCGGATGACCAACACCGACGGCGCCACGGACCGGCCGTGCGGCTGGGAGCGTTCGCATCTGGTGCAGGCCGCCGCGCTCGCCTTGGAGGCCGCCGGGCACCGCCCGGCCACCGACGGCGAGGGCGGTTACCGCGTGCGGGAGACCCCGCAGCCGGAGGCTGTCGCCGTGCACGAGCCGGACGGCGAGGCGCTGCGGGCCTGCGCGGCCACGCTGGAGGGGGCCGGCTGGCAGGTCGGGGAGTACACGGAGCCGAGGACCCGGGCGCGCTATCTGCTGGCCTCCCCGCGCCGGGTGTGAGGGGCGTGCCAGGATCGGTGGGTCGGGCAACGAACCGAGCGGGCGTGAAGGGGACAGACGCAGTGAGCGAGCCGTTCTCCGTACGGGTGACCGTGCGCGGATACGAGACCGACGTGCAGGGCCACCTCAACCAGGCCGTGTACCTCAACTACGCGGAGCACGCGCGCTGGTCGCTGCTCCAGGAGGTCGGGATCAGCCAGTCCGGGCTCATCTCCCAGGGGGTGGGACCGGTCGCGCTGGAGACCACCATCCGCTACAAGCGGGAGCTGCTCGCCGGTGACGAGGCCGACGTGAGCTGCGCCTTCATCTGGAGCGGCGGCAAGGTCTTCACCATCGAGCAGACGATCACCAAGGCCGACGGCACCGTGGCGGCCGAGATCACGGCGGTCGGCGGGCTGATGGACCTCAAGCGGCGCAAGCTCGTGCCGAATCCCCAGGACGTCTTCCGGGACCTGGCGAAGGACCCCGGCCTGTTCGGACTGTAGCCGAGGTTTCACGCGCTGAAAGTTTCCGCCGCCCGGTTCCCAAGTTTCCTGGCCATCCGCTCCTACAGTGGACCAGACCACCAGAGGGAACCGGAGGCCCTTTACACCCGCGGAATCTACGTGCGTAACTAATGACGCGCGCACGTCAAGCAGCACGGATCTGCCCAGGTGGCAGCGGCCGACGTCACCTCCTTCGCTCATCCCCACATGTGTCAGGAGGCAGCCCCAGTGTTCTCTCTCCCCCGCCCCTTAACCGGCCCCCGCAGACGGATGGCCACGGCGCTCGGCGTCCTCGGCGCCGCACTCGCGCTGACGGCCACCACCGCGGGCGGCGCGACCGCAGCACCCCAGCCCGACCGGGACCGTGTCAAGGTCGAGCCCGGCGAGGCGTACATGGGTGTGGGCACCCGCGTCCACGAGGGCGACCCGGCCGGGGACCCGTCGCGGGGCGCCCTGGCCCCCACCGACGGCGTCCAGGGTATCGACGTCTCGCACTGGCAGGGCGCCATCAACTGGACCTCGGTGCGGGGCGCCGGCATCCAGTTCGCCTGGATGAAGGCGACCGAGGGCACCACCTACAAGGACCCGAGCTTCAACACCAACTACCCCGCCGCCTACCGCGCCGGCGTGATCCGCGGCGCGTACCACTTCGCGCTCCCCAACGCCTCCAGCGGCGCCACCCAGGCGAACTACTTCGTCAACAGCGGCGGCGGCTGGTCGCGCGACAACCTCACCCTGCCGGGCGTCCTGGACATCGAGCACAACCCGTACGGGGCCATGTGCTACGGCCTGTCCACCACGCAGATGCGCAGCTGGATCAACGACTTCTACACCACCTACAAATCGCGCACGAGCCGTGACGTCGTCATCTACACGACGGCGAGCTGGTGGAACACCTGCACCGGCAACTGGACCGGCATGTCCGCCAAGAGCCCGCTGTGGGTGGCGCACTGGACCTCCGCGTCGTCGCCGACCATTCCGAGCGGTTTCCCCACCTGGACGGTGTGGCAGTACACCAGCACCGGTTCGGTCGCCGGAGTCGCCGGCAACGTGGACCGCAACCAGTTCAACGGCTCCCGCGACCGGCTGCTGGCGCTCGCCAACAACACCTGACGGCGTAGGTACGTACGCGATCACGCGGTGGAGCCGGCGGCCGACCCGCGGCCGGCTCCGTCGTCTCCCCCGCCCTCCCTCCGTCCCCGAGGAGTGATCGTGCATCCCGACCACCCCCTGCGCCGCCGCCTCCTGCTCGCCGGTGCGGCCGGACTGGCCGCCTTCACCGCCCTGCCGGGCACCGCGCACGCCGGCGGCACCGGCGCCGAGGCCGTCGAGCCGGACATCGACTCCACCACGACCTGGGGCGCCCGTTCCCCCCGGGGGAACATCAGCCTCCTCCAGTACCGGCCGAGCCGGATCGTCGTCCATCACACGGTGAGCGCCAACACCTCCGACTTCTCCCGCGCCCAGGCGCACGCGCACGCCCACTGGGTGCAGGACCTGCACCTGGACAAGAACAACTGGGTCGACACCGGCTACCACTTCCTGGTCAGCCGGGGCGGCTGGATCACCGAGGGCCGGCACGGCAGTCTCCGGGCGCTCACCGGCGGCCGGAACTTCGTCCTCGGCTCCCACACCTCCGGGCAGAACGACCAGGCCATCGGCATCGCGTGCGAGGGCGCGTACCACGCGGGCGCGGTGCCGCCGGAGGCCCAGTGGGACGTCCTGGTCACCCTGTGCGCGTACGTGTGCGCGCGGTACGGCATCCCCTCCGCACAGCTCCACGGCCACAAGGACTACGGCGAGACCCTCTGCCCGGGTGTCTACCACGACATGCTGCCCCGGCTGCGGGAGGAAGTGGCGGCGGCCCGGGCGGCGTGACCGTCCGCGGTGAAATGGTGAGGCGGGGGCCTTCCCCTCCTTGAGGGCCGTCTCCGGGACGCGCACGTCCCGGAGAC